>NZ_CP040297.1:1043437-1376875 GCF_013393945.1 Nostoc sp. TCL26-01
AATAAGATTAAATCCACGAGCATAAAGCCAATTTGAACGAGCAGGTGTCTTGCTTAACTGCTACCCATGAAGATTGCAGATACTTACACAGATAAATGGGCGATACTACGCCAACTAGTTATCGTCCTTTCACCTCTAATACTGGGGATTCTAGAAATTTGGCATCCTCTGGGAGTGCCTAGTAAAAGTGCTTTTGATTCCATCCTGCCACAAGTAGATTGGTGGCTCACGCTTCACCTGTTGCAAGTACCTTTATTTGGACTCGTGGCGCTGGCAGTTTTCTTGATGGTTAAATATTTGCGTGGATTGGCTGCCAGAATTAGCCGGATGGGTATGGCATTCTTTATCGTTTTCTATACATCTCTAGATGCAATTACAGGTATCGCTGGAGGGATGTTGATCCGTAGTGCGCGTAACTTACCTCCTAATGTGCAATCTTTTGTGTCTCAGCAAGTAAACCTGCTCTTTTTTGATCCGATTATTGGTGGTAGCACTTTATCCGTCATTGGGATACTTGGTGCAGGAGGATGGTTAGTTGGAGTAACGGCTGCTGCGATCGCTCTAGCCCAAGTGGGGGTAGATCGCTTGTCAGTGATTTTACTGATGTTAGCAGCAATTTTATTTAGTTTATCTCATACTCCACCTACAGGCCCTCTCGGTTTGATGTTTTTCTTCCTGGCTGTAGTACGAATTGACCCTCGTGTATGGAACGAACCAAAATAGCATTGAGTGCGTAAGCCCTATCTAGTATCTTTGAGAATTCACCAGAGAAAATCCACGCCGTGTGGGATAGATATTGGCTAACTCTACTTGGAAGCTAACTTGATCATGCAGTTCCCCGCTTCTAGCTGCCAAAGTCCAGTTACCAGGGCGCAAAGTCCAAGAGAAGGCATTAACTTGACTATCTAGCTTTTCTCCATTGAGCCACCACTCTACAGGTGTGGTGGGATTTTCGGCTACCTGAAATTGCAATTTTTGCTGTGCTGCATCAGGATAGAACAAAAATGAATCGCCATTATGGGGAGAAACAATCCTGAATTTATCTGCCACTAAACTTGATGCCTGATGTTTTGCTATCCATTCGTCATACTCTGGTGGTAAACTGAAGTCCTGCTGAGTCTCGTAGGCAATTTTATCTTCCGGGGAGAAATATTCTTGGACTATAGAGTTACAGTCTGGTGTAGGTTTTAAACCAGAGACAGCACATATAGGTAGTTTGATTAATCCCGATGGAGATGGCAAAGGCGCTGGTTGTTGGTGTTCATGCAGATGTAACATGATGCGATTCCATAAAGGCGCTGCACCAGTAACTCCCGATACTTGGCGCATGGGTTCGCCGTTAAAATTTCCTACCCAAGTGGCTACGGTGTAATCGCTGGTAAAGCCCACTGTCCAAGTATCGCGGAAGTTGGAGGAAGTACCAGTCTTGACGGCTGCCTCAAAGGGCAAGTTTAACACTGAGTCTACACCAAAAGCTGTGGCACGAGCATGGCGATCGCTCAAAATATCGGTGAGCAGTTGCCATGTTGTTGAATGTGGGGAGTGGGGAGTGGGAGGCTGGGCATGAGGAATGGTAGTGACTAGGGGAGTGATTTTGCCTTGTTGGGCGATCGTGCGGTAGGCTTGGGCTAGTTCCCAGAGGGTGACTTCACCACTGCCGAGGGTTAAACCTAAACCGTAATATTCTGGGGTTTGCTGGAGGTGAGTAAAACCTAGTTGACGTAGCCGTTCTAAGAAAATTGGCACACCGATTTTTTCTAAGACTCGCACTGCGGGTATATTCAGGGAATTGGCTAGGGCTATGCGGATGCGTACTGGGCCGAGAAAGTTTTGGGTGTAATCTGTGGGACTGTAGAGTTTTGCGCCGGGAATGGCGTAGTGGGTGGGGACATCGGCCAAGATGGTATTGGGATGAATTGCACCTTTTTCTAAAGCCAATTCATAGACAAAGGGTTTGAGGGTAGAACCTGGTTGACGTAGCGCTTGTACACCATCATTGCGTCCTAGTTGGGTTTCGTTAAAGTAATCAGGTGAACCGACGTAAGCTAAAACTTCTCCGGTGTGGTTGTCAATGACTAAAGCGGCTGCATCGTGGACGTTATTGGCGGCGAGGGTGGAAATGACTTGCTGTACTTGGGCGGTGACAAATTGCTGTAAAGGTTGATCTATGGTGGTGCGGATGAGGGAGGTTTGGGGATGGGGAGAAAGGTTTTGGGTATTGTACTGACTGGCTAACCAGAATAAAAAATGGGGTGCGGCAATGATTCCTCGCTGACGGGATTGGAAGACTACTTTTTCCGTCAGAGTTTTTTGGGCTATCTGCTGGGTAATATACTTATCTTCTACCATGCGATTGAGGACGTATTGTTGTCGCTGCTTGAGTCGCTCCTCATGCCGTAAAGGGTCGAAGTAGGTGGGATTATTGGGGATAGCAGCGAGAAAACTGGCTTGGGCAATATTTAAGTCGCTGGCGGGGATGGAAAAGTAAGTTCTAGCGGCTGCTTCTACACCATAGATATTACCTCCCATCGGTAAGCGATTAATATATGCGCTGAGGATTTCGTCTTTGTTCATCCCGGCGGCTAATCGCCAAGCTAGCCAAATCTCATGGAGTTTTCCTGAGAAGTTACGGGGAGATGGGGCTAGCATCCGCGCCAATTGCATGGTAACAGTGGAAGCACCGGAAACAATTTTTTGATGCTGAATTGTTTGTTGGATAGCACGAGCGATCGCTTGGATATCTAATGCGCCATGATCATAGAAGTTACCATCTTCAGCCGCTAAAATTGCCTGGATAAATTGGGGTGAAACTTGCTTTAAGTCCACAACGGCGGTATGTTCTTGATCACGGGTGAGGATTGTGCCTAATTGTAGCCCGTGGCGATCGCTAAATTCTAACGCCTGTTGATTTTGGATAATATCTGCGGTGTGAATCGGCGCAAAATAAGGCAGTAACCTCACTCCCAGGCACAGCAAAACCATAGCCAAAATAATTTTCAGACTTTGACGATGTTTTAATTTCAGTTTAAATTTCCACTGCCAATTTTTTACCCTTGTCATCACTTACTTCACTTCAGTTTCATCTCCATTCCTGATTAAATACAATTCATATTTTTAGGCTACGCTTTTTCTCTGTTAAATTTACAAAAAGAAATGTAGTAGTATAGCAAGCCTAAAGTTGTGTATTGGTAGGTTGTAGATGTAGGTTGGGTTAAGCGTAGCGCAACCCAACATGGATCTTAAAAACCCAGTATGGATATTAATGTTGGGTTACGCAAAGCCTCCACCTAACCTACACTTAATGCACAAATCATTAGTCTTGCCAAGCTTTAATACTCAGTACGCTTAGAGGGTGTTTGAAAAGTTTCGGTAGGTATAAAAATGTCATTCTTCCTTACGCTCCGCGTCAGGAAGAATCTAGGTTTTGTGGCACATACCGAGATGTTTCATTCCGCTACGCTGCATTCAACATGACAAAGAAACAGACTTTTCAAACGTCCTGTTAAGGTACTATCAACACTGGACAAGGGGAAAGGTTGATGACACGAGTCGTCACGCTGTCTGTTGCGCCCTCTTCGGTTAAACCTAGCCCCCGACAACCCATAATGATTAAATCCGCACCAATCTCATCAGCAACATCGCAGATAGTAAAGGCTGGTTTGCCTTGTCTCTCCAAAATTTCTGAGGAAATATTTTGTTGCGAAAATAAAGCCTGGGCATTCTCTAGCAGCTTGGCAACTGCCTCTGGAGACACCATAGGATCAGCATTAGGTGCATCTGTCGCAGATTCCTCTACCACAGATAGCAATACTAGGCGACTACCATATTGCTGCACGACGTTAATTACTACATCAGCAGCTTCCCGTGCTTCCCGACTTTGATCGATTGGAAATAGAACTGTCTTGAACATCGCTGCACCTCCGCACCCCCGACTCCGGTAAAATCTGGATGGATATATTTCAAAACAATAACAAAAAGGTAATCAGGAGGGTTTGGCTGTGTCTAAAAAAACTGTAGCAAGTTTATCTGCTGGTGATGTGTCTGGTAAACGCGCTTTGGTGCGTGTTGACTTTAACGTGCCTGTGGACGACCAAGGCAACATCACAGATGATACTCGCATTCGTGCTGCCCTGCCAACCATCCAAGATTTGACGCAGAAGGGAGCTAAGGTCATTTTAACAAGCCATTTTGGCCGTCCCAAAGGTGTGGATGACAAATTGCGCCTCACCCCGGTTGCTAAGAGACTATCTGAGTTATTGGGGCAAGAAGTTGTGAAAACCGATGACTCTATTGGCGATGAAGTGGCAGCGAAGGTAGCAGAATTGCAAAATGGGCAAGTACTACTGCTAGAAAATGTCCGTTTTTATCCAGAAGAAGAAAAAAATGATCCCGAATTTGCCAAAAAATTGGCGGCTAATGCTGATTTTTATGTCAATGATGCTTTTGGGACAGCACACCGCGCCCATGCTTCTACAGAAGGGGTGACTAAATTCCTGAGTCCTTCTGTAGCTGGCTATTTGGTGGAGAAGGAATTGCAATACCTGCAAAGTGCAATTGAAAGTCCCCAGCGTCCTTTGGCTGCTATTATTGGTGGTTCCAAGGTTTCCAGCAAAATCGGTGTAATTGAAACTCTGTTGGAGAAGTGCGACAAGCTGATCATCGGTGGTGGGATGATTTTCACATTCTACAAAGCCCGTGGTTTGAATGTTGGTAAGTCTCTGGTTGAAGAAGACAAGCTAGAACTGGCGAAGGCTTTGGAAGCTAAAGCTAAAGAACGTGGTGTGAGTTTGTTGTTACCTACAGATGTGGTGGTAGCAGACAATTTTGCCCCTGATGCTAATTCTCAAACCGTCAGTATTGACAACATTCCCGATGGTTGGATGGGTTTAGATATCGGCCCTGACTCTGTAAAAGTCTTCCAAGAAGCCCTTGCAGACACCAAAACCGTAATTTGGAACGGGCCTATGGGTGTGTTTGAGTTTGATAAATTTGCTGTGGGTACAGAAGCGATCGCTCATACTTTAGCAGAAATCGGCAAAACCGGCACAACCACCATCATCGGTGGTGGTGACTCTGTTGCAGCTGTTGAGAAGGTAGGTTTGGCTGATCAAATGAGCCACATCTCCACCGGCGGCGGCGCTAGCTTAGAGTTACTCGAAGGCAAAGTCCTACCCGGTATTGCCGCTTTAGATGAAGCGTAAGTAAGGGAATAGGGATTGGGGAGTAGGGAATAGGGTTATTTCCCTCATCTCTATTCTCTTATCCCCAGCCTTTAGTCTGTAACTAATCACTATTGACTATTGAATAAAAATATGTATAAAAATTTAGCGATCGCTATTTTTAGTTTGACTTTGACGACAGTTATCCCTGGTGTGGCGGTAGGGGAAACTGTGATGCAAAAAGTGGCTCGGACTGGAGTGCTAACAGCTGGAACTAGTAGAGATGCTACGCCTTTTGCCTATGCTGATGAGCAAGGACAGTTGATTGGTTATTCTGTAGATATGTTATCTGTGATCAAGCAGCAGATAGAAAAGGAATCAGGTAAAAAAATTCAACTGAAATTAGTGGCGGTGACTCCAGCACAAAGGATTCCCAAAATAGTCAACAGGCAAGTGGATATTGTTTGCGATGCTACTAGCTTTACTTGGGAACGGGATAAAAAAGTCGATTTTTCCGTCAGTTACGGTGCTACTGGGACTCAATTATTAGTAAAGACGGGGAGTAATCTTGGTTTGCCTGAATCTCTCATCGGTAAACGCATCGGTGTGTTAGCACAAACTACTAATGAACAGGCAATCAAACGGGTACAACCCCAAGCTAAACTGGTGTATTTTAAAAGTCGGGGAGAAGGATTTACAGCTTTGCAACAAGGCAAAATAGATGCTTTCTCATCTGATAGTATTTTATTGGAAGGATGGTTGCAAAAAGCCAAAAATCCTGATGATTTTGCAATTGTACCGGCTCGTCCCTATTCACGAGAAGGTATTGCTTGCATGGTTCCTGAGAATAACTCTAAATTTCTGGATGTAGTTAATTATTCTCTGGTGAAGTTTATGCAAGGATTTGTTAATAACGAGAATAAATATGTGACGATTTTTGATCGCTGGTTTGGTGCTAAAGGTGCGGTGTTTCTCAATCAAGATTTACGGGATTTAATGAAAGAAACTATGCAGTTGTTCATTGAATTTCGGGAAGAAATTCCGCAGCGTGACCTTTAAGAGGACGTTGGAAAAGTCTGTTTCTTTGTCATGTTGAATGCAGCGTAGCGGAATGAAACATCTCGGTATGTGCCATAAAACCTAGATTCTTCCTTACGCTCCGCTCCAGTCAGAATGACATTTTTATACCTACTGAAACTTTTCCAACACCCTCTAAAATATAGATTTAAAGACTAGTTTCTATATCAGCAGAAACTTGACATTTACTTAACTCACTCACTAAACGGTAAGCTTGGTGTTGGTAAAGAGGATGTTGGAGAGTGGCTGGAAGTTGATTCATCAAGGTTCTAGCTACATACATATCACAGCCAGATATGCGCGAAATGACAGCAGCCCCGGCAAATGCTGCTTCTGATGACACGGCTTTGTATATGTGAACTAAACATTGACGTGGTAGCATAATTCCTCGTTCTACCCTTTGCAATCCTTCAATGGTGGCTAAAACGATCAAGCGATCGCCTACACTCAATCTAATATCATCAGAAGGCATCAACTTTGGTGTTTTTTGATTGGCTCTAGCATGGAGAATTGGCACTACGCCATAACCGTAAGCCATCTCTGCTAACAATTTTTCATTGAGGGTATCGTCTGTTTCTACTTGATATTCGGTGACTAATGTAGTTTGGTTATTTAGACGAAACAAGTTAATGATATTCTCGCCAAATGCTGCCCCAGTAAATGCTTCCGCCGCTAGGGCATACACTCCCAAAACCCTGGCGTATGGTAACATCTGCGCCACATTCTCACTAAAACGAGGATCAACGGTGCGAATGACTAAGTTAGCCTTGGGGTTAACAACACGGGTTCTCAAGGCAATTTCTAGATTAGCCACCTCATCATCGGTGACGATAATCACGCTTTTGGCGGTATGAATATTCACTTTGCTGAGAGCATTTTGACTATTACCAATAACCAAAGGCATTTGTGGTAATATACCAGCTTCTAAATCATGGGTATGAACTCCCACTACAGGTTGTTTGAGTTCTTGCAGCAACTGTGCTACTAATCTACCAACTCTACCTAAACCAATCAGCACGATATGATCAGTTTTGGGTATTGGTGGACGCTGACGAGAAAATTGAAATCTGGCAGCCAAGACACGTTCTGTCATGATGGCGTAAAGAATGCCGACAAAAACCGTACCCGCTACAGTCAAGCTAATGCTGAATAAATGTAGCCACCAAGGAACGGGAAAGGACATTTCTAATTGTCCAAATAAGTTGTCGTAGCCACCAATGCTGAGAACTAAAGCAACATTTAGAGCATTTTGCCAGCTAATTTGTGGATAGTGGATTTTATATAGTAAGGTTCCACATAAAAATAGAATTACCATCACAATACAACTAGCTAAGGCTACACGACGAGTTTGACTACTTTCTGCCCAAGACTGAGTTAGTTGATAACACAGATTTGACCAGTTGATAGCTTGCCAAAATTTTCGGTTAGGTTGGATTGATGGGGAGATGATATTTTCTTTAGCTTCAATATAAGTAATAGTATCTCCCGGCAAAATTTTCGCATCTGGTTGCCATTCATAGAATGTTTTTGGTAAAGTTTTGCCTGGTTCTCTATGGCTGAGAATGCGGCGGTGGCTACTGTTGATTTCATGGATGTGCAAAAAATTCCGCCAACGATGGCTAATATCAATTGTCACTTCTTCCACTCGCAAAAGGTGATTTTCTAATGTAAAAAATCCTTTGATTTTACTACCAAGGGCTGCTAAGGTAAAACTGTTAGCTGTTAATTGGGTAGCTTCAAAAGCGATAAAATTCCCCAAACTTTCCCGGAGTAATTCATTGAGATTATCTTGAGACGAACGGATAACTAGACGTACATGAGGATTAAGCGATCGCGCGGCAAAGGCGGCGGCAATATTAATTCTCTCATCACTGGTGACAATGAGAATGGCTTTACACTGCCCAATATCCGCCTGTTCTAGTATCTTGGTTTGGCGACAATCTCCAATTACCAGTTTGTCCACTAAGTCAGGTAAGTCGGGAATTTCCCATTGTTGAGGATGTGTAGCTTCGATAGCATTTACCTTGACACCAAACTCTTTTAGCACAGATACACAATACTGTCCCAGGTTGCCCAACCCACAAACTAAGAAAGTGTTTGTAATTGCCATGCCAATCCTGATGTATGTGAATAAATGCAGATATTACTGATCAAGTCAGCTTTTGTCAGACTAATATTGCGATCGCTACAACAATACCATCGTGGAGACGCGGTTTATCGCGTCTCCAAATATTTTATCGGTTAACAGTACTCATGTCAGGATAGCGATCGCCTGCGGTGACACCCTTGGGTGCAGCAGCTGCAAGGCGACGCAAATCATCTGGAGCCAGAATAATTTCCGTGGCTGCAACATTGTCTTCTAAATAAGTGCGGCGCTTTGTACCAGGAATCGGCACAATATCTTCACCTTGAGCCAATAACCATGCCAAAGCCAGTTGGCTAGGTGTCACTCTCTTCTCATCAGCAATTTCCTTGACTTTTGCCACCAGTTCCAGATTTTTATAGAAATTCTCACCCTGAAAACGCGGGTTATTTCTCCGGTAATCATCTGCTGCTAAGTCTTCAGGACGGGTAATAGCTCCCGATAAAAATCCCCGTCCGAGGGGACTGTAAGCAACAAAACCAATTCCTAGCTCTCGAATAGTCGGTAAAATTTCCTCTTCCGGATCACGAGTCCACAGTGAATACTCTGTTTGTAGGGCGCTAATAGGATGAACTGCTTGAGCGCGGCGAATTGTCCCAGGAGCCGCTTCTGACAGCCCCAGATAGCGCACCTTACCTTGTTGGACTAGCTCTTTCATAGCCCCTACAGTGTCTTCAATTGGCACATTTGGATCAACACGATGTTGATAGTACAAATCGATCACCTCCACTCCCAAGCGTTTTAGAGAAGCATCGCAACATTGATGAACATATTCAGGTCTACCATTGACACCTTTCCAACCACCATCCTCAGTCCGGACATTCCCAAATTTGGTTGCTAGTACCACTTGCTCCCGACGATCTTTTATAGCTTTACCTACCAACTGCTCATTGGTGAATGGCCCATACATATCAGCAGTATCGAGAAAATTCACCCCAAGTTCCAAAGCTCGATGGATAGTAGCGATCGCTTCCCCTTCATCACGTCCACTGTAAAATTCAGACATCCCCATGCAACCAAGTCCCAGTTGGGAAACTTCTAACCCTTGTTTGCCTAGTTTTTTTGTCTTCATACAATAATTTCCTCAGCAAAATTGGCAACGGAAAATAATGTTGCATTTGTGCATTATCTCGTTGTATATAAACAAGTCATCTATTATTAGAGAGATTTTAGAGATAGGGGTATATGTCTCAAGCTCACTTGAACATCTTATTTCTAGTAACAAAAATTTGGCTTTTTGCTCTATGTCTCCGTGGTAAAGAGAAACTTAAAGATATTGCAGTGATTCCACACAAGAAAATTTGAATTTGTGAATTTATAGGGTTAGGGGTGACATTTTGGTACTGATTATCAGGGAGCGGGCAACGCTGCAACAAGTGGAGCAAATGCTGCAAACTTTGGAACTTTATATCAAAATAGCAGTAGACATAAAAAAAGGGATTTTAGCAGGGGGAGGAGAGAAACACGCTTTTTGTGAAGCCGCGTTGCTCGAAGATGGTAGTAGACAGAGAAATATTTGGGGTGCTGATTGGATTCCTTTTGACCAATCAATCACTTATGAATCTATTATTAACATTCTTCCCAGCCAAAATAATCGCTCAATGTTAATTCAAGACCCAGCGATTCGAGAACTTATTAAAAAAATCACTCAGGAGTTAATTGGCGGATATGCACCAGAATCTAGATGAAAAACAATCCCGGTTTCAAAGTGAAAACACATCAAATCGCTTAGGACACATAGCTTCTAATTTAGCGAGAATTAGAACATTTTGTCATACCGCTTATCGAGAAGCTGTTGAGAGTGTAGCAGATGAAACTATGTATTTTATTGAGTGGACAGCAGCAGAAATTGAACCAGAATATGCTGAAGAATTAGTGAATATTCAAGTCCAACTGGCACGATGGCAATTAACTTTCGATAGTCTTTGGTCTGATGAGAATGAACGTAGAAAAATGTCAGAGCAATCTAGCGCTTGGGCAGAGCAAGTATTAGGGATGTCAGGGTTATTGTCTGATTCAGCAGCATATTAATGGAACTGGAAACGAAGTAAATAGATTTTCGGCAAATAGGGTATGCAATTTCAGACAAATTGTAATTACTAAATCATCTCTATTAAAATTTAGCAAATCCTTATAATCACCATAAAACATCGGAAAAACCTAAATTAGGAACATCTGCACTCTTGCCCTAAAAATAACAAAACTTAGTACTCCCAAAGAGAAGTATTCTTAGGACAAGCTCTCAAATCTAACCCCCAAACCTATATCCCGCCTAGATGCAACCTTCTAGAGACGCGATTTATCACATCTTCACCCAGGAATGTATTTCTAAGCTTAATCCAATAACATCAAACGCATGGGGTCTAAATGTACATACCAAGGAAATGGATGATCTTTCATCGTCAACCATTTTTCTTTAAACACTTCTGCTTGTAGATGGTAATCTTCTAAACCATTTGCGGCTGTATGCAGTTTTAAAAACAATGTCATGCGGTGGGGTGTTTCACTTGTTCGCACTAGCCAGCAGGGAAAAGTATTGTCTTGGTTGGGGTCATTAGTAAAGGTGATTTGATGAGCGCGGATACCAACATGAGATGATTCACTCTGGGTGGGTTCTATAACGTTGAGACTGCAACCCCAATCGATCGCTGCTATTTGCTGGGCTGACTCAACAACCGTACTGGAGAAGTTTTTACAACCAGTAATTTGAGCAACACTAACTGTAGCTGGATTTTCAAAAATAGCGTATCTAGAACCATGCTGAATTGGACTACCATGCTCTAACACCAATAAATTGGGGCAAACCCGGTAGGCTTCTTCCATGTTGTGTGTGACAAATAGAGTTGCACCTTGGTAATCTGTGAGAGTTGCTGTCATTTGCTGCTCTAATTGACTACGCAAATGAGTATCAAGGGCAGAAAATGGCTCATCTAAAAGCAAGGCTTGGGGTTGACTAGCTAATGCTCTGGCTAAGGCTACCCGTTGTTGTTGTCCTCCAGATAGTTGGTGGGGATAGCGATCGCCTAATCCCTGTAGCTGCATAGCGATCAATTGCTCTTCTACCTGCAATCGCATACTACTAGCTGAAAGTCCCTTGGTTAAGCCAAAAGCAATGTTTTGGGCTACTGTCATGTGGGGAAATAAGGCGTAATTCTGCACCAAAAAACCAATCCGGCGATCGCGGCTGGGGATATTAATACCTTTTTCTGAGTCAAATAGTACCCTACCATTTAAAACTATCCGTCCCCTAGTCGGTGTTTCAATCCCCGCAATACAGCGTAGGATCATACTCTTACCTGCACCAGAACCACCCAACAAACCCAAAGGTTGTTCATCAGTACTGAAAGCCACTTTTAAATGAAAACTCGGTAAAACTTTCTCAATATCCACTAGCAATTCAACGTCCGCAGCAGGTGTAGACACCAACAAAAATTCACTCTTCTTGTCCCCCTGTCCCCTTGTCCCCCTATCTCCCTGCCTCCCCTTCTCCCTCATTTCTTGCCAAAAGTTAACCGCAATAATCCCCGATAGGGAAATCACCATAATAGCGATCGCCCAAAACCACGCCTCATCCATCGCTCCTGCTTCGACGGCAAAATAAATTGCCATTGGGATTGTCTGAGTTTGTCCAGGGATATTCCCGGCTAACATTAAGGTTGCACCGAACTCACCCAAAGCACGGGCAAAAGCTAAAGTTGTCGCGGCTAAAATCCCAGGTAGGGCTAAAGGTAAACTAATCCGCCAAAAAATTGTGGATTCACTCGCTCCCAGGGTTCTCGCTACTCGCAGTAAATTGCCATCAATTTGAGCAAAAGCCCCTAAAGCCGTTTTATACATCAATGGGAAGGAAACAACCGTTGCGGCGATCGCAGCCCCATACCAAGTAAAGACTATAGTAATATCAAAAGGCTCCATGAGTTTCCCCACAGGGCCGTTTTTGCCAAAAAATAGTAATAACAAAAAGCCCACAACCGTCGGTGGTAAAATCAAGGGAGCCACAAAGATACCCTCAATCAACGACTTGCCCTTACCGCGATAACCTAACATCCAATAGGCTGCGGCAATCCCTAAAAAGAAGGTGATAAATGTGGCAAGTAAGGAAGTTTTCAGTGATATCCAAAGCGGCGATAAATCCAATGACATGGTTGTTTAGGCAATAATTGATTAGCAAAAATTCACCAAGCCATAGTTGCGTCTTGTCTTCAACGCTCAAAATAGCCTAGTCTTAATTTTTTGCTTCACTTTATAATTTACCAACCTTTTGGATGAAAAGTTGGTAATTTACTATAAGTTACCCAATATACATTGCTATAGTATGTAGTATTTGCTACTTTTCTCCCAAGAAAGAAGCAAAAGGAGAAACAGATGTTAGGTGGAGATTACAAAGCCGTTAGTGCTTCAGGACAAGTATATAAGCTAATTTTGAAAATTAAGAATACAGGGGAATATGCAGTTTTTGGTGGATATCGATTGGGTAGTAAGGGTTCTAAGATAGTTGTGGAAGTTATCAGCAAAGAAGATTTTTATCCCACTAGTGGAGTTAGAGAAGTTTCTCCTGGAGATATAGAGATTCTCGACCCACAACCTTATAATGATTGATTAGGGAATAATTGCTAATGAGTTTATCAAGGCGATCGCCTAAAAAAATTGAGCCTCTTTACATTCAATTAGGCTCAGTAATTAAAATGAATCGAGGCTCATGTAATAAATTGAAAATCTTTGCTATTCGTGTAAATCTTCAGTTGTCGAAGTTTCACCCGTTAAATAAAAGTTAGTACCAACTTCACTAACTTGAGGTGAAAATGACCTCTCTAACTCTAATCTTTGTTCAACATTCCGTAAGAAATACCCATCTACCATTGCTGAACCTAAAAGCTTACCTAATTCTTCCCGACTGGTGGTAATAGTAGTATTAAACCTGTCACGAGGGAGATTACCCAAAGTTGCCACAACAGCACGTTGAATTAATTGCAACACCTCTGGTGAAGTGGGTTGAGACAATTGGGTAACAGTTTGAGGACTCATGGATTGCATATATTCCCACAGCCCATGATCATTGATTGCTTCACGGCTAAGATATTCTGGATTGCGATGGGAATCGTTACTCATGCTAATAATCTCAAGTGTTACTTAACTATTAATTAATTTAGCAATTGAGTTTTGATATCCCAGTGCGTTTAACCGAACTCTGAAAGAGAGATTATCCTACCTAAAGTATGTAATTTTAGACAATTGAATTTGGATGTAAAAATAACAGTCTAAGCATAGTTATCACTATTTTTAACTGTTATCTTACAACTTACCGAATCAATCATATTTGACCACACAAAACACAAGTAATAGAGCAAAACACATGACAACTATACTTTTGTCATCTTCCTTGCCTAATCTCATGAGTGTATTTATTTTTGCTCCGCTACTGAATTTCTATTCTCTAGCAATCACAATATCGTTAGATATTGTACAAAATACGTTAAATCAACACTTCTAGCCTCCAACCTCACTTTAATGCTCAAACAATGTTCAAAACAGCTATTTTCAGTGTCTAGTCTCCTATTTTGAGCATTATTTTATACTCAGCATTCATGCTCAACTAATGCTCATTTTTTATTATCCCTCATATACCCTTAACCTTCTCACCTCACTCCTGACCACAGAGATTAAGGGTATACCTCAAATTTGAACCTCGCTAGTTGACGAGAAATTGAAAACCAGTGTCTAGTGTTGGTCACTCAACACGGTTACAGTCATTTCCTAAAAATCACCCCTTGAAAAAATCTGACCAAGTTTGTCTATTTCTCCCCGACCGGGAACGAGTAACCAGAGTTAAGGGTATACCTGTCTCTTTCTACTTTCAAATACTTTAAGTAATAGTTAAAGTAATACTTTAAGTAATTAGAAGTATAGATGCAGTAAGGGATACAGGCGCAAAAAAAGAGGGGTGTTACCCCCTCCTGACATCTCATCCAACTAAAAGCCTTACATCATCCCTAGTAGGTTAATTACCTCAGATAAATGGTTCTTAGCTTTGTACAGGTCTAAAAATCTCTCCTGGTCATACCGTCTGGGTATGTCCATACGCCTACCTTCAAAACTTACCCTTAGCAATGCTGACTGTTCAGGTGTAGGTGTACCCATCTGGTCTAAAATCTCACCCATTATCTGTAACTGGTCAAAAGTGGGACGGATTAACCCTGTACCATTTTCAAATTGTTGGAGTGCCATTTCGGGGAATACCATCAAGGTAGTGATAAAACCAGGTTTTAATGCAGCCGAACCGGTAGGCTTTAATCCGTACCGGAGTAATAAAATCCTAAGTTGTGGAATCGTTAACAATTCTAATTCTTGACGTGAAAAGACCATAAAATAGATATGCCTCTATCAAAAGTGGTATCGGTGGTTTACAAGTTTCTCAGACACATAGACCACCGATTTAAAACTCTAAATTGAAGTACACGCCGATTGAAAGCTAATTTTACATTTCTACATAATGCCCAATCCTAAAGGTAAACCAGAAAATTTTAACAATCCACCAAGTAAAGATTTAACTGAAACTGTAACCTTTAGGACTACCAAAGAAATGAAAGACGCTATTAAGTCACAAGACAACCCAGGTCAATTCTGTAGAGATGCAATTCAAGAGAAGCTAGATAAGTCTACTAGTTCAGATGAATAGTTAAAGTAATACTTAAAGTAATAGTTAAAGTAAATTTAGATAGAGAAAGCTACCTAGTGATTAGGTAGCTATAACCATGATGTGAAAATTTAATTAAATCTCAACGACGGGTGTAATACCTAATTTCTTCAATGCTCGTTTTATCCGTTCAGACGGCGTACCTGTGCGATAAGTACCAAATTCCATTTTTACTATTGCTATGATTTCCAAGATTTCTGAACTAGCGATATGGTTTAATCCAACCTTAATGTTACCGTTAACTAACGCTTCTTTCTTTAACTCTTTTGCAGTCTTTCCGCATACCGCAAGAGTTATTTTATTGTGAACTAAACCTCTTATGAAATCGTTGTCTTTACAAGTGCTATGGAATGAACCATGAGAATAACGGCAAAGTTCTCTAGACTCCAACCACGTCTGACACTTAATACCAGTCGCCTTCTCATATTCCTCCTCAGTCTTCACCTGCTCAAAAGCCCTATCACACCTACGTTCTAAAGTCTCCTCTAAACAAGCTTTAGTTAATCCCTGTGCTTTGCTATTACCCTTCATGGCTTGTTCAAACCAGAACTCAGAAGCTAAATCAATAGGGATGACTTTAATTTCATTCCCTCCACCTCTACCAGATAAAGTCTTTTCTCTCTCCATTTTGTGACTCCTATAATCCTTACCAGATAAAGGTTTGATGTCATTTGCTGACTGATTATGCCCACTCCTATAACCCTGATTCTTTCGTTCGATAAATCTTTTTACCGTCTCTCTGTCTGCATCTATCGCTTTACCTACCTGAGACTGACTCATTACGTATTCACCAACAGGTAACTGGAATACTTCAACCTCGATGCTTGCAATTTTAATCACTGCACGTTTAGCCTTATTCATTTCTAACCCTCCAAGCTAATTCATGTAAATTAATAGTCCTAGCAATCACGCCCAACCTTTCAACAGTCAAGCTTTCACTTTTACCGATATAAAGAGTACGTTTTAAGTTCAAAACTGTCTTCTCTCCATACCAATATTCAGCACCACCTCGTAACGTTGCCCTAAAGGTGTAATCACGAGAATAGATGTAATGAAAACTATTGATTCCCGATTCCAAAAAATCAAACCATTGGGGAGTATCTAAAGTTATTGAAAGTTCAGAGTCAGGTAATATTAAGTAAGTCCTTTTAACTACATACTTGCATCTATTCATCAGGCAACATCTTAATTAATTGCTCATAGTTATCAACTTCCATAATTATTCTTTGAATTACGCAATTCAAAACTTTTTTATTCTCCTCAGTGCTATGAAACTTATTCTCTAAAAAACTAAGAAGTGCAATTGATTCTTGATAAGTAAAAGTCACTTCTACCATTGTTATCCCTCACTTTTTAGTAAAACCTAATCTCACAATCTCTTCAATATCAGAAATACCACAATTATATTTCTCTGCTAATTCACTCATTGATATACCTGATTTAAAATCACTAATTACTAAATTGTTCAGCCTTAAGTAATTGCTGTTTCTCTTCATCGGTTAATAAATGAAATGCTTCTCTAGCTTCACTCATTAAATCAGTAATCAATGTATGTTTATCGATTGTCAGCAACTCAGAGAGTATTGATGTAATACTTGCTGAATACAGAGTGAGAATCAAATATTTTTCTTCATCAATCATCATAAATCATCCTCATTAATCACCTCATTTTCAGAGTCTAAAATCTTATCAACCTCGGATATATGCCAAAGATAGTTTTTACATCTGAATTCTTTAGATTCATCATTGTAGGAAATTACAGTGAATCTAATATCATCAATGATGATAAAAGCAGGAATCCTATTACTCATATTTATCAAATACCAACCTAATTACAATCGTGGGAATTAAAGTGAAATAGATAAAATATCTATTACAGAAATAATCTATTTTCCAATCCCAATAAACACCAATCCAAATGTCTCTTGGCTCAAAAATCAAAGTAATACTCCAGTCCGTTCTAGATATACCCATTAATTCTTTAGACATCTATTTACCACCTTTATTTGTTTACTTTCAATTACTTGAGTTAACGATTGGACGGCTGATTGATGACACAAAAACCAACGAGGTATATTCTCATCTTCAGAATGAGAAATTATCTGATTTTTATCTATCACCATTTTTTTCAGGTATTGAAAATTTCTCAATCTTTCATCTGTATCTTGATAGCTAAAATTAACTAAATAAATTAATGCAGTATCAAGAGTAGAGAATGGCATAACTACATACATTCTTCTAGTAGTTAATTCACTCCATTTAAAAACGTACCATTCTGTATTCATCTATATACATATCTCATCTTTTTTCTACCCATCCTTTAGCAGTTAATTTCCATCCCAAGCTAGACATTATTTTTACTACCGTTTCTTGGTTGAAATAAATATTCAACTCACCTCTATTTTTGTGATATTCAAGTCTATTTTTCAGTTTTTGAGGATTAATAATTAAAGGTATTCCCCGCCTACCAGCTTCCTCTAATTGCCTATTCATTTGTCGCTGTACACCCACCTCATCCTCTATAAATGCCTCTAGATGTTCAATGATTGCAGGTGATTGATTGAATATATTGCTATTCGCATAATCCCAATATTTCTCCATATGATTAATAGCATCAGGGATGTTACGCCAAGTACCCGCAACTAGTCCAGTAACTATTAAATCAATGCTGATTATCCACTGTTCAGACTTCATTGAATGCTTGAATTCTTTCTTACCTTTCTTGGTGAGAATGTTTCTGTATTTTGCGTATAGCTTGCAATTCTCAGAGTTATTCCAAAAGCTAAAGAATTTATCTTCAATGCCGTCCCAATGAATAGAATCAATATCAATTCTGTCAGCATGAATGTCAAAATCCTCATACTGTTTTTTTTCCTCATAGCTAAAAGCATCAAATGATTTATGGGGAATAACTAACAACCTCCGATGTAATTCCTCTAATTCCATATTGAGATGTAAATCATCAATTGAAGAAATTATCTTAGGTGAAAAAACATGGAATTCCTTATTAGTCCCATCTGTCTGAGCGATTGATATTTTATCAGTTGAACGATTGTAACCAAATAACAACATCTGGTAGATACGCTCATCTTTTTGAAAGTACCAGTATGAATGTTATCCCAAGGTAAAATCACCCCATCCCTTTCTAGTTCCCTATCTTCACCATCAATCCACCTCATAGAATCAAGTGCATTCCTGATAGCTGAGAATGTATCGGTAGCAGAGAACGTAGAATTTATACCGTGCAGCTTCGCGGCGAATATTGCAGTGGTTGACTTCCCAGAGCCTTTACCACCCCAACTAAATAAAATCGGTAAAACCTTAGCCCATTTACTAGGAACCAATAGGTATGTAGCGACTATCGGTAACATTAAATCTCGTTGGGGTAACATTACAGCTTGTCCAAGAATCTCTGATATGTTTGCATACAAACTGAGATTGTCATCCCATAGCTCAGTCCAGCTATCCATCTCAGCACGGTAAAATTCATTAGGGTCTAAGTAAATAGCATCAGTCATCTTTCTTCTTTCATTGATGTAATTTACTTAAAGTAATACTTAAACTATTACTTTAAGTAATTGAAAATAGGTTAGGATATTAAAGCAGTACAGAGAGTAAACACCTCTTGTATTGCTTTTTTGTTGGCTGCGGTAGCAAGTATATCCGCTAACTGTGCAAGGTTCTCGACTGGTACACCTTCACCCATTGCATTCACCTGAGAACAGACAAAGCTTAATCTATCGCTCAACTTCTCTAGTTCAGTCTGTGCAGGTTTACCACTATATCCACCTTTACTGAATCCACTTTTACTGTTTGGTGCTTTAATGTCTTCAGGTTTAATCTGTTCAGGTGATTCTACAGGCTTGATGACTACAGACATCTTTAACATCTGAGTTAATACCAACGGGTCTATAGGATTCCCGTCAAAATCTACCCCCTTAGTAAACAAATCACAGTAGGGGTCATCTTTCAGGTTGATAAATCCAGAGTAAATAACACCTTCTTCTAACCCGTTGAATAGGTGACACAGCCATCTTTCAAGACGTGATTGTTTAACGTCTACTTTATTTTTCTCTCTATCCTCTTTTTGATAGTCTTTTTTAGCTACTTTAAACTTCACCAATTGCGGTTCAAATTTCCAGTTTTTATCATTAAATACCTGAATCTCTGAGAATTTAGTAGCGTATGCAAATACGTGATAAAAATCATCATCCTGACAAAAACCCAACTCTGAAAATTCAATCTTTGAATTAGCATCATGCCAGTCAGAACAACCAACCGAAGCGTATTTGTTATCACCTTTAGGCTCGATATACCAGAATTGTTTCATAACATTGCTCCTTGTCTATGTGCAATTAAATGTGAACAAGCTTTGTACAGTATCTCTGCATGGCATTTTTCAGTACCAGAAGGAACCATCAGATAGTTCTCGACATTGATACACCAGCATCCCAGAGAAGTCACCTCACCTCGTTCTATCCGTTCAGATAGGTCAACCACTCTAGCTAAATATTCCTTCTCCCAGTCATGCAACCCGTGATACTTTAAACCGGACACCCAATTAGGTATCAATCTCGTCATCATCCATTCACGGTATCGATACAAAGCCTCACCTCTATTAGTAGTCAGATACCTTACGTGTCTACCATTCCGGTGATTCCAAGGATTAGCTAGCACTAACGCTTTACTCGACTTACCTACATACTCAAGTCCTGGAGTATACCAAGCATCCTCACTATCCATTTTAAGGATATTCATATATCCCCTACCCCTATCACCGTTAGGTTACTCCCTGGTAATTTCCAAGGTTTATCTGATACCAATCTCAGATAGTTGAAATAGTCAGGATGGAATAGCTGTAATAGTCTCAGAGTTTTACGGAAGTCTGCCAGAGCATAATCATCATGCAGTATCCATTCCCCTTTAGCTTCAAAAAGTATCAATCCTGATGGAGTGAATACAGAGAAGTCACACTTCCAAGTTAAAGCTGGGAAACATTCATCCTGTGGAAGTAAAGGAATCTCAAATTGTCTATTGATGTAAGTAGCACCATACTTTTTACGGAGATGTCCCCAGACCTTGAATTCTAAAGCTGAATCAAAATACTCAAGGTTTTTTTTCTGGGCTACTGTTAGCGGATAACCCGCAGGAATAATACCGCCTGACATTGGGTTAAACCAAAATGGTTTACTCCTTATTTTTTTTCTCGTTCCAGTGGGCATAAGCCTTAGATACTACCTTCTGAAAATCGTTGTAATTTTGTGGCTGTAGCTGTTCTAGGATTCGTGAAAGTTTCTCAACTACGTAGCTTTCGTCAAATACCACAGTTACAGGTACTTTTTCCTTCTTGCTACCACCTTTAATTGGTGCAGAGGTTTTTAATCTGTATCCCTGTTCGGATAGCATCGCTGGATGCAATGAGTACAGCACGGGATTTCCAAATAATTCAGACCAGTGTATGTTCTCTTCTTTCATAGTCTTGTTTGATTTACTTTAAGTAATACTTTAACTATTACTTAAAGTAATTTTAGGTAGAGAGATTAATTGGTAGATACTGCTGCTAGTTGCTCGTTAGCTACTTCATCCTTAGCTTCACTCAAAAGGTCAGAAACCTTATCCAGTCTAGAGTTTTGCAATTCCCATGTAGCTTTTCTGAATATTTCAATCAAGTTAGGAGAACTCTGTAATGATTTCTCTAGTTTACCGATATCCCCTAATTGCTCTACCTCATTAGCAAGATTTGACAACTCTAGAGAAGCATGACGGATGAGAGAAACAACTTGAGTTCTAGGATTAATAATTGACTTTTTAGGCATCGTTTTAACCTCATTTATTGCCCTGTATTTGAGGTTATGCACGGTCTTTTTTTTTTTTCAAGTATTCGTAACAATCCGTAATATTTTTATTCCGGATTCCCTAGATTTTTATTGTTCAATAGTACGGAATAAACGAATGTATTTTTTTATATTTGCTACTATTGCCGAAATACCATGAACAAGAAACCCTAAAAGCTATTACTGATAAGGTTTTATTCCGTAAATCTCATTTTGTTTACACTTATTTATAGTTATTTTCTGTGGAAAAATAGAGTAAAAACTTGTATAAGATGAACGTTTTAAATAAAAAAAATAGATGTCATTCAATGACATCTATTTCAAAAATTTATTAAATTAATGCTTCAAGTTTGAGTTTCCATTTAGCGAACCCTTGCTGGTAATTGATTTTTCCTACCCATCGAGATGAAAGCCTGACCGATGGAGTTCTAATCACGTATCCTTCATCTTTAAATTCCTTTGGTATGGGTAATTCGTAAATAGTCGGCGAATCATTGACAGGTATGTAAATACTTCGAGATTTAGATAACAATGGGTCAGGATAAATAAACCTTAAATAAGCTCCTGACCTAATTCTTTCAGTCTCCCAACCTACGACATCGGTAATAGTCGTCGTGATACGAAAGGTATCTGAAATAACATCGTTATTAAAAGCTTGCCATACGTCAGATACCTGTAATTCCCCTATTAATTCCCAATCCATTATTTACTGGTATCAAGAATTGAGTACTGTTTACCGTATCCGACAATTAATTCAGCATACCCATTAGCACCAAGTATGTTAGTTCTTTTGGTGCTGTCGTTAAAAATAGCTTTGAACCTATCAAGGATGGTATTCATCGTAAAAGTACCGGTGGCAACACTAAATGGAGTAGACCAGTGAGATTGACCACCTTTGTCGTCGTATTTTTTAATCCATCTAGTACCGTAGCTAGTATTTTTAACTTCAGCCGTAGCATCACCGTAATACCAGCGAAGTTTGACTACTGCAATTTTGGAACCTTTGTTGACCTCAACTACTACAGAACCATCGGGAACGGTAGCTAATAAACCAACTTCAGCGATACCGCCTAAATTAGTTAAAGCTTGCTTTTTAACTTCAAATTGTAAGAACCTACCAGTCTCTAACGGGTCACGGTAATAAGCAATCTGAAAATCTTCTGGTTTTCTTGCTTTATAAGGTTTTGGGTTTGCCAGCCTTGCCGCTTTTCTCGCGGCTTCTCTAGCACGAGCAATTTTAGCCAATTCTTCTAATTCGTATGCACTTTTACGTCTAGCCATTTTTTATCCCTCCGTCAAAAATCTTGTTCTCCCCACTCTACAAGGGTTTTACCCTGTTCTTTTTTGACGGAAACCTATACGTTTCCATGAGTTTTTTAGATAACTCTACACAGTTAACAAATAGTACAGATATACTATTTGTTATCCAAACACTTAACCTAAAAATGGCTCAACCCACACTTACAGATATTTTTGGACAAGGTGCAACCCAAAACGGTACTACACTCACGATTCTCAAGTCTGACCTTGTTGACGCAGGATTAACGGTAAATTCCAGTAATTCGGCAGAATCATTACTTGTTGCAATTTTAAAAAAAGCATCAGCTAGCTTAACGAGTGAAAACAGGGATTCAAGTATAGACCAGAGTGTTTATGTTGATGTCGAAAATCAACCTAGCTTTGCTACTCGGATAAACGGTAATACTACGGCTAGATACATTCGAGATACTATTACCATTGAACTTGACAAAGCCTACAACGACACAGGAATAGACCCAGACGACTACTAATGTACGAAATCAAAATACAACATATATTCGGTGAAAATGTCATTCAAAATAATCAGGCTTTAATAATTAAAAAGTCTGATTTTCCTTTACTGTCACCACTTGTTAACAACACTGCTGAATCTCTGCTGATTACAATCCTAATTAATGCAATCAGAAATTTTCAGGGAATTATAGAAGATGAAAATAATCAAGGTATTAACGATGAAAGTAATAACCTAATTGAATTTGATAACACCGATGCTTACACTTTTTTAAAGATGAAAAGATGGAATGATTTTTTCACTGATAGAAACAATCAAAGATTTATCAGACGCACAATAGTAATCGACACATATGAAGCTGAATGAGTATCCCGAATTATTGCAATTATCTGAAAATGATTTACTACTGGGTTGGGATAGTGTTAATGCTATTGTTTCCGTGATAAGAGTTAGCACATTAAGAGATTATTTGGGAGTAGAACCTCCAGCCGACAATACATTACCTACTCTTGTTTTTAGTGAATTTGGTGATAACAAAGGAATGTGCTATTGGCTAGCAACGAGACTCGATGATAACTGGAGTAATCCACATACATCTGGTGAACTAACAGTAATTTCCAATGGTGGGGGAGTTGCGAATCTAGCTTCTATTGTTGACAGAACCACTGGTGGCGGCAACTATCCCGCTAGCGCTCAAAACGCTTATTGGGGTGTAGACTTCAAAACCCATAAATTGAAGGTAACTGATTACATAATTCGTCACGACGCTAATAGCGGTTACGCGCTAAGAAGTTGGAAATTACAAGGCAGTAACAACGGTATAGACTGGATTGATATACACAGTCAAACAAATAACACCACGCTCAATAATCCGTTTGATTGGTTGCGAGTAAGCGTAACAGGCGTAACTACTGCATACAAAATTTTCAAGCTTGTAATGACTGCTCCTAATAGCGCAGGAACTTATGAATTTTGTTGTTCAGAGTTGGAATTTTATGGTGAGGTGCAAGCGATATGAGCTACTGCGAGGGTAAGGAGTCTGCAACCGTAAAAATTACATGGAGTGGTGGAGATAAAGAGAGTGTAGTGAGTGAGTACCCTGGTGTAGAGGTAACCAGCAAACCTTCCTATTCCTACAAAATCACATACCACCACGATGTCAGACCTAACAGTAATAATTTTCAAGATTCTTATGATTCTTTTAAAGAATTAGGAATACTTGAGGAGCCGATATCTTATCAACTAATCTCAAGTTCTGATGGTAAAATCGTTGATTTAAAAGTTGCATCAGGAACCCCCCCCAGAAAGAAACGACTATTGTCATGGCAAGAAATAGTAGCTATGGGTCAATTTTCTCAAACTTGCAACTAGTACGAGGGGATTTATATACAGAAGTGAGGGTTGTTGATAAAAAGTCAACAGTTAAATTAAGTCGCAAAGGTAGCGCTAACTGGGATGTTGTTTGTAGCGATGAATGTCCACCGGGACAGATTAAATGTGAGCATCCTGGCTACCCTGGATTTTGCTGTATCCCCTGTAAACCAACAGCAAATAAAATAAATAACCTTGCTGCGAAGGTGGGGAAATAATCTATGGCACAGTGCAAAGATATTGACGCAGCACTAGCGAGATTAGAGCGCAAGATTGACGCTCAAAATAAACGCATTGGAGAGTTAGAAAAAGAACAGAAAAGATGTTGCAACGATAATAAAAACAATAAAAACCAAAACTTAGCTGACATATATAACAGACTTAATAAGCTTGAGAATTATTGTCAGAGTATAGAGAATTTATTTGCTCAAATAGCTAATTTATTCAAACCAATAATATCTATCTTTAAATAAATGACGTTACCACCGCAGACGAAATCGGGGAGATTGGTACTTGAATCATTGACCAATCTATCGAAGGAATTACACTTTTACGATAAGCAGTTTAAAGCATTACGTAAACTCAAGTCATCAATAGCAGAAATTGACCAAATAAAACGAGGTGTCAGCACCGCTACTTCTAGTGTAAAAACACTAGAAAAGCAGTTTGGTGCGGGACAGAAAGTAGTCGATGTATTAAATAAAGATGTCAAGGAAAGTAAGAATCTGTGGAATAGTTTTTTAAGCAAGATTCCTGGAGGTGGAAACAATGCCAGTAAAGCTTCAAAAGTAGGAGCCACTATTGGTGGATTAATTGCACTTGGTGGAGTAGCAGTAATAATTGCATTACAGTCAATCGTTGCAGGGATAGTACAAAATTCAGCCGACAAACGTTCTGATACCCTCGATGCTGAACTAACAAAAGTAAATGGTAGAGCCTTACAAGCACAAGCACAAGTAAAAGCCGTTCTTCAACAATTGAATCAGAATAAATTAGAAGACCAACGAACAAGAGATAGGGTATATGGACTAGAAAAGCAACTTGTACCTATTAGAGAAAAATCTAATGATGCTTTGTATGAAGTACGCCAAGGTAGAACAATATTAGAATCCAAGATTGCCGATGCTAGAAAATATGCAAATGATGTGCTAGCAGAATCAAGGGGGACAGCATCAAAAATTAATTCACAAATACAACAGCAGAACGCAAGTTTTGCTAAACAGATAGCTGATGTTAATGCCAAAATTGCATCTTTTACTAATGGGGTAAAAGACAATTTTCAAACTAGCATCAATACCACAATCAATGGACTCAAAGCTGAGATAACATCATTAAAAGCAACTCAAGCAACGAAGGTAGATATTAACTCTGCTATTGATAAAAATAATGTTGCTATCGATAGCAAATTAAAGTCTACTAACGATGTTTTGCAGGGCATCATTAAACCTGTACAAGCCACAGTAAATACCCTGCAAAACGGATACACAGAGATAGTTAAAAATGGTGTTACTACTCGTTATTTCGATGGAGTAGTCAAGAGTCTTCAAGATACTTATAGTAAATCGTTTGAAGCTCAGGGTGCTAAATGGAATGAGGAACAAAGAAAGCTATCTGAAGACTTCCTTAACCAAATTAAACAAGGTAATGCCACGTCTAACATCATTCAACAAGGGATAAGAGAAGTAGATAAACAGGTTAACGATTTTATTCGGGAAGTAGAAAGAAAAACATCCCTTATTGACACAGTAAAGCCTGATATAGACAAACTCAGGAAAGATGTTCAGGGCGACTTAAACAAGGACAACAATCGATTAACTACGCTTGAAATAAAGATACAAGAGATAGAAAAAATGAACGAGAAGGGTAATCAAAAACTCGACCAAATCATACCCAAGCTTGACCAAATTATTCCAACACTTGCAGGTATACCACTTATTCCTGGCAGAGTAGCTGACACTTTAAAACCATCTATTCCTACGCTTCCACAGATAGAGAATAGCGTGGGTACTGCAATGTGTAAAAACCTAAGAACAGGTTGTGGTAAACAAGCGATAGATAATGCAGTGGGCAATATTACCGGAAATAATAATAACAACACTAACGCTTTACTTAATGCTGTAAACACGGGCTTAAATGCTGGAACTTTAGCGAGTAATTTAGCTTTATTACCAACCATCAACAACAAACTGGGTGAACAAATTCCTGGCGGTATATCAGGGAAGCTAGGAAAGATTGCCTCATGGTTGCAGCTAGACAGAGTATTGAATCTTTTAATAACCGCAGCAACAATACATAACGCATTCCAACTTAGTAATGATATTGCTGTTACTCTTGGTAGCGCTTTAGGTAACATTCTTCAGTTAATAGGAATTAAAAATGACGAAGGAGGTGCAATTGATATAGGGCAATTAATCAATGGCACAGTAGAGAATTTAGTTAAAGGTGTAATAGGTGCTGAAAATTACAAAGAAATGTCCTTGGCTTTTGCAAAGGCTAATAGAATTTATCAAGCATCTAGTAACGTACTCAATAGTTTCACAAACATTGGACACACTATTACCAATGGACTAGAGATTGTAGGAGGGCAAAATGGCAAGATTGGTAATGCTCTAAAAACATGGGGAATAGTAGGAGAGAAAGCTTATGAGTGGATGAATCCCAATCCTAATTACCATAGTAGAATGTTGAACTTTTTCCAGAATGCTCAACAGGGTGCAAGTACTATTCAGCAAGTAACTCAAGTACCGTTAGATATTATTCAAGCTGCAACTGAGTTTAACAATTCAACTACAGAGGTAATCAAAGCTGTCACTCAAGATGAAAACACAAAAGACGGTGCTAACGTGGGTGATGCTAAGAAGGTGAAAGAGTCGCAGCAAATAGCAAAAACTAGCTCTATCGGTGCGTCAATTACCAAAGATGATTTATTTAATGCAAATAGCTAGAAGTAAATAAAATGCCTTTACCTGATAACACTTTTGAGCATTTACAAGATGTAATAAGGAAGCAGCATAATGCCAAGGTGAGGGATTTTTTCTCTGACCTTGGTGGTGAAGATTGGGAACCCGAAATAGCTACAAATAGGGGAAGCCTAAGAACAGCTTGTACAATACTAGATAACGATACAGCCCCAGTCATGGAAATGAGATTTAGACTTTTCTATGACATTCTAGGAGTAGGTAAAGAAGATTTAGTGGTATTTCATGGGGTACGGAATGACGAAAGTATTCCTGTTGAAGGTAGACCATTAATCTGTTTTTATTTCTCCCAAGACGCTGCTGCTACCCCTGATAATCTTGACCCTGTAGACGCTGAATATAGTTTCAGGATTATGGATGAAACACAGGCGACATTTACAGAAGCTAAAGCTAGAACCCTTGGACTAAAAATAAAACAGGAATTCATAGTATCAGGTAAGGGGATAGTTTTTACTAAAGGAAAAAATATCTATAAGTATGTAGATGAAGTGAAGGGATACAGGAATCGTATTTATAGCAATTCTGAACCTGATGCTATTGATGTTATACGTAGGCTTTTAGCTTGTCAGAATTTTACTTTTGATGATGATAAGTTAACCGTTAGCCAGCCTAAAAAAAATAGTACCTCTACTACCGCCACCCATCTTGTCTATGGTAAACAGAGAAAGAAAAAAAGATTCAGACCTATAGCTAATATTAGATTCAGGTACGCTTATATGTCGTTACCGGGAATGAATAAAGATGTATTTTTAGTTGATACAACTGGTAGATATAACCCATTGGTAAAATGAACAAAATAATAGCTGTAAACCCCAGTAACACTCAACCTACTTTAACCCTCACCCTAGAATCAACGGGTATCTTGCTGGGTATTCTAGTAAGTGTTTCGATGTTGTTGGGTGGAACGATAAAGGTAATCACTAAGTTTAATACTATTAGTAATTCAATTAGGGATTTAAGAGAAGATTTAAATAGTAATACCAAGGCTTTAGAGCAATTCAAAACTTTGAATTCTGAGGTATTGGTATTAGACAGGAAGCTAGACCTTCACTTACAAGAGTACGTTAACCGTAAGGAGACTGTGCAATTCCTGATGGGACAGCTAGACCAGAAGATTGACCATAACAGGAAGCGGTGGGAGGAAGAGTTACAGGAAGTGAAGGGGGAAACGAAGCAACTAGAGAATTATTTGCAAAGCCACAGTGGTTTTAAGGTACGTGAGTAAGTCTCTGTCTATGTTCTAGAATACTTAAAGTATTACTTTAAGTATTACTTTAAGTAAATAAAAGTAGAGATAGAAAGATAGAGAGATAGATGACTAAAATTGAGTAACCTAAATTGGTGAATATTATGAAAGCTAAATTTCAAGTTTCTAGCACTACCAGATTTACTGGATTCTCAGGTGTGAAGGTTGAGTTGTACCCAGTGGTTAATACCTCAGACGAGAATAAGGAATTCTGGAAGGCTACACCGGATGGTAAATTGGAGATGACGATAACTAATCCTAATGCTGTTGACTTCTTTGAAGTGGATAAGGAGTATTATCTAGAATTCAGCGAAGTATAATTAACTAAATACATGATTTATAGGAGTTACCTATTTAGGTAACTCTTTTTATTTTTTTAACTATCTATTTTTTAAAATCTTTATTTATTTTTACCGGATGTAGTACAGTACTACATTAGGATTTTTAAAATATATAATTAGATAAATATTAAATATATAAATAATAAAAATAATAAATAATATAATATAAAAAAATACCTACTAACGTTATAGCTAGTAGGTTTTATTTGTTGGGGTTATGTTGGTTATTTTTTATCTTTGTCAGCTAATAACTTGTTAATCAGTTCCTGTTGCTGTTGTAGCTGTTGTTTGAGTATGTCTAACTCTGTTGTTTGCGGTAAATGTGGGTTAACCCTTTCCGCAAATATGGCTACATCCTGATAATGTTTGTTACTCACATCAATGTTATGCCCACACCATTTAGAGACTATTTTTTCATCTATTCCTAAGTCAAAAACAGCGTGAGTGATAAATGAATGTCTAGTGTTGTAGGGCGAGAGTTGCTTTATTAGCTTACCTTGTTCTATTAATTGGGGGATAATTCCCCTTATCCTTATAGATTTATTTCCACTATATGTATTTCTGAATACTGCGCTATTTATTATTTTTTCTCCCTTGCTTTTAAACACTATCTCGGTATCTTCACCTTGAGGAATTGATTTTAATGATGTCCATAGCTCACCATCTCTAGGCATCGGGAATTTGCGAACTAATTCACCTTTATATGTACTATCGTTTTTTAACGGATAGAATTTTTTAGTTGCTCTATCGTAAGTTCGCCTAATTAAAATTCTCTCTTTCTCCCATTCGATATCGCACCACATAAAAGCTACGGCTTCACCTGTTCTACATCCAGTGAGAAATTTAAATTTTAGAAAATTAAACCAATGAGGGTATTTAGTTTCAACAAAATTAAGTATTATTTGTACTTCATCCCATGTATAGGCTTTTGACTGGTCAAGCACATCGTTATCACTTTCTACCTCATCTTGTTTTTTACCTTTAGCTCCTTTAGTCATTATCTCATCAGCTAGACCATCATAGGGATTATGAGTTAATAGCTTATTTTTAACAGCCAATTGATAACCCTTAGAAAGATTAGATAAGATTTGCTTGACTAACTTTAAATGTCTATTTTCTACTAGCCAATTTCTGATTTTTAAAGCATCTTCTGACTTGGTGGCTTCCATTGCTGATTGAAGATAATTTTTGTACTGTCCTTGATACATTCTGTGATAAACACTCTCTCTCAACCCTTGCTTTCTGTACTCACAGTACATATCCCAGACTTCGAGTAACGATAACTCAGGCTTAGGTGGTAACTGGTCATCCGATACTAGCGTTAGTTTAGGACTACGCAAACTTGCTCTTAATCCATACTCCTCTAGTATTTCCTGATACCGTCCTAGATTGAAGTTTCCCTGACCATCGCTTAACTTACCCTCCTCTAACTCAATCTGTAACCGTCGTTGGAGTTTACTTGCTGTAGCTTCCCATCCGTCAACCATTGGGATACCAGTCGCTAGCTTCATCTGTTTACCTTCATCAAAGTAGGAACGAGGGAAGCAAGCTTTAATACTTCCTGAATCTGGTCTGACTGTTACCTGACCTTTCTTAGCCTTACCTGTGGGTGTCTTTGGTGAATTTACCATAATGCTCATTTAATGCTCAAAAGTGGATGCTCAATATCTGATACATTGGACTAATCGATACTTTCGCATCCTATCACAATATCGTTAGATTTGATCACTGCATAAGCTTCTGCACCCTCTACTAGTTCTAGCTCCTCGGCTGACATTCTCGTGATAATCGAGGTTAATTCAACTTTGTGAACAATCTCTAACGTTACTTCACTATTAACAGCTCCAACGATAACTTTTTTGACAATACCTTTGAGAATATTCCGGGAACTTACTTTTAACGGGCGCTTAGAACTACTAACTTCTAACTCAACAACTTCAGTTGCTGCTTTTTCCACCCTAGCCACCTGCTTGGTTGGTATTGGTTTTGGTGGTGGGGATTCCTGATGAAGTCCGCGCACAAGCTCCCGCAAAATCTCTGTTTTGGTGCGCTGAGACTGTTGGCAGAACTCCTCCAGAATCTTACGCTCCTCTTCTGATGTTTGAAAAGTGATCCATCCTTGTTCTTTTCTTGGCATAATGTTACCAATTCAGTTGGTAAATATCGGAACTATCGTCAGTACGATCCTACCAAGCGTCTATCCCTTAAAGAAGGATCTATCTAAACACGGTTATCTTATGAAACGAAGAGACATTCTCGCCTTTATTAGTGTAGCGATCGCTAGCTGGTTTCTAGCCATTGGTTTACCATTAGTTACACCTGAGCCTGTAGCAGCACAATCAAACGTCAACTTACTGGTGTCTGCGGCTGCTAGTCTCAAAGATGCACTAGAAGAAATTAAGCCTCTCTACCAACAGAGTAAAGCCAATGTCAACATTAGTTATAACTTTGGTGCATCTGGGGCGTTGCAACAACAAATTGAACAAGGTGCGCCAGCAGATATTTTTATCTCGGCGGCTAAACGTCAAGTAGATGCCTTAGAGCAAAAACAACTACTAGTTCCTGGGACTCGTAGTATCTTAGCGAAAAATCGCCTAGTCTTGGTTGTTCCGAAAAACGTCAGTGGTGTTACTAGCTTCTACAACTTAAAGGATGAGAAAATTAAACGAATCGCCATTGGCGAACCCAGAAGTGTACCGGCTGGGCAATATGCTGAACAAGTTTTGCAAAAATTGAAACTCCTACCACAAATCAAGCCGAAGTTAGTCTATGCTAACAATGTGCGGCAAGTTTTGGCCTCGGTAGAAAGCGGTAATGCCGATGCAGGTTTGGTTTACGTCACTGATGCCAAAATTTCTGACAAAGTGAAAGTTGTAGTTGCAGCTGACGAAAAATACCACTCAGCAATTATTTATCCTTTAGCTGTAGTCAAAAGTAGTAAAAATATTGATGCTGCCAAGGAATTTGCCCAGTATCTAGCAACTAGCTCACAAGTTAAAGCTGTACTCAAAAAATACGGTTTTATTGTGTCTTAATAGTTAGGAATGGTAATGGGTAATGGGTAATCCTTTTTCATCTCAGATTTAACTGTGCGATCGCATCTGGAGGCAATGACAGCCAGTTGCAATAAAGTTGTAGGTTAGGTGGAGGCTTTGCGTAACCCAACATTCTAATCTCGGTTGGGTTAAGCGTAGCGCAACCCAACCTACGCCTAATGCACTACTTTAGTCTTGCCACGCCACTACGTATCTGTTCAAAAATCAAGTAGTGATCCCATATACGATAATAATATCTTATAGAGTCAAAGGAGATATCTATGGCAAAAAATTTCATACAAATATTTTGATCTGTGGAAGATTCAATCAACTCTCTGAAAATTTTTACTGTCTATTGTTGTTCTTCAGGAGCTTGTTGCAGGAGCGCAAGACGAGGCTGATTTGAAAGCACTAACCATTGCACGTCGAGAATATGAGAAATCCTAAAGGCTGCTCATCCCTACGGCAGAAGATTGGTGAATTGTAGGAAAAGTGGGATGTTTAGCTGGCATCTGGCAGAATTTGTCGCAACACCTCTTCATTGACAGAAGGGAGAATAGTGTTTATTTTTTGCATAACTCCAGTTTTCAAGATACGTATGACAGTTTCTAAAGACTGAATATCATCTCGAAATGATAGCTTTTGTTCAGAAACGTGAACGCCTTCGGGTTCTCGAATAAACATTTCTGCTGAAATAAAACTGAATAATGTAAACTTCACTATCTCTGATGAAATTTCTCCACTTAATGCAGTAACTATTTCCTCGATAGCCGTTCCAAGATCAACTTGACGAACTGGATTTCTAACAATCCAATTTGAGATTGCGTATAAATCTTCCGGCGACGGAAGGCGATAAATAGGTGACCCTGATGCCAAAATTGATCGATATGTATCAACTGAGTGAATTTCTCTGGAGTTCAGATCAGGTAAAACTTCGCTTCCTTTAGGAACTGAACTGCGAAGAGCTAAGATCACTTGTGAAGGAGGAATACGTGCTATGCATAATTCTGACCCTTGACATACATATTGCATATATTCAATGAATCTGGCAAAACCTAGTTGAATAGGCTGAAGTCCTGGAATTATATAACTGATTGCTTGTTGTATAACTGACAAATAAATCCCAGAACGAGCTAAGTCTGATTGGCAGAATCGATCACTAGCATACCAATTTAATATTTCTTTTGTTTTCACTACAATATCTTCCGATGAAGAAGATGTTGTCCGTTTAACTTGATTGATGAGGCGAGAGTTTCGCGGATCAAACCCATCAGATTGCTTAATGGTTAAAGTTTGAAAGCTTGCTCTATATTGATGTTCTTCTTCATCTGGGTCTGTTATCCAAACAAAATCATCACAAACAGCTTGAAAAGTTTTATTAGTCGCATTCCTGTAAGCGCAACCAATTACAGTTTTTCCATACTCATGTAATTTTTTGGCAAGAGCAGCAAAACCACCATCTCCTGAGACAATAACAAACACTTCTAAAGATGGACGAACGTGAGCTAAGTCAATAGCATCAATAGCAAGTTGAATATCTGCCGCATTTTTCTTCTGTTCCCGAGAAAATCCAAAAACTTGAATTGGATCTATGCCAAGCTCATTGATTTCTCCACGCATGACTGAAAGGCGAGAATCGCTCCAATTTGCATATGCTCGCTGTACGGCAATTTGCCCAAGTTTTTCAGTTTTACGAATTGATTCAAGAATCTCCTCTAAAGATAAATTTGCAATCATTTGCTGTGAAAAACTATACCCTTTTAATAGATTCTCAATATCATAAAAAATTACCGTGTTGAATTTCATCAATACAACCTCGTTTCTATTTATTAGTTCTACTTAAAATAAAATACTCACTGATTTCTTTCAAGCACTACTCTAAGCAGGGACTAAGTCATCTAAAGGTCGTGTTCAGCAGCGCTTACCTAATAGAACATCTCACTGAAAGCTTAGAACCAGAGATGTGGAAAGCTTGAAGGTGCTAATGGATTTACACTAATGGCATATATTTTGCATGAATTTTTAACACCTAAAATAGTACAAAGTTAACACCCTAGATACGCTCTAGCCTCTAGCCTGATTACGGAAAACCAAAGAAACTGCGTTGATAAAATTGCAATCGACCATAACCGAGAAATTGACTGTGGGTTTTTTCGCCTGGAGGCGAGGCTGTAACTCCAAATAGATAAACTCCGGCCACGGAGGGATTTTGCCAAGGTTTTAAACCAATGGTGATAGTTTTGCCAGGAGGTACTGGAGGGTCAAATATTACAGATAATGTTCTAGTTTTATTTTCCCTGGTGACATCTTTTAAGCCAATTTTCTGACCTTTACGGGAACGTGTACCTTCAAAGGCAAAACTTTTTTCCAAGTCGAAGCGAATATCATCTACTCCTTCGTGCTGATTAATCGTGATCTGTTGTAGGGGTTCGCTGGCGTTTTCTGGTAGGCTGACGGTGAAATAATAGGTTGCACTCCAAAAATTGACTTCATTATAGGTTGTTGTCACTTCCACAAGCCGTGGTGGTTGGACAAAATAGACTGTACCATCTTGCAATTGAATTGCTTGACTTTGGTTGATAGTACAACTTTTGAGAATGACTAAGGTGGCGATCGCTCTACCCAATAAAACTGCCAGGCGCATAGCTCTACCCGTGTTAGCAATTAGATATTAATTATACCTTGGTTAATATATTAAGTATTCTCCAATAAATTTAATATTTATTATTAATACATTGCAAATATCATCGTCAATGTAAAAGATAATTGATATCTGTTGTCAAAGTTACTATTGACGCGACAAACTAAAGATACAACCCCAGCAATTATTCTTATGAATGCTATTTCTAAAGTTGAATTCAAGCACCCAAGTTGGCAAACTGCTATCTTGTTTGCTCTTGGCTTTTGGCTGAGTGCTAGCCTTGTTTTAGATTGGGTAATTATGCCTAGTCTATATCTGTCAGGGATGATGAGCCAAGCAGGTTTTACTACAGCAGGTTATGTGATTTTTTGGGTTTTTAATCGCTTGGAATTATTATCTGCGGCTGTAGTCTTGACTGGCGTACTGGTTTGGCGAAAAACTCATGACCACAACAACATTAACGGTATGATTTCTGCTTTGATGCTGTTAGCGATCGCTCTATTAAATACTTACTTCTTCACTCCTCAAATGTCGGCTGTGGGAGTGAATCTGAATTTATTTGCTACAGCATCGACAATTCCTGACCAAATGAATCTACTACATGGCGGTTATTTTTTCCTAGAAGTAACCAAATTAATAGTAGGCGGTACACTTTTTAGCTGGTGCTGGCGACAGTCTTAAAGTCAGACAACGAAAGTCCAATGAATAATGCAAAAATTGCCTACCAAGCGTGTAAATCCAACTGGTAGGCATTATTTATTTATATTTTTTTGCTTGACTTATTTTTATTGTTCTGCTTCTGGTGATTCCTCAGACTCTGCTTGATTAAATAACAATAGCCTAGCAGCGAGGATAGCAAACCCTACCGCAGCGATCGCTTTTAATATGCGCGTAGGTAAAAGTTCAGCTACAGCACCCCCAGCTAATGCACCTAAAAAGCTGGTTAAGAGTAACGCCGCCGCACTACCAAAGAATACTGCACGCACAGACTGACCACGACCAGAAAGTGCGATCGCTGCTAACTGACTCTTGTCACCTAGTTCTGACAAAAAAACCGTAATAAAACTTAATCCTAAAAGATGCCAATCCATAATACTTGGGAGTGAGGGAGTAGTGAGTGCTGTTAGCGGAAGCGGGGCGTTTAGCCCGTGCTGAGTAGGGAGTGGGGGAGTGCGGGAGTAAATAATTTGACTATTAACTATTGACTATTGACTATTGACTAATGACCAATGACTAACTGTGCAATACATCCCAAAACAAAGTGAGAGAAATAAACAACAGCATGATTCCTGCTGATTTGTCCAAAGTTTTGGCACTGAAGCGCTTAGATACCCAGCTACCCAATAGCACACCTAACAAACTAGTGGTAATTAATGCTGCTCCAGAACCCAGAAAAACTACCCAAGGCGAGTGAGACTCTGCACTCATCAATAGAGTTGATAGCTGGGTTTTATCACCAATTTCTGCTAAAAAGATAGTTACAAAGGTAGTAGCAAAAACAACAATTGCTGAATCCTGTTTTTTTGGACTATCGGTAACAACAGGCTCAATTGGCTCAATAATAGTAGTGAGTGGAGATTCATCACTATCTTTTAATTCTAGCTGGCTTACAGTTTTAGAGATTTCAGCTAGGGTTGCAGGTGCAGAGTCAAGTTTCACAGGCAGTAGTGCTAAATAGTTTTCATATTTTTCTCATTTTCTCAGATTTTTGTGATCAATTGCAACCTATCAAATAAGTTTCTAATAAATATGGGCTTTTCAAATCACTTAATTACATTAGGTAATTATCTAGCAGGAGAATTTGATAATCGAGAACAAGCCATGTCTGAACCTGTTTGGTTTGTTCACTTGCGTCTTTGGCAAAGACCAGTTGATTTATTTACAGACGATAGCTTTACTCTATTTGCCGAACAAGCGAATATAGTCAATTTAGATCGTCCTTATCGCCAACGCATTCTGCGATTAATGCCTCATCCTGATTCAGAAAAGTTGTTACGTGTACAGTATTACATGATTAAAGACCCTAGTGTTGTCATTGGTGCAGGTCGTAATCCCAGCTTACTGAAAACACTAACTCTAGATCACTTAGAACTACTACCTGGTTGCATTCTTATAGTTAATCAGCACGCAATCACACCTAACAATTACCAATTTATCGCTACTCCCCCTCCAGATGTATGTTGTACATTCACCTATTTGGGTAATACGGTGCAAGTTGCGTTAGGTTTTGATGTGACAGAGGTAGAATTAAAAACTTACGATAAAGGAATTGACCAAGAAACAGGCAAAGCAACTTGGGGAGCAATTACAGGGCCCTATCACTACACCAAGCGGGAACAGTATTAAGTGCTGAGTAGTGAGTGCTGAGTGCTGAGTAGAAGTCGGAAGTCGAATGACTATTGACCAATGACTAATGACTATTGACCAATGACCAATACTCATAACTCAGCACTCTTTACTTTCTTAACTAGCAATACTACGGGGTACACCTTCTAAAGCTTCCTCTTCAGTCTCGAAAATTTCAAAGACTGTATCCATCATAGTTACTTCAAACACGAGTTTTGCTTCTGGGTGAACGTTACAGATGCGAAAGCTACCTTTTACTTTATCAGCATCACGCATCCCGGCAACCAGAGAGGTAAGACCAGAACTATCTATAAAGTTTACCTGGCCAAGATTCACAACTACATGATGGCTGAGTTTAGAAATACACTCTTGTAATTTTAGGCGAAATTGCCAAGCAGTTGTGATGTCTAGGCGACCTGCTGGTGTCAAGACAATAACGGTGTTACTGTCTTGAGTTGTATAAGTGGTCTGTTCTATATGAATCACTAAACTTTCCTTTGACACTCATCTCAAGTTTGACTTTGGCTGGGTTAGTCCTGGAATTGATGAGCAAGAGAAAATTTCTTGGCAACAATTTTTACTTACCTCTCAACTAAAAATTAGTTGGAAAAAGTAGTAATTTATGTAACTCACCAAATACAGGACTATTTAAGTACCGAAACTCAATATTAACAAGCTGCTGCTAAAAACAGCACCTTTTAACTAGGTGCTTACTTTTAGTAGTTTAACTCACCAAAAACCAGGTGAGTACCCAGACACAAGTACTGAAATGAAGAAGACAAGGAATTTTTTGCCAGTATATTGATGAGTCTGTCTTGGTAAAGCAGCGTCAGATCCTATCCTACTGGAGGGCATAGAGTTAATTATTGGGGAAATTGAGAATCTCCCCATCTGCTGAGAACTAATGATTGGGTGTCCAGTTGCTCCAATCTTGAGGCTTGAGGAATGTATCATACAACTCTGCTTCTGGGGAATTTGGTTCTGGTTGATAACCGTATTCCCAACGGACTAGAGGTGGTAAAGACATCAAGATAGATTCAGTACGCCCGTTAGTTTGTAAGCCAAAAATTGTGCCTCGGTCATAAACCAAGTTAAATTCGACGTATCTACCGCGACGATAAAGTTGGAAATTCCGTTGGCGATCGCCATACTCTATCCCATGACGACGTTCTACAATGGGAACATAAGCAGGTAAAAAGGCTCTGCCCGAACCTTGGATAAAGCTAAACAAGTCTTCCCAATTGCGGGGTGCGGGTTCTCCTACTTGGTTACTATAATTGGCAGCTTCGCCTTTGGGGTTGGGGCCACGATACAAAACACCTTGGCCATCTTGGTAATCGAAAAATAGACCACCGACACCTCTGGTTTCATTACGGTGCTTGAGATAAAAATATTCATCACACCAGCGCTTAAATGTTGGGTAATATTCTGGGTGATGTTGGTCACAAGAATGCTTCAAGGTGTTGTGGAAATGGGCTGCATCTTCGGCAAAGGGGTAGTAAGGTGTTAAGTCAGCACCACCACCAAACCACCACACAGGGCCGGCTTCAAAATAGCGATAATTGAGGTGAACTGTTGGTACATAAGGGTTACGGGGATGTAACACCAGGGATGTACCTGTAGCGTAAAAGCGGTGTCCCTCAGCTTCAGGACGTTGAGCTAAAATTGAGGGTGGTAGATGGGAACCCCAAACTTCAGAAAAATTTACACCAGCTTGTTCAAATATTGCCCCATCACGTAGCACACGCGATCGCCCACCACCGCCTTCTGGACGTTCCCAACTATCTTCGTGAAATTTACCTACACCATCGAGTTCTGCTAAGGCTTGTGTAATCTCATCTTGTAACTGTTTCATAAAATGACTGACTCTAGCCTTCGCATCAGTCGCTGGCAAAGATGGTGATAATTTGGCTTTGACAGTTGGGGTTTGTGAGTTGATTACCATAGATTCCCGAACCTAAGTGAGATTTTCTTTGAGAACCACAAATTTTTAGTTTAAAAAATTTGTGGGCAGCACGAGCCAAAAATCAGGCTCAAATTGCCCAAACAGTTTTTTAGTTGTTAAAAACGTTTACATGATTAATGGGCATGATTAAAGTTATTTTCCCTCAAATGCGTATAGGCTTGTATATTGACTAAGTTTTTGTTGTACTTCTTGATAGAACATCAGACTCTGGTGAACTAGTCTACAAATACCTTGGCAGTGAGGTCACGCTTTCAGGTTTTCAACGAACTGTGTACAAATGTGCTGCTGTACGGATTTATGGTGATACCTTACAAATTTGGGTTTCAACTCACAAGCGATCGCTTTATCTTTCTGCCTAATTGAGGTTTACTATGCTGAGGGCAATTTTAAGCAAATGTTTTTCCGGGTTGAACCATAGTAGCCAAGCATTCCAGAGTTGCCAACAAGTGTGTAGCGAGGAGGATTAGGCAAATGAGATCGTGGTTATCCAAATTCGTTCACCGCAAACGCCGTAAATTTCGCGTTTCTCTGGCACAGACGTATCGAGAAATTAGTTCTGCTACCGTCGATGAACTGTGGCAAAAGGTAGTAGATTTAACAGATGTTTCCTGGCATCCATTATTGAAAAGTACTAACGTCCCCTACGGCTTAGTACCCAAACCAGGATTAATTTATCAAGCTGTAACTCGCTTTTCCCCTATTCCCATCCAAATTTTTGTCGAACGTGTCAACCCCAGGGAATTACTCAGTATCCGAGTCATGGCTATCCCTGGGGTAGAAGAACGGGTGACATACCAAGTAGAATCTACAGTCTGCGGTACTTGTTTATCTTACTCAGTGACATTACGTGGTTGGTTATCGCCCCTAATTTGGTCATTTTCTCGCCCTTACGCAGATCGTGTGGCACGTTCTCTAGTGGAAGCAGTCGAAAAAGCCGCATTGCAAGCAGTTTCAGCCAAGAAGAAGCCGTTTAATGGGATTGGGGATTGGGGATTGGGGATTGGGGATTAGGGGACAAGGGGACAAGGAGAAAATTACTTAATTACTCTTTCCCCCCATCTCCCACTCTCCCCATCTCTCCATTTTTAGTTCCTAAAGAAAGTTAAGATTTTATGAGGTGTTAATAAAATATCTTTAAATTCTATTACGCCGATCTTAGAGGAAACACTAAGCAACTTATTGCTGACATTTTGAATTTTCGTTTTGAATTTTGAATTTTTATGTACGATGTTCTTGATGCCCAATCTGTTTTAGAAGTTTTGCGACCAGTGCAAGATCCAGAATTGCGGAAAAGTCTGGTAGAACTGAACATGATCCGCAATGTCAAAATTGAGAGTGGTAGGGTGAGTTTCACTTTGGTTTTGACTACACCGGCTTGTCCGTTGCGGGAATTTATTGTCGAAGATTGCCAAAAAGCGGTGAAAAAGCTACCTGGGGTGATTGATGTGAGTGTGGATGTGACAGCAGAAACACCCCAGCAAAAAAATGTACCCGATCGCAACAACGTCCCTGGAGTCAAAAATATTATTGCTATCTCCAGTGGTAAGGGTGGTGTAGGTAAAAGCACGGTAGCTGTAAATGTGGCTGTGGCTTTGGCGCAAACAGGAGCAAAAGTCGGCTTACTGGATGCGGACATCTACGGGCCCAATGATCCCACAATGTTAGGGCTAGCTGATGCACAAATTGTCGTGCGTTCCACGGAAAAAGGTGAGGTTCTCGAACCTGCTTTTAATCATGGCGTGAAATTGGTTTCCATGGGCTTTTTAATTGATCGGGATCAGCCTGTGATTTGGCGGGGGCCAATGTTAAATGGAGTAATTCGCCAATTCCTCTATCAAGTGCAGTGGGGTGAACTTGATTATTTAATTGTGGATATGCCTCCAGGCACAGGAGATGCTCAGTTAACCTTAACTCAGGCAGTGCCAATGTCAGGGGCTGTGATTGTCACCACACCGCAAAATGTGGCGTTGTTAGATTCGCGTAAAGGTTTGCGGATGTTTCAGCAAATGAACGTGTCTGTTTTGGGAATAGTAGAAAACATGAGTTACTTTATTCCTCCAGATATGCCAGGCAAACAGTACGATATCTTTGGTTCCGGTGGCGGCTCTAAAACAGCAGCCGAGTTGGGTGTACCTTTATTAGGCTGTGTACCTTTGGAGATTTCCACAAGAATCGGCGGTGACAATGGTGTGCCTATAGTAGTAGCTGATCCTAATTCAGCCTCAGCAAAAGCCTTAAAAGCGATCGCTCTAGCAATTGCAGGTAAGGTGTCAGTTGCGGCTTTAACATGAGGGAATAGTCAATAGTCATTAGTCATTAGTCAATAGTCAATAGTCAATAGTCATTAGTCATTAGTCAAAACTCAGCACTCCCTCACTCCCTCACTCAGCACGGGCTAAACGCCCCGCTTCCGCTAACAGCACTCAGCACTCTCTCACTCACTACTCTATAAAACTTACACAAATGTTGTTAAAACGATCGCTCCCCAAAATTCGCTGGAAGTCTTGGGTTAAGCCTTGGCAACAGGTCGATTTGCTACTATTTTGTTTGCCTGTAGGAGTTAGCATTTTTGGCGGTTTGATGATTCTCAGTACAGAACTCAAACAGCCTGTGACAGACTGGTGGTGGCACTGGTTGGTTGCTGGTATCGGTACTTTGATCGCTTTATTTATTGCTCGCTGTCGTTACGAAAACTTGCTGCAATGGCATTGGATAACTTATGCACTAACAAATCTCAGCCTGATTGCGGTGATGATTGCTGGGACTAGTGCTAAAGGCGCTCAAAGGTGGATCAGTGTTGCTGGCTTTAATGTCCAGCCTTCTGAATTTGCCAAAGTGGGGATCATCATTACATTAGCAGCCTTATTACACAAAAGTACGGCGGCTACCTTACCGAATTTTTGCCGGGCTTTAGCCTTCACTGGATTACCTTGGTTGTTGGTATTTGTCCAGCCGGATTTAGCAACATCACTGGTGTTTGGGGCGATCGTTTTAGGGATGTTGTATTGGGCAAATGCTAACCCTGGTTGGTTAATCCTGTTAATTTCTCCCATAGTCGCAGCAATTTTGTTTGGTACACACTGGCCGTTATCAGCACCATTAGTCTTATTTAAAGAAATAGCTTTGGGGCCTTTAGGGATAATTTGGTCGTTGGCTATGGGGATTGTCGGTTGGAAAACTCTCCCTTGGCGACGGTTTGGCATTGCGGGTATTGGTGCTTTCTCGCTGAATATGCTAGGTGGAGAATTAGGAGTATTTGCCTGGAATCATGTCCTTAAAGACTATCAAAAAGACCGTCTGACCACCTTTCTCCGTCCAGGAGAAAACCTTTTGGGGGCTGGCTACCATCAACACCAATCTCGAATTGCCATCGGTGCAGGGGAAGTGTGGGGTTGGGGTTTGTTTAAGGGGCCGATGACACAACTGAATTTTGTCCCGGAACAGCACACTGACTTTATTTTCTCGGCTGTCGGTGAAGAGTTTGGTTTTATCGGCTGTTTAGTCGTTTTATTTGTCTTCTGCTTGATTTGTTGGCGATTACTGCACGTAGCGCAAACAGCCAAAGATAATTTTGGTTCGCTGTTGGCTATTGGTGTTTTATCAATGATTGTGTTTCAGTTAATCGTCAATGTCGGTATGACTGTGGGTTTAGCACCTGTAGCCGGTATTCCTCTACCGTGGATGAGTTACGGACGTTCTGCGATGTTGACCAATTTTATTTCTCTAGGAATAGTCGAATCGGTGGCAAATTTCCGTCAACGACAGAAGTATTATTTTTGAGTCAAGGGTCAATAGTCAATAGTCAATGGTCAATAGTTGAAAAAGCTAGACTAGGGATTGATGATCAGTATTAAGCTATTTACAGGAGTAAACAAGGTTAAAAATCATGATTCTACCTGGAGCAACAGTTCGCGTAAAGAATCCGGCAGACACATATTATCGCTACGAAGGACTGGTACAACGGGTAACTGACGGTAAAGTCGCTGTTCTATTTGAAGGCGGTAACTGGGATAAACTCATCACCTTTCGCCTATCAGAACTAGAACCTGTAGAAATCACCCCCGGTAAAAAGAAAGGAAAGTAAATTAGTCATTGGTCATTGGTCATTAGTTCTGACTGTGATTCAGATCCCCGATTTCTTACAGTAGTTGGGGATCTTGCAACCCCAACACAAAGACTTCCTAATTACGAATTACGAATTACGTAGCTTGCTTCTCGCCTTTGGCGAGTATTACGAATTATATAAATGCGTCTCCCCTTACCACAGTTTAATAGAAGCGATCGCTCTCCTAGCCACATTGCCGAGGTGGTGGAAACTACAACTACTGAATTTTTAGCACAGTGTTTAGAACCAGAAGACTTAAGCTTTCCATCTATGCCGCCGTTTGGTAGTTGGGTGTGCGCTGTGGATGAAGAGTCAGGTAATCAAGTCTATGCTGTGGTGTATCATGCTACTACAATGCCTGTGGATTCTGTGCATAGAGCAGTAGCGATGGGGTTGTCGTTGCAAGATTTGCGCGAAGAACAACCCCAAATATTTGCTATGCTCAAGACAGAATTTCGAGCAGCGATCGTTGGCTTTGAGGGCGATCGCAAGATGTATCAGTATCTACCACCCCGTCCGCCACAAATCCATCAAGCAGTACACCGTTCCGAACCGGAAACCATAGTTAAATTTACGGAAGAATTAGATTTTTTGCGGACTTTGCTGTCAATTAACGGCGCACCAGTGGATTCTTTAGCCGCAGCTACTATTCGTGAAGTCTACCAGTTACGCAAAGCTGACCGTGAATGGTTAATCAAAGCTGGACGCACTCTTAGCATACTCCTAAAAGATGACTACGATCGCCTACGGTTTATTTTGAGTCAAATCCACCCATAGGTATGGGCATCCGCTTTGATTACTAAACTGATTTGCTTAGTGAGGCAATAGGCAATAGGCAATAGGCAATAGGCAATAGGCAATAGGCAATAGGGTTCTAGAAAATGAATATATACTGAATTTTGTATACGTAAGCGTAGGCTACACCAACAAAAATCTAATCAGAGTACTCTAGTTAATTATCATTGATTGCCTAATAAAAGCTAGAGGCTACAGTTTATCTCATGTAATTGGGAATTACCATAACTTGCGTAATTACGTAGCTAGCTTCCGCGTAGCGGTATTACAAATTACGAATTACGTAGCTTGCTTCTCGCCTTTGGCGAGTATTACGAATTACGAATTATATAAGTGCGAATTTATGGAACACATATTACCAGTTCTTGCTCTAGAACCAGCTTCTCAAGTTCTTGGACAGGAACCTATTGTTCCTTTTGCAATTTTATTGATAGTCATTTTAGTTGTACCTATTCTGTTTGAGAGACTGAGATTACCAGGAATCGTTGGGTTAGTTTTTGCTGGGTTAATATTGGGGTCATCTGGTTGGAATCTCTTACCAGCAGCATCGCCAATGATGAGATTGCTATCAGATATTGGTTTAATTTATTTGATGTTTGTTGCCGGTTTAGAGGTTGATATTGAACTAGTACGGCGGCGCAGTAACCGTGCATTGGGTTTTGGTGGCTTTAGCTTTAGCATTCCTTTTGTTATCGGCACTTTTATTGGCAGAATTTTTAACTTTGGTGGGAATACTTCTATATTATTAGGCTCTTTACTCGCTGCTCATACCCTTGTGGCATACCCCATTATTAATCGTTTGGGAGTAGTCAGTAATGCAGCTATCACCAGTACAATTGGTGCTACAGTTTTTACCAATGTTAGCACATTATTAGTATCAACTATTTGTGTTGCCATATCACCAACTGGAGTATTTAATGTAGCCCAAATACTTACTCTATTTGGTTGGTTAATTATTTATACTGCTGTGATTTTAGTCGGGATTGATTGGGCTGGTAAAGAATTTTTTCGCCGTTCAGGAGACGACGAAGGAAATAAGTTTTTATTTGTGATTCTTTCCGTATTCCTGGCGGCTGTGGTAGCTCAATTTATCGGCATAGAGAAAATTTTAGGAGCATTTTTAGTAGGTTTAGCCGTCAATGAAGCTGTAGGGGAAGGGCCAGTTAAAGAAAAGGTAGTTTTCATTGGGAATGTTTTATTTATTCCGATTTTTTTCGTTAACTTGGGGTTGCTGATTTATCTACCTAGTTTAATTAATAATTTTTATATACTGAAGTTAAGTTTTTTAATTGTTGTCGCCTTAATTGGCAGCAAATTTATTGCTGCATGGTTAGCAAAATTTGTCTATGGCTACAGTTGGCAAGAAATGTTGATCATCTGGTCGTTATCCATCCCGAAAGTTACGACAACATTAGCCATAACTTTCGTCGGATATCGAACAGGTTTACTATCACTGGCAGTTTTAACTAGTGTCGTAATTTTAATGTTAGTAACTGCAATATTGGGGCCTTTACTAACTAATCGCACAGCTGTAGCTTTAACTTCTACCCAAGTGACAGAACCAGCGACTCTTACCTTATCCCCACAACAGGTAAGAGAAACCCATGATAGTGATTTTACTATTGTTGTCGCCGTTTATAATCCCCAGACTCAGCAATATTTAGTCGAGATGGCAGCATTACTGGCACGCCAAGCCCAGGGTAAAATTATCCCACTAGCGATCGCTCATGCAGCAGCGCAAATGGATGCACCCCAATTAGAATCCTCTGTACAAAGGTGTGAGCGTTTACTCGCCAGAGCCACAACCCAAAGTCAAGCTTTAGGTGTAGAAACAAAACCACTGCTACGAATTGATGATGCTTTTGCACCGGGAATTAGCAGGGCTGCTAGAGAACAACAGGCTAATTTAATCGTCATGGGTTGGGGTAAACGTACTGGCTTAAGGGCGCGATTATTCGGCAATGTCATTGACAGTGTACTTTGGTCTTCCCATTGTCCCGTAGCCGTGACACGTCTGGTAGATTCACCTAACAAAATTCAACGCATCTTAGTCCCAATAGAAAACTTAATCTCCCCAAGCTTACAGCCTGTGCAATTTGCCCAGATGTTAGCTGAAGCCAATCAAGCGCAAGTGACTGTATTAAATGTATGCGATCGCCGCACCAGTTCCAGTAAAATTGCCAGTAGGCGATCGCAACTGTCTGTGATGGTATCTAAGTTAGCTTTGCCAAATCCCCCAGAAATCCAAATTATTGCCCACGACAACGTCGCTCAAGCAATCTTGCAAGCCGCACGCCTATATGATTTAGTCGTTTTACCTTTTATACGCAATCAAACGAACCCAAGCGGATTAGCAATCAGTGATGTCACAACCCAACTAGCCAGACAACTCACCTGCTCCATTATCATGCTAGGCGAACCACAGCACGTACAAACAGACCTCATCACCTCAGAGGATTCTCATAGTACGGCCATAGTGGGGAATAGTCAATAGTCATTGGTCATTGGTCAATAGTCAATAGTCATTAGTCATTAGTCATTGGGCATTAGTCATTGGTCATTAGTCAGCACTCACTCCCTCACTCCCTCACTCCCTACTCCCTCACTCCCTACTCAGCACTCAGCACTCCCCCACTCCCTACTCAGCACTCCTATCAAATTGCTGTGCTACTCTATCAAGACTTTATTTTGTTGAAGATTTGATGAATTCTAGGTTAAAAAGACACAAATATTTAATGATGTTTGTTATTTTGCTAGATGAATTAGCCAAAATCTTAAGGAAAATGTAACAAGTAACAATACGTAGTTAAACTAATTTTCTAGAGAAATTTGGAATTACTCATCTTCGTGCTGTATTGTCATATCTGAGCTGTGTAGTTTAAAACCGATATCAAAAGCCACTAGTAATATCTGTAAATAACTGGGGAAATATGAGAATTTTGGTGACTGGCGGTGCGGGGTTTATTGGTTCCCATCTAATTGACCGACTAATACCTGAAGGACATGAGGTAGTTTGCTTAGACAACTTCTATACAGGTCATAAACGCAACATCCTCAAATGGATAAATCATCCCAACTTTGAACTCATCCGCCATGACATCACCGAACCAATCCGGTTAGAAGTAGATCAAATTTATCATTTGGCTTGTCCAGCTTCCCCAGTACACTATCAGTACAACCCAGTCAAAACCGTTAAAACTAACGTTATGGGAACACTGAATATGCTAGGGCTAGCTAAACGTGTCAAAGCTAGATTTTTCTTAGCTTCAACTAGTGAAGTATACGGTGATCCGGAAGTTCATCCTCAAACAGAAGAGTATCGAGGTAACGTCAATCCTATCGGCATCCGTTCATGTTATGACGAAGGGAAAAGAATTGCCGAAACCCTGGCATTTGATTATTACAGACAAAATAAAGTCGATATTCGCGTTGTCCGCATATTTAACACCTACGGGCCAAGGATGTTAGAAAACGATGGGCGAGTAGTTAGTAATTTTATAGTTCAGGCTTTGAGAGGTACACCCTTAACTGTATACGGTGATGGTTCACAAACTCGCAGTTTTTGCTACGTTTCCGACTTAGTGGAAGGATTTATCCGCCTGATGAATAGCGACTATGTCGGGCCAGTGAATTTGGGAAATCCTGGTGAATACACGATTCTAGAATTAGCTCAAGCTGTGCAAAATTTGATTAATCCCGATGCACAGATCAAGTTCGAGCCGCTACCTGCTGACGATCCCCGTCGTCGTCAACCAGATATCACAAAAGCAAAAACCTTGTTAAATTGGGAACCTACCATTCCTCTGCAAGAGGGGTTAAAACTGACAATAGAAGATTTCCGCGATCGCATCAAAACTGCCGTCTAGGAGCAGGTTTCCCAGAAACCTGAGCATTACTTTCAGCTACCAGTTGAGAGTAGTGCTACCCCCACGAGTGTAAGTGTTAACTTGACTACTTTTTGTGTTAAAAATAACCCCAAGTGAGGAGTTAAACAAAATGCGTGTTTGTGTAATAGGTACTGGTTACGTTGGCTTGGTTACAGGTGCTTGCTTGGCTCACATTGGACATGACGTTATTTGTATAGACAATAACGAGGAGAAAGTCAAAATCATGAAAGCCGGTCAGTCACCGATTTTTGAGCCGGGACTTTCCGAAATCATGCAGTCAGCTATCCAGAATGGGAAGATAGAGTTTAGCACAGATTTGGCAGCAGGAGTAGCCCACGGCGAAATCTTATTTATTGCTGTTGGTACACCGCCTTTACCCACCGGTGAAAGCGATACCCGTTATGTGGAAGCTGTGGCTCGTGGTATCGGTGCTAACCTCAATGGTGGTTATAAAGTAATTGTGAATAAATCTACAGTACCCATCGGTTCAGGTGATTGGGTACGGATGATTGTTCTCGATGGGATTGCAGAACGCCAAAAAACCCTCGTCACAGCCGGTGGTGGAGCTGTTGATGATAAACTACCTGAGCTTGTGCCTCAGTTTGATGTAGTTAGTAACCCAGAGTTTCTCCGCGAAGGTTCGGCTGTATACGATACCTTTAACCCCGACCGGATTGTTTTGGGAGGTAATAGCCCCAGAGCGATCGCCATGATGCAAGAATTATACGCCCCCATAGTCGAGCGTAAATTTGCGGAAAACAAATCTTTACCTGCTGTACCCATCTTGGCAACAGACCTGAGTTCAGCCGAGATGATCAAATACGCCGCTAACGCCTTCCTAGCAACAAAAATTAGCTTTATTAACGAAGTTGCTAACATATGCGATCGTGTTGGTGCTGACGTTACTCAAGTAGCCAAAGGTATTGGTTTAGACTCCCGCATCGGTAACAAGTTTTTACAAGCTGGTATCGGTTGGGGTGGTTCTTGTTTCCCCAAAGACGTAGCTGCACTAATTCACACCGCCGATGACTACGGCTACGAAGCCCAATTAATGAAAGCGGCTGTCAGCGTCAACGAACGTCAACGCCTCATTGCTCTAGAAAAACTCCAACAAGTCCTAAAAATCCTCAAAGGTAAAACAGTTGGTTTACTCGGTCTGACCTTCAAACCCGATACCGACGACTTACGCGATGCACCAGCCCTCAACCTCATTGAACAACTCAACCGACTAGGCGCTAAAGTTAAAGCCTACGACCCCATCGTTTCTCAAACGGGAATGCGTCATGGTCTATCTGGTGTACTAGTAGAAACCGATGCCGAACGCTTGGCTGATGGCTGCGATGCTCTCGTACTAGTCACCGAATGGCAACAGTTTAGCACCCTAGACTACGTGAAGATGGCACAACTGATGAGCCACCCCGTAATTATCGATGGTCGTAACTTCCTCGACCCCGAAACAATGGTACGAGCTGGATTCCAATATGTAGGTGTTGGTAGATAGGGAACACTGTTGGTGATTAAGTACATACCATAACTAAATTATTCTCGTACCGCCTAGAACTTTTTAGGCGGTTTTTTGTTTGTCATAGTTTGGTATTAAAGTCAACACCTATCCAAGTCTAAGGCAATGGGAGAGCGATCGCCCCAACCAACTTAGCAAAAAGCTCAAGCACCCACTAAACCTGCTCAAAAGTTGTTTTAAAATCATTCTCAATTATTGTCTGCATTCATCACTTTTTAACTATCAAATATCAGAATCAGGATTTTATACAAAATCTACTGAAAAATAACTTTTTTTATCCTCCTAAAGGATATTTTGCTCAAGCGATAACCGCTATATCTTTAGTGCAGTTGCAATTTAAAAATGCAAAGAGCGCAATAGAATTTTTGTCAAGCTTACTCTGATAAAAATATCAAATTTGCTTTAAAACAACTAAACCAAAAACAGAGTAATAGCAATTGCTAACTAAAATCACTAAGAACTATACAAAATATTATGGCTCTAATTACTCCTGGACATAGTGTTGTACTAACTCGTCCATATCAATTTTCTTATCTAGACGAAGAAAGAATTATTGAGAAATATCTGAACCAACTTAATTTAGAGCATAGATATTGTGTAGATATAGCTGCTAGCGATGGTGTAGCCATGTCTAATACTCTTTTTTTATTCCAACAAGGTTGGTCAGGATTAGCCGTAGAGTGCGATCATAAAACATTTGCGGCTTTAGCTGCTAATTACAGTAACTTTTCAAATGTTTCTCTTAGTAAATCAATGGTGACTCCAGATAACATTCTTGATTTATTACAAGCCTATCAAGTACCGCAAAAATTTGGTTTTTTAAACCTAGATATTGATGGTTATGAATACTTTGTTTTAGAGCAAATTCTCAGCAAATTTAGACCTCCATTGATATGTACAGAAATTAATGAAAAAATCCCACCTCCTCTGAAATTTACAGTCAAATGGGATTCTAGCTATATGTGGGCAAGTGACCATTTTTTTGGTCAAAGTATCTGTCAACTATATCTTTTATGTGAAAAATATGATTATTCATTAGTAGAGCTACACTACAATAATGCCTTTTTGATTCCTAAAGAAATTAGTTCTTGTCCTTCACTAACACCAGAATTTGCTTACACAACAGGCTATCTTCAGAAACCAGATAGAAAAGAAAAATTTCCTTGGAATTCAAACATTGAGGAAATATATAATCTTTCACCGGAAGAAGCAGTACATTATGTAAATAAACTTTTCTCTAAATATGTAGGTAAATTTAATTGTTACATTTAAGATATAAAACAATAATAATCACAGAATCAAATTTCAAATAAACAATCACTAACAATATGAATAATAAAATTATAAATTCCGAACTAAATTCTTTAATTCCCCCTGAAATTAAAAATGATGAATTTTATCTTGCTCTTCAAAAAATTACTAGTGAGGAAGATATTAAAACAGTTTTAGAAATCGGTTCATCTTCTGGGGATGGAAGCACTGAAGCATTAGTTACAGGATTGAAGAATAACCCAAACAAGCCAAAACTATTTTGTATAGAATTATCAAAAAACAGATTTAAACAGTTGGAAAATAAATACATAAATGATGATTTTGTACATCCTCATAATATATCATCTGTCCCTGTAGAAAGTTTTCCTACTGTACAAGAAGTTATTGATTTCTATCAGAACACAAATAATAATTTAAAAAAATATCCATTAGAGCGTGTTCTCTATTGGCTACAACAAGATATTGAATATGTAAAGAATTCTGGACTATCTACCAATGGCATTAAGAAAATTAAGCTAGAAAATAACATTGATAGTTTTGATCTAGTCTTAATCGATGGATCAGAATTTACTGGTAGTGCTGAATTAGATGAAATATATGGAGCAAAATATATTTGTTTAGATGATATCAATACATTTAAGAACAATAAAAATTTCTTACGTTTATTGAATGATTCTAATTATGTTCTTATTGAATCTAAGCTAAACGTTCGTAATGGCTACGCTATCTTTAAACACAAAAATGTTCAGCTATCTGTTTATCGAACTATTAATCATGTTGTTACCTCTATAGAAGGCTTCATGATTACTGGACAAGAAGAATACCTTTTTAATAAAGTAAAATTACTTCCAGAAGATGCTGTAATTGTAGAAATTGGTTCTTTTAAAGGTCGCTCAACAGTTGCTATGGGCTATGCTTGCATAGGAACTAATCGCAGAATTTATGCCATTGATACATGGGACGGAAATGACTCTGATTTTTCTGAACGCCAGTTTTTTGAAGTTTGGCAGGAAAACATTAAAGTAAATAGACTTGAAGAATATATCTTCCCGTTACGTGGTTTCTCACATGATGTATTGAGAAACTGGTATGAATTAACAAATAATAAAACTATTGATTTTATTTTTATTGATGGTTCTCATCAGTATTTAGATGTTCTCAAAGATTTTGAAATGTCATTTCCACTAGTTAAAAATGATGGTTGGATAGCATTTCATGATGTTGTGTATACTTGGCCTGGTTCAGAACGTGCTTGGCATAAAACAGCAAAATTCTTTCTTGTTAATCATGAATATTCTTCAAGTCTTGCGTGTGGACAAAAAAAATTAGCTGCCACCAATCTTATATCAGCATTGCTACCAATTCACTTTTTCACTATAGTTCTAAATGGACAACCATTTATCCGTTATCACATTGAAGTTTTTAAGCAACTACCTTTCAAATGGCATTGGCATATTGTTGAAGGTGTAGCAGATTTAAAACATGATACTAGTTGGAGTGCGAAACTGGGTGGACACATCAGTGATGAAATTCATAAAAATGGTCGTAGTCATGACAGTACTACAGAATATCTAGATGAATTACTGGAACTTTATCCAGATAACATCACAATTTACCGTAAACCAAAAGATGTTTTCTGGGATGGAAAACGGGAAATGGTAAATGCACCACTTGCTAATATTAAAGAAGAATGTTTGTTATGGCAAATTGATGTAGATGAACTGTGGACATTAGAACAGATTTGTACTGCTAGGGAATTATTTATAAGTAATCCAGATAAAACTGCTGCTTTTTATTGGTGTTCGTATTTTGTAGGTGAAAAACTAGTCATTAGTACTCGTAACTGTTATGCACACAATCCTCAACAAGAATGGTTAAGAACATGGCGATTTAAACCAGGATATATTTGGGCAGCACATGAGCCTCCCACATTAGTAGAACCTTTACCAGAAGGTAAATATAAAAATGTTGCTACTGTAAATCCTTTTGTACATCCAGTAACGGAACAACATGGATTAGTGTTTCAGCATTTTGCTTATGTAACACCAGAGCAATTAAGATTTAAAGAAAAATATTATGGTTACGGTAATGTTGTTGCTCAATGGAATGCTTTACAAAAAACAACTAAATTTCCACTTTTGTTGAAAGAATATTTACCTTGGGTGCAAGATGAAACTCAAGTAGATATTGCTGAACATAGAGGCATAATTCCAATTGCTCAAAAAGAAAGCGATAGTGATAGTTGGCGGTTTCTAAAGCCAAATGAAGTACAAAAACAGATGACTAATATTAACACACCATCACCCATAATTGTTGTCGATGGTATATTCTTTCAAATCCAGCGAAGTGGTATTGCCCGTGTTTGGACATCTTTATTAGAAGAGTGGGCAAAAAACGAGTTTGCAAAGCATATTATTGTAATTAATCGTGCAAAAACTGCACCTAATATTCCTGGTATTAAATACATTCATGTAAAACATTATGATTACAATAATACTAATCTAGATCGAGAAATATTACAGCAGATATGTGATGAAGTAGGTGCAGATTTATTTATTTCTTCTTACTACACTACTCCCACTACAGCACCTTCTGTATTCATGGGATATGACATGATACCAGAGGTTATGGAATGGGATATGAATAGTCCTATGTGGAAAGAGAAGCATCGAGCTATTAAACAAGCATCAGCTTACATAGCAATTTCAGAAAATACTGCTCGTGACTTGAGCAAATATTTCACAGATATACCAATAGATCATGTAACCATAGCTCATTGTGGTGTAAAAAACACTTTTTCACCAGCTAAACCTGAATATATTAATATTTTTAGGTTTAGGCATGGTATTACTAAACCCTACTTTTTGTTAGTTGGTATTGATGGTGCTAATAAAAATAGCATTTTATTTTTCCAAGCTTTTGCAAAACTTGCCAATAGCTATGGGTTTGAGATTGTTTGTACAGGAAGTAGTGGAATTTTACCACCGAAACTTCGAGCTTATACATTAGGTAGTGCTGTACATATGTTGCAACTTAGTGATGAAGAGTTAGCGATCGCTTACTCTGGTGCAGTAGCCTTAGTATATCCTTCTAAATATGAAGGTTTTGGGATGCCTATCATTGAAGCAATGGCTTGTGGTTGTCCTGTAATTACCTGTCCAAATTCCTCTATTCCAGAAGTAGCAGGGGAAGCTGCAATATATGTTAAAGATGATGATGTGGATGGATTAGCAAATGCTCTTTGTGAAGTACAAAAGCCTAGTGTTCGTCAATCATTAATTACAGCAGGTTTAGCACAAGCACAAAAGTTCTCTTGGTCAAAAATGGCAGATATTGTCAGTGCTGCTTTGATTGATGCTGCTAATAAAAAGAAGTCAGGAGTCAGAATACTCCAACCATAAAGCAATACGGTTCAGTTAAGCAGAAAAGTAGGTTGGGTTTCACTTCGTTCAACCCAACGAATCCGCGAAAATGTTGCGCTACGCTTAACCCAACCTACTAGCGCGGCAAGCTTAAAATGTTTGGTTCCAGAAATATAGAAACCCGAAAAAGACAGTATTCTATAATTATTCAACCCAATAAATTAGACTTGCCGCGCTACTACACAATTTAAGATTTTTAACGCTAACTGAACTGTATTGACCCATAAAGGGATAGAGTTTAAATGAGGAAAAACGGTTAATATGTGATCTTTAAATCAATATGTATTGGTAAATTAAGTGGCAAATTCTTGAGAAAGGAATTAAATATGCTAATAGAAGAAGTTCAAATAGAAGAGTTTATCCAACATCATCAAATCAATAATCATCCATACAATTTTGTAGAAAAATATCAGCAAGGCAAAACTTCTCAATCTGATATCGATAAATTACGTCTCTTAAGACAACATATATCTGAATTGTTTCTCAGTCAACAGATAGATCAGATTGAAACGCTATATTTGACTAAATATAATCAAGCTTATAAATCAATACTAAATACTGGCATAAAGTATGAGTTACTAACCAAAAGTGAACAGGTATTTATTGCGGAAATATTTGAAAAACTTGCTCAAGGATTTGATGAATTAGATGCTATTAAATATCTGCTGGTGGCAATGTTGTACTGTCATCCTCATCAGTTGCCACGAATATATGATTTAAATTATATTCCTAAATGGCTGCTACCTGATTATCTAGAATTTAGTTTCAAATCTCCTCTTTATTTTCAAAAAATCAGTGAGGTGGATGATTATTATCGATATATGGAGCATTGGGTTACCTATCTTCATAGCAATATAACCAATAATCCCCAATCTAAATTCTCTGAATATATTGCTGCTTATTTTACAAGTCAGGTGAATTTTATTCCTTTATATTTTAATACTGAAAATCTCAAAGACATCTATACGAAACGTGCAGATATTATGGAGATATATTTGCAAAATCTAGGTAGCACTATTGAATACAGTTTTTCAACAAGACCTCTGGAAAGACAAAAAATTAGATTGGGGATTCTCGCTAATAATTTTCTTCCACAGACAGAGAATTTTGCTGCTTTGTCAATATATAAGTATTTAAATAGAGATTTATTTGAGATTATCCTGTTCAGCTTAAACGTAAGTTACCATCGGCTAGAAAAATATTGTGTTGGTCATGCTGACACTATGATTAAACTTCCAGCCGATTTAGTTAGCCAAGTACAAACTATTCAGGAAGCAGACCTTGATATCCTATTTATTGGTACAAATATTACTGCGGTTACTCATCAAATTACATTGCTTTCCTTGCATAGGTTAGCTCGAATCCAGATGGTTGATGCTAATTCACCTGTAACAACAGGTATGCGTCATATAGATTACTATCTTTCCAGTAAATTGTCGGAAGTTGAAGAAAATGCTCAACAACACTATACAGAAAAGCTAATTACTTTAGATATTCCTCCGCAATGCTTTGATTTTGCCACAGAAGAACAAATACTTCTCACCAAAAATATTAGTAGAGAAAGTTTGGGAATTGATCAGACTGCAATAGTTTATGCTTCTGGAGCTAATTACTACAAAATAATTCCCGAACAAGAGGTAACTTGGGCAAAGATCATTGCTAGTGTTCCTAATTCTGTACTGCTACTTTATCCATTTAATCCTAACTGGTCATCTTCTTATCCTTGTGTTGTATTCCGTAAGCGGATAGTTAATACTTTTGCTGAATATGGTCTTAGTGAAGATAGATTGCTGATTCTGGAACCAGCACCAAATCGTGCTGATGTGAAAGCACGTTTGCAACTTTGTGATATTTACTTAGATTCTTATCCTTACTCTGGTATGACTTCACTGATAGACCCGTTAGAAGTAGCTTTACCAATAATAGTAAGAGAAACAGAAACTTCTCGCTCTCGCAAAGGAGCATCTCTTTTAAGAGAGATGGGAATAGATGATTTAATTACTGATAGTGAAGCAGCTTATATTCAACTAGCTGTGACTCTGGGAAATAACCCTGAGTTACGCCAGCAAAAGAGCGCCCAAATCAGAGAAAAAATGCAGAGTAACCCTAGTTTTAGAGATAGTCGCTCTTATTCAGCTAAAATAGGTAGCCTATTCCAAAAACTATTTAATGATTATCTGATTGATAAGTAGGTAGGTCTAGATGGTGGGTTGAGGCTTTGGCAAACCCAAATTGATTTTAAACAGCCGGAGAATCAGCTTTTGACTGTTTGCGCCAATTGCGTTTTTGTAGATATGTTTGCAATGACTCCATGTAGGTGTAGAAAACAGGTGTTAAATACAGTGTGAGAAATTGAGAGAATAGTAACCCGCCAACAACTGCTAAACCGAGGGGACGACGGGTGTCTGCACCAGCACCTAAACCAAGTGCTATTGGTAATGTTCCCATCAAAGCTGCCATTGTTGTCATCATAATGGGACGGAATCGGACTAAACAAGCTTCGTAAATAGCATCATAGGGACTTTTGCCTTGTTGACGGGCAATAATGGCAAAGTCAACCATCATGATGCCGTTTTTCTTGACAATGCCAATTAAAAGGATGATACCAACGAAGGCGTAGATATTCAGATCAACATGGAATAATAACAGCGTCAGCAATGCGCCGAAACCAGCAGAAGGTAAGCTGGAGAGGATAGTTAGGGGATGAATAAAGTTTTCGTAGAGAATACCTAAGACAATATAGATGACAAAGATGGCAACGAGTAGCAACAGTCCTAAACCTTGAATTGAAGATTGGAAAGCTTGAGCTGAACCTTGGAAGCCTGTACTGATGCTGGCGGGTAGTGTTTGCCGGGCAAGTTGTGTAATTTTATCGGTGACGCTACCTAGTGAGACTCCTGGTTTTAAGTTAAAGGAGATAGTGACAGAAGCTAGTTGTCCTGTGTGGTTGACTGTTAACGGCCCCACATCTTTAGTGATATTTGCTACGGCGTTGAGGGGGACTAATTGCCCATTGGGAGAATGAATTGAGAGCAAATCTAAGGAATTAGCATTTTGTTGATATTTTGGTTCTACACCCATGATCACCTGATATTGACTATCAGAGGCATAGATGGTGGAAACTTGGCGAGTCCCATAGGCATTACTGAGGGCGGTTTCAATTTGATTGGCGGTTAAACCCAAAGATGATGCTAAATCACGGTTGATTGTTACTTGCAGTTGGGGATTTTTGATTTGTAAGTCACTGTTGACATCTTGCAAGTCTGATAGGGCGCGGAGTTTATTTTCTAAAGTGGGGGCGTATTGGTAAAGCTCCTGCACATTGGGACTTTGGAGAGTAAATTGATACTGGGCTTTAGTTTGTTGTCCGCCGATGTTAATGGCTGGGGGATTTTGTAAGAAAACTTTGATTCCGGGAATGCGTGCTAATTTGGGGCGTAGTTCTTGGACAATTTCATCTGCACTCAGGGGGCGTTCATCACGGGGTTTGAGTTTGAGGAAAATTCTGCCAGCGTTAGCAGAAGCATTTGGCCCTCCAGCGCCAACACTAGAGTTAACAGCAGCAATATTGGGATCTTGATAAGCGATCGCCGCAACTGCTTGTTGATGTTTTACCATTTCATTAAAGGAGATATCTTCGGATGCTTGGATGTTGGCAGTAATTTGTCCGACATCTGCACTGGGAATGAACCCTTTCGGCACAACCATAAATAAATACACCGTCGCCAGCAAAATTGCCCCGGAAATTACCATCGTTGTCCGATGATACTTGAGTGATAGTTTTAAAGTGCGATCGTAGCCACCGAGTAATTTATCAAAGAAGCTTTCTGACAAGTTGTAGAGGCGAGTTGTCCAATTGTTTTGGTTCTCGTGTTCTTCTCCGTGTTGGGGTGGACGCAAGAAGCGGGAACACAGCATTGGTGTCAAACTCAGAGATATTACCCCGGATACTAAAATGGCGACACTAATGGTCACGGCGAACTCCCGGAAAAGTCTTCCCAAAATCCCACTCATGAATAGTATGGGGATAAAGACGGCGACTAGAGAGATAGTCATCGATAAAATTGTGAAGCCAATCTCCTTTGAACCATTTAAAGCCGCTTCCAACCGACTTTCCCCCATCTCCATGTGACGGACGATATTTTCTAGCATGACGACAGCATCATCCACCACAAAGCCGACGGAAAGAGTCAACGCCATTAAAGACAAATTATCCAGGGAGAAACCCAACAGTAGCATTACGCCAAAAGTCGCTACCAAGGATAAAGGGACTGCCAAACTGGGGATAATCGTTGCCGAAAGGTTGCGGAGGAATAAAAATATGACGAGTACAACCAAGGCGATCGTCAGCAACAGGGTAAACTGGACATCATCCACCGATTCTCGAATGGCTTGCGATCGGTCATACAAAATATCCATGTTCACAGCTGCGGGAATTTGCTCCCGAAAGCTGGGTAAAATTTTCTGAATATCATTGACGACAGCGACAGTATTAGTTCCCGGTTGCTTCTGAATTGCTAAAACGATCGCTCTCACACCAGAACTCAGCTTTTGTGTCTTCTGTGCCTTTTCGGGAAAAAACCAACTTGCCACTTTGTCATTTTCCACACTATCTAGCACCTGTCCCAGTTCCCCAAGCTGTATAGGCGCACCATCTCGATAACTCACCACCAAAGAACGGTAGCTAGCCGCATCATTTAATTGTCCGTTGGCTTGAATTGTAAAATTCTGCTTGGCTCCATAAAGTGTGCCTGTAGGTAGATTGACATTACCTTGAGCAACAGCTTCTGCCACTTCATCAACACCGATACCTTTGGCACTTAAGGATTCTGGATCTAATTGAATCCGCACTGCATACTTTTGGGAACCGTAGACTTGCACCTGAGCAACTCCATCCACCATTGACAAGCGTTGTGCCAAGAGTGTTTCAGCGTATTTATCTACAGTTGCTAGGGGCAAAATCTCTGAGTTGAGCGATATGTACAAGATTGGCTGATCTGCTGGATTCACCTTGCGATAGGATGGGGGGCTGGGCATATTGGTGGGCAATTGCTTTGCTGCCTTAGATATTGCCGCTTGCACATCCTGGGCTGCACCATCTATCTGCCGACTCAAATCAAATTGCAACGTGATTTGTGTACTACCCAAGGCGCTAGTCGAGTTCATCGAACTTAACCCGGCAATACTGGAAAACTGCTGTTCTAAAGGGGTAGCGACGGAAGATGCCATCGTCTCTGGATTAGCCCCCGGTAAATTAGCTGTCACCTGAATACTAGGGAAATCCACATTGGGCAAGTCGCTGACTGGCAACATTCGATAACTCATCAGCCCAAAGATCAAAATCCCCACCATGACTAACACCGTCATCACTGGGCGACGGATGAATATTTCGGAAATGTTCATGATTGCTGCCTACTTCCTACTGCTGGTTTCACCTGCACTCTAGCCCCAGGTACTAAGTTAAATTGCCCATCGACAACAACTTGCTCACCTGGCTGTAATCCTTGCTTAATCACTGTTGCGCTCTCAACCGTATCACCAACAATCACTGGACGCACTTCTACTTTTTTGTCTGATTTGACTACATACACAAATTGTCCTTTTTGCCCAGTCTGAACGGCTGGAGCCGGCACAGTAATTGCATTCGGTTCTTCGGTAAACTTGAGTACAACGTTGACAAACTGCCCAGGAACCAATCGCTCATCAGCGTTGGTGAATGTGGCTTTTAGCTGAATTGTGCCTGTTTGTGGATTCACGCCACTATCTACAAACGTGAGTTCTCCACGCACCGACTGTCTTGGATCTTTGGGAACTAAAGCATCTACTTCTAGTTTGTGGTTAGTGTTGTATTTATTTAAGTCTGGTAAAAGTCTTTGGGGAATAGAAAATGTCACATAAATTGGGTGAATTTGGCTAATTGTGATTAACGGATCATCAGCATCGGCTTTAACTAAATTACCTTGATTGAGTTTGAGACTACCTGTACGGCCGTTGATGGGAGAATAAATAGAACTATAGGAAAGCTGAACCTGAGCATTATCAATTGCTGCTTGATCTGCGGCAACAACGGCCTGGGCATTCTGTACATCTGCTTGGGCTGCAACTACAGATGCTTGGGCATTTTGTACATCTGCTAGAGCCGCAACTACAGCTGCTTGAGCATTTGCTACCCCTCCTTGATCAGCTGTGACTGTAGCTTTTTGAGCATTAGCACTCGTTTGATAATCTTCTGCCTGTTGCTTGCTGATTGCACCTTGCTTGAGTAAATTAGCGTAGCGTTGTGCTTGGGAATTGGCATTGGTAGCCTGTGCTACGTCCTTAACCACATTTGCCTTGGCTTGGTTGACTTGAGCTTTAGCCTTTTCCACATTGGCTTGTGCTTGCTGTACTTGCGCTTTGGCTTTTTCTAGATTGGCTTGTGCTTGTTTGACTTGTGCCAAATCTTTAACTTTGTTGGCCTGTGCTTGCATTAGCAACGCTTGCAGGGGACGAGAATCGATAGTAAAAAGTAAGTCTCCCTGTTTCACCTTCTGCCCTTGGCGGAAATAGACACCAGTCAGTTGTCCACCGACTTTAGACTTGACAGAAACAGTAGAATATGCTTCTACATTCCCTGTGGCTGAGAACAACATCGGTACTGTTTTTGGAGTGGCGATCGCCACTACCACCGACACAGGTCGTTTTTTCCCTGCGTCTTTTTCATTTGATTGCGCCTCAGAAGCCACACAGCCAGTACAAAAATAAGTCAGACCCAGGATAATTAGCCAGAGTCTACCTATAGGTAGAGGACAATGAGTGCGTGTAACTACATATTTGCTCGTCTGCATATAATCTAAACAGCACATATGAAGAATTTAGCAGGAAGGGAGTGATCAGATACGCTCCGTCGCAGGCGATCGCTCACCAATTGATATTAGCGATCGTTGTGTGTGAAAAACTCATGTGACAGATTATGCCCAGATCAACATAATGTTAGCTTAACTAACAATTAGAATACAAATATTTTTATAAAACAATACTACTTAGGTGACAGGTGACAGGTGACAGGGAAGAAGGGGAGTGGGGGAGTGGGGGAGTGAGGGGTGCAGGGGTGCAGGGGAGAAGAAATGCTAATGACTAATGACTAATGACTATTGACTAATGACTATTGACTAATGACTATTGACTAATGACTATTGACTAATGACTATTGACTAATGACTATTGACTATTGACTAATGACTATTGACTATTGACCATTGACTAATGACCATTAACCATTGACTTCCCAATAAATTTTGTTGTCCTTGTACAGTTTGCTTCCCGCAGATAGTTAAAAATTTGTATTCTAAAGTTAATACGTCTTAATAGTTCTTAGAAAAACTGGTGCAAGAAGATTTTAGATTAATTGTTGATTTAGTACTAGTTCTCGGCGTTGCTGCCTGTGGTGGATTGTTTGCAGCGCTGCTCAAACAACCTGTACTGCTAGGCTACCTCATCGGCGGGATGGTAGTAGGGCCGGCTGGGCTGGGACTGATTAAGGAAGTTGTGCAAGTAGAAACCCTGGCGCAGTTTGGGGTGGCCTTCTTGTTGTTCGCCTTGGGTGTGGAGTTTTCCTTTGCGGAATTAAAAAAAGTTAAGGCGATCGCTCTCGGTGGGGGTGGACTACAAATTGCCTTGACAATCTTGATTACGGTGGTGGTGTGTGGGTTAACGGGGGCCTGGGGGACTTTACCCGCGAAGGGTGTGTTTTTGGGGTCAATTCTGTCCCTATCTTCTACAGCCGTTGTCCTCAAATGCTTGATGGAACGGAACGAAACTGAAACACCCCACGGGCAAGTGATGCTGGGGATTTTGGTAGTTCAGGATTTAGCTTTGGGATTGATGCTGGCTGTCTTACCAGCTTTGCACGAACCAGGGGAAGCGATCGGGATTGCCGTCCTCACAGCTTTAGTCAGGATTGGTCTATTTGCGGCTGGGGCAGTGGTGGCGGGGATTTGGCTGATACCGCCATTGTTGCGCCTGTTAGCCCGGACTGAGAGTCGAGAACTGTTTTTACTCGGTGTGGTGGCACTGTGTTTAGGTATTGCCCTACTGACAGAATATTTAGGACTCTCCATTGAGATGGGGGCGTTTGTTGCTGGGTTGATGATTTCTGAAGTGGAATACGCCGATCAAACCATCACCTATGTAGAACCCCTACGAGATATTTTTGCTAGTTTATTCTTCGCTGCCATTGGGATGTTAATTGACCCAGTATTCTTATGGCAGAATCTAGAGTTAATTTTAGGGTTAGTTGCCCTGGTTTTTGTCGGTAAGTTTTTAATCATCACACCGTTAGTAAAATTATTCCGCTATCCTTTGAAAACAGCATTAATTGCTGGCTTGGGACTGGCGCAAATTGGGGAATTTTCCTTTGTATTAGCTAGTGAAGGACAGGCTTTAGGGTTGGTTTCCCGGCGCATATATCTGCTAATTTTGGGAACCACTGCCGTCACACTGGTTTTGACTCCTTTTGTGTTGCGGTTAGTGCCGTTTTTATTCAACCTTGCCGAATCAATGCCGTGGCTGAAACCTTATTTAGATGGAGAAGGTCAAGCAAAAGATGTATCGGATGAACTACCCAATAAAGATCATGTGGTAGTCTGCGGTTATGGGCGAGTGGGGAAGAATTTGGTCAAGTTGTTACTGCAACATAATTTGCCTGTAATTGTTATTGATCAATCAGAAAGACGGATTCAGCAATTGCGTGATGCGGCAATACCCTATGTATATGGTAATTGCATCAGTTTCCATGTTTTAGAAACGGCTGGTGTCAGTCATGCTAAAGGAATGGCGATCGCCCTACCTGATCCCATGAGTACTCGTCTGTGTCTGAAACGGGCTTTGGAATTGTGTCCCGAACTGGATTTAGTTGTCCGCGCTACTCAAGACAAAAATATTGAAGTGCTTTACCAACTGGGAGCAAGAGAAGTAGTACAGCCAGAATTTGAAGCCAGTATCGAAATGGCAACTTATCTCTTAACCGGTTTAGGCTTGTCTCCTGGTGTCGTCCAACGAGAAATGCAGCAAATCCGCAACGATCATTATCTAGATTTGCGCCCAGAACGCACGGCTGACGAAGTTTCCCGCGATTTACGCCAAGCCACCGAGGATTTAAATCGCCGTTGGTACGACTTACCTAGCGATTCACCCTTGATTGGCATGAGTTTAGAAGAAGCGGATATGCGCTACTTAACAGGCGTGAGTTTGATGGCAATTCGCCGCACCAATGGCGAGGAAATCGATTATCCTGATCATCAAACCAAATTAGCAGTAGGCGATCGCTTATTAATTGTTGGTGCTGACGAGGAACTAGCCGCTTTAGATGAATTAGCTCAAGGTAAGGTGGCTGTACCGGGAGAAAACAGCGCCTGTCAATGGATTGTCGTCAATGCTAATGCGCCAATTTTAGGCAAAACCCTGGCAGATTTCGCCTTAGATCAACAAACAGGAGTCCAAGTCCAAGCAATCCGTCGGGATGGTAAATATATGCGCTTTCCCGACGGTAGCACGGATCTACGAAATGGTGATCAGGTACTATTGTGCGGTAATCTGCTCAGACTCAACCAACTCCAACCTCTGTTCGCCTCAGTCAGCGAAATACCCCTATCTATCCCCATCGTGAAAACCAAGGAAATGGTCAAGGAGGTTTTGCCAGTGGATAGGATAAAAGAAGGGAACAGGTGAGAGGTGACAGGTGACAGGTGAGAGGTGAGAGGTGACAGGTGATAGGGGATAGGGGATTGGGAGATGGGGAGAGAAGAAAAATTACAACTCAGCACTCAGCACTCCCTCACTCCCTCACTCCTCATTACTCTTTAGCCAGAAAATAAGCGATCGCTTGTTTGGCAATGGTAATTTGACGGCTATTTTCATCGGCAATACATACACAGTTGGGGTCTTGCCAGAGGATTCTACCTGTGATTAAGTCACCAGTTAACAGTTTGAATTCTACTGCTACTGCTTGTTTAATCAGGTTTTGGACTTGGCGAATGCTTGGTAAGGAGGTATCAAATTCAGTTATAGACATTTTGATTAATAATTGAGGGACTGGGTAATGGGTAATGGGTAATGGGTCAGAAATTCCTCTCAATTACCAATCACCAACACTTAATCATTGATAATTCATCGTAGGAAAAATGGCAATCGAATTTACTAAGTATCACGGTCTAGGCAACGATTTTATTTTGATTGATAATCGCTCTAGTAAAGTACCTGTAGTCACTCCAGAGCGAGCAATTGAGCTGTGCGATCGCCACTTTGGTATCGGGGCTGATGGTGTAATTTTTGCCCTACCCGGAGAAAAGGATACAGATTACGCAATGCGGATTTTTAACTCCGATGGTTCTGAACCGGAAATGTGTGGTAATGGTATTCGTTGTTTGGCGGGATTTTTGGCAGATTTAGAGGGGATGTCTCGCAACCAAGACGCTTATCGTATTCATACCTTAGCTGGTGTAATGACACCCCAACTGCTACCTGATGGGCAAGTCAAGGTAGATATGGGTTTACCTCGATTACTGGCTGGGGAAATTCCCACAACGCTGGCTGCAAGTGATAGCAAAGTGATTAATCAACCCTTGGACGTGGAGGGGAAAACTTGGGATGTCACCTGTGTAAGTATGGGTAATCCTCACTGTATTACTTTTGTTGAGGATGTGGCAGCGATTCCTTTAGAAACTCTAGGGACGAAATTTGAGCATCACCCAGCTTTTCCCCAACGGACAAACACAGAATTTATCGAAGTTGTTAGCCGTGATTACCTGAAGATGCGTGTCTGGGAACGAGGCGCAGGCATTACCTTAGCTTGTGGAACGGGGGCTTGCGCTGCCTTGGTGGCTGGTGTATTGACAGGAAAGTGCGATCGCCTGGCTAGTGTAGAATTACCTGGGGGTGTGTTGGAAATTGAATGGTCAGAAGTAGACCAAAGAGTTTACATGACTGGCCCGGCTGAGAGGGTTTTCACTGGTAAAGTGTAAAGGAGTTTATTGCAGTTCTCATTTCAATGTAATACTCTTTGACCTCTCTCCTAAAAAAGGCAAAAGGCTTTAACCCAGTTATCAGTTATAGCGATTTTCATGCCGATGAAGTACACCAGTCTAGTCCAGAGATCGTAGGGGCGGGTTAAGTGAGATACTGGTGAATAGTGTCAGCATATCTGTTAACCCGCCCCTACTTGCTTGTGAGAAATGCGGGTAGCCTCTGTTGACTAAAAATCTGTACCTCACTCAACTGGGAAAAGCTATAACGCTGATCCAATTATCTTGACTGATAACTGTTCACTGTTAAAGTGGAGGACTTAAACCCAATTATCTTCACTGATAACTGTTCACTGTTAAATCTTACTCTCCTTCCCTACAAGGGAACGGGCTGGGGGTTAGGTCTGTATGACTAATTACTAATCTGCCAAACTTTGATGGTGTTATCTTCGCTACCACTAATCAAACTTCTGCCGTCAGGTGTAAAAGTGACGGATGTGACAGTGTTTTCATGGCCTTCTAGGGTGCGGAGTTCTTCGCCTGTTTCCAAGTTCCAGAGTTTGATGGTACGATCGCGGCTAGCACTAGCCAGAAATAAACCATCTGGACTAAAAGCGATCGCTGTCACTGTTTCTGTACTACCGCTTAATGTGCGAACTCTTGTACCTTTAGCCACATTCCAAATTTTGATCGTGCGATCGCGGCTAGCGCTGGCAAGGGTAGTACCATTAGGACTAAAAGCTATTGCTGTAATTGTTTCGCTATTTCCAGCTAGTGTGTGTGTCAGAGATGCTTTGTCTAAATCCCAAATTTTGATGGTTTTATCAAAGCTACCACTAGCAATAGTTACACCATCGGGGCTAATGGCGACTGAACGCACCCAAAATGTATGTCCGATTAAGGTATCTATGCGTCTGCCAGTTGCTAAATTCCAGACTTTGACAGTATTATCATCACTGCCACTCACCAAAGTTTTCCCATTAGGACTGATGGCTAAGGCGTGAACAGCATCACTATGTCCGTAAATCGTGCGGATTTCTGCTTTAGTTTGCAGATTCCAGACTTTGATAGTGTTGTCATCACTACCACTCACCAAAATTTTACCATCTGGACTGATAGCGATCGCATTCACTTTTTGCGAATGTCCCTGGAGTGTAGCTATTTCCGCGCCTGTGGCTAGGTGCGACAATTTAATTGTGTTGTCGTCTCCACAACTGACTATTATCTGACCATCGGGAGTAATGGCGATCGCTGCTACAGAATTTTTATGACCTTTGAGAGTATTAGCTAGAGTAATATTTCCTAACGTCGGCTTTTGTGGTTGTGCTAAAACTACCTGACCACGAGATGAATTATTAGTTAATCTGGAAGATAAACTACTATAAATTCTGCGATATTGATTATACCAAGATTCATTAAAACCAAATAACAACACAAAAGCACTCACTAAAACTACAGTTTTCAACAACACCGATTTTGGCGGTAAATATTGTGTTTTAGTGATGAGTAATTTTCCAGAAGTTTGACCTGCGGCTGGTAGTGCCAGTTGTTGTTTAGGAGTGATATCTTGCAGCACTTCATCAGCTGATGTGTAGCGATCCTTGAGTTCTTTTTGTAACAACTTATCTAAGACAAAATCCAACTCAGGCGTAATCGGACTCCGCAAATATTGCCGCCAATGAGTCACCCAGCCATAACCGTGTTCCATCCACAACTGAAACGGCGAAACTCCAGTTAATAAATGAAAACAAGTAGCACCTAAAGCAAATAAATCACTAGCAGCATAAGCCTTGCCATCTCGAATTTGTTCTAGTGGTGAGTAACCATGAGAACCAATCGATGTCCCAAAATTTTGGACTTTGGCAGTTAATTGCTTAGATGAACCAAAATCAATCAGATTTAATCTTCCATCAGTACGACACCGGATAACATTTTCTGGTTTAATATCACGATGAATCACACCGCGATCGTGAATAAATTTGAGAACTGGCAGTAAATCTAGTAAGATTGCTTGTATTTCTCCAGACCGATAATTTTTGCGTTGTTGCAACTCTTTTAACAGGTTTTGTCCATTGACAAATTGTTGCACCAAATACATACAGTTATCTTGCTCAAAATAAGCTAACAAAGTCGGAATTTGGGGATGTTCTCCGAGTTCTTGTAATCGCTTGGCTTCTTGAGCAAATAACTCTACTGCTTTTTTTTGTGACCAAGTTCCTTGAAATTTTGGTGCTAGTTGTTTAATTACACAACGTTCATTCAATTTATCTTGATCTTCTGATAGATAAGTTCTGCCAAATCCCCCTTCATCAGAAAGTACTCTGATGACACGGAAGCGATTTCTCAAAAGTGATACTAAAGGAGTACCACAACTTTGACACGATTTTTTTCCATCAGAATTAAGCGGACTAAGACAGTCTGGATTGAGGCAGCAGATCATATACTGATAGGCGCGGCTGCATAACGAATTTTGTTAAATTTGTCCCAATTATGCCTTGATGAAGAGTAGCTCTCAGATATTCTTGGTAAATAGCACTGGTGTCAAGGTTTGGGGTTTATTTATGTAGTAATCTTGGTAAATGCTAAACAGTCTTGCTCTGTGCAGCCAGACTGAGAGAGCCAGATAATTGATTATTCTCCCGATTATAGAATAATCCGAAGTTATTAGTCATTGGTCAATGGTCATTAGTCAATGGTCAATAGTCAATGGTCAATGGTCAATGGTCAATGGTCAATGGTCAATGGTCAATGGTCAATGGTCATTAGTCAATGGTCAATGGTCATTAGTCATTGGTCAGTACTCTCCGACTTCCACTCAGCACTCAGCACTCAGCACTCCTTCACTCCCTCACTCCCTCACTCCCTCACTCCCTCACTCCCCTTCTTCCCTGTTACCTGTTACCTATTACCCATTACCCGTTTTTGTTTAAGCTTGGCTTTCCATTGTCGAATAGCGATCGCTGTTTTGGCTACGGATGGAGAGTATACTTGAGGGGTTTCGGGATTTGTGGCAGGTTTGCTGCTTAAGGGTTGTGTCATTAAACAGTTAGTTAAGTTGGGTAAATCATTTTCGATACTTAAGGCTCTGATCACATCTTGCGGTTTTTGAAAACGCTCGTCTAGAGAAACTTTCAGCATTTTGTGGAGAATTTTGGCAAAATTATCACTCACCTTTACGTCTTCATCCCAGCAGATTTCTCCAGTCTGGCTATTGCGTGCCATTTCCATAGGACTTTTGCCAGTTAACAGATAAGCACAAGTTACACCCAAAGCATAAATATCGCTAGCGTAAACTGGACGTAGAGAAAACTGTTCTGGGGGTGCAAATCCCATTGTGCCAACAAAATTAGTTTGAGGTTGATTTGGCGAATTTGTGACGATATCAGCTAATTGTTCTTTAACTGCACCAAAATCAATCAATACTATTCGTCCATCATCGGCACAACGCAGTAAGTTTTGTGGTTTAATATCTCGATGAATTACTTTATTTTGATAAAGATACTGCAAAATTGGCAGTAATTCCCGCAAAAACTCTTTGACTTCAGTTTCAGTTTTTACCCCGTTGCGTTTGACTTCACGTGCCAAAGTATAGCCACGCACGTATTCTTGTACTAAATAAAGCTCTCCATGACTGTTAAAATAGTCCAGTAACATGGGGATTTGTGAGTGACTACCGAGTTTAGCTAAAGTTTTCGCTTCCTTTTCAAAGCGCTGACAAGCATTTTGCCAGCTTTTAGTGTTGGTTACTTTCGGACAAAGCTGTTTAATCACACATAAAGGATTACCCGGTAAAATGGCATCTTTCGCTAGAAACGTAATCCCAAAACCACCTCTACCGATAATTTTTAATATTTTATAGCGATCGCGGAATAATTGCGGAGAATCACACATTTGAACTAGTTGATTCTGCGGCAAATTATACTCACGCAAGTTTGTTATATTTTCCGAAAAGCGATCCATAGATCAACAACAGCTACTCGTTGATGTTATCAATCTAACCATAAATATGTCTATGCGCCAGTATCATTACGGCTTCTTCGTGAAATCATTATTCTTGTAGTTTAATTGAGGAGGGCGATCGCTTACCGAAAAACTCCATCACAATAGAGTCATCGCCTCTTCTACCTCATAATACTTATGGTTTAGTCTTCTCACAAGCTAGCTACTCAGCAATGAATAAAATATTACAACCAGGACAAAGCTACACTTTTAGTAATTACTTCCAAATGTCCTTCCCTATAGAAGATATACTCAAGGAGTTGGACTATAATTATACCAGCCAAAAAATAGACCTACCTATTGTTGATCAACTACCAAGTAGTTTTAGTCAGTTAAATGAAACCATTAAGAGAAATCTTCGGCTGACTAGCTTGCTAACCGAAGATGCGAGGAAACAAGCAGCGATCGCTCCCATATTATTTGAGTTGTGCGATTACTATCAAACTAAACTAAACATAGAGTATCCCGTGAATGCTAGTGAATACTTGAAAGGCACATTGGATTACTACATAAAAAACAGCAAAGAACTGTTGGTGGTAGAAGCCAAGAATGCTGATTTGACTAGAGGTTTTACTCAATTAGCTGTCGAGTTAATAGCCTTGGCTTGTTTTGAAGATTCTCTTGCTGCTAATATTTATGGTGCGGTAACAATTGGGAATATCTGGAAGTTTGGTTTTCTAGATCGACAACATAATTTGATTTATGAGGATTTGAATTTTTACATAATTCCCGATCAGTTAGAAACATTGTTCAAGATATTGTTGGGTTTACTTGCAGCTTAGTAATTTTTCCGGCTGTTATACGCGCATTTCTTAGAGGACGTTTGAAAAGTCTGTTTCTTTGTCATGTTGAATGCAGCGTAGCGGAATGAAACATCTCGGTATGTGCCACAAAACCTAGATTCTTCCTTACGCTCCGCTCCAGTCAGAATGACATTTTTATACCTACTGAAACTTTTAAAATACCCTTTTACCTAGTATAATCACTGATATATGTTGGTAATTTGATATGAGGATGTAAACGCGCATCAGGGATGGGTGTGGCTGGAGTTAATTTTAAGGGCAGTTCCCCAGCCCAGACGGGTATTTGATAATCAGCTTCATCATCTATTGGCCCACCTGTGCGGAGTTTGGCGGAGGCTTCTGCTAAAGGTAAGGATAGCACGAGGGTTCCGGCTAATTCATGACGATTGGGCGATCGCACTTCTTCCCACCTCCGCTTGATGACGTGTTCTGTAAATGCTTGCAGGGCAGCAAATTTTTCTTCTGTATTTTCTACTAGGGTAGCCGTACCAAAAATTACTACTGAACGATAATTCATGGAGTGATGAAAAGCCGATCGCGCTAATACTAACCCATCCAGCAAGGTGACGGTAACGCAGACATCAATACCTTGTTGCAGGGTTCTGATCATCCGACTCGCAGGCGAACCGTGAATATATAAGGTGTCGTCTACTCTGCCATAGGCGGTGGGAATAACGAAAGGTTGTCCCTCTGCCACAAAACCGACATGACAGACTAATCCTTCATCCAAGATTCGATAGATAGTTTCCTGTTCATAGTTTCCTCTTTGGGGTACACGCTTAACAGTTGTTCTGGGACTGGGGGCTTTTTGTGGAGTCATAACTAGAAACTTTTACTCTATATCGCTAGAGTATCTAGATAAGTGGAATGCGACAAGAGCCACTTTTTACCTAAACTACCAGTCCACTTTGCGCTTAATCATATGGACTTTGCTATCTCCATCAACCCACAGGCGGCTTTACCTCTGCATCGCCAAGTCTATGAAGAATTACGCTGGGGGATTCTCTCAGGGAGATTAACGCCTGGGCAAAAGCTACCGTCAACCAGAATGCTGGCTCAATCCCTGAGTATTTCTCGCGCTACTGTGACTCTCAGCTATGAACAATTACTGAGTGAGGGTTATCTAGAAACTATTGTGGGTTCAGGCACTTTTGTTTGTCGCCAAATCCCGGATGATTTACTGAACACTGCACCGATTGAGTCAAAATTACAACCAACTACGACATCAATATCTCTATCAGCCTATGGTCAAATTCTCAGTGACAAAGCATTCTTGCGTTTGCCAGAAGCAGAACTAGAAATCAACTTTAACTATGGCAGACCAGCATTTGACAAGTTTCCCATAGACTTGTGGCGACAGCTATTAGCCCGTCATTGTCGCCCTAATTCTAATGTGCTGGATTATACAATTTACTCAATGGGATATCAACCATTAAGAGAAGCGATCGCCACTTATCTAACACGTTCTAGAGCCGTAAAATGTAGTGCCGAGCAAATTATCATTGTCGGTGGTTCCCAGCAAGGACTTGACTTAATTACACGTTTATTCATTAACAGGGGTGATGGCATTGCCCTAGAAGAACCCGGTTATTTAGGGGCAAGAAGGGCTTTTTTAGCTCAAGGTGCTAGTTTATGTCCTGTACCTGTAGATACATCTGGCTTAATCGTTAGTCATCTAACAACAGGTATAATTCCCAACATTAAACTGGTTTATGTCACTCCATCTCATCAATTTCCCACAGGCGGAGTTTTATCCCTTCCTCGCAGGCTAGAGTTGTTAGCTTGGGCGCAGAAATCAGGAGTGATGATTATTGAAGACGATTATGATAGTGAGTATCGTTACGGTGAACGTCCCATTCCAGCCTTGCAAGGATTAGACCAAGGTAACTGTGTGATTTATCTAGGTACATTTTCTAAGGTGCTATTTCCCGCTTTGCGTTTGGGTTATTTAGTTGTGCCAGATGATTTAGTATCTATCTTTGCCCGTGCCAAATGGCTAGCAGACAGGCAATGTAGTTTATTGGAACAGTACGCCTTGACTGATTTTATTACAGAAGGTCATCTAGAACGCCATATTAGAAGAATGCGATCGCTCTACAACCAACGACGACAAACTTTAGTCCAGTCTTTGTTATCTCATTTTGGCGATCGAGTGACAATTCTGGGAGAAAATGCCGGAATGCACCTAATGATAAAAATCCACACCCATCTCAATGATGATGAAATTATCCAGCGTGCCGCACTTGCTGGTGTCAGTATGGTTGCTGCATATCCCAACTATTTAAAAACTAGTCCTGGTAGTGAATTTATATTAGGATATGCCGAACTTAATGAGTCACAAATTAGCGAAGGCGTACGGCGATTAGCGCAAATTGTATCACATCTTCCGCAGCCTCGGCAGACGAAATAAGTATGGAGATGCTTAATGAGCGTATCAAGCCAACAAGTGCAGCATAATGATAATGAGCAGCAGCGAGTTTTAGTCGAAAACCCAAGAGTTTTCGTTGATTTTCATAATGCTGATGCTCAAGGTCGCCTTCGTCTAAATTGTATTGGCACAATAGAGGATCTTTCTACTCAAAAAATCGCATTGCAAACTGGACAACACCTTACTCTTTATAGTGAAGATTTAGAAGTTGATGGAATAGTTGAGTATTCTCAATCAGAGCGTCTATGGGTTGTAGTTATTGATTGGGATGAAATCAGGGAAGTAGAAGAAATAAATCCAGCCTCTACTGTTGTGAGAAATACGAGATTACCAATCTAAAGCTCTAAACCACCTTTTTGTAGTTTCTTGAACGGGTCTAAAATAAAGTCAATCACTCGTCTTTGACGAATAATTACTTCGGCATTAGCTGATTGACCAGGGGTTAAATTAATCCGTTTGTTACCATTTTGAATGTATGGATGTTCTAAAGTAATATCCATTTCATAGGTTTCCACATTACCTTGATTGGTGGTTTGAATTTTCGAGTCAGGAGAAATCCAGCTAACACGTCCTGGTAACACACCATAATCTTGGAAAGGATAGGCATCAAATTTAATTTTGACTGGCATTCCCACCTTCAAGAAACCACTGTTTTGACTAGGCATGGTGGCTTTGAGAATTAAAGCTGCATTCTTGGGAGCGATTTGAGCTACTATTTGTCCAGCTTCGACTACAGGGCCTGGTTTATCGATGGGTAACTCAAAAATTGTACCATCAACAGGCGATCGCACTACTCTCTGCTGGATTTGAATTTGTAAAGCGGTAATCTGGCTCTTAGTTTGGGCAATTTCTGATTGCAAAGTAGTGATTTGGGCTTGTAAGTCTTTGAGTTGTTCCTGACTTCTTAATAGCGCTAATCTACCAGCTTGAACAATGCTTTGATAACTGCTTTGCTGTTCTTGCAGGCGGAGTCTAGCTTGCTTAATATCGGATTCAGTCTGACTGACAGTGGTTTGGTAACGGCTAACTTCTGCTTGTAAACGCAGTTGGGCTTGAGTAAAATCAGATTTGGCTTGTAATAAAGCACGTTGACTTTCTTCAGCTGTTTTTTCTAGTTCGACTATTTTAATCTGAGCGATCGCACCTTGTCTTAACAATTGGCGATAACGAGCAACTTCTTTGATATCTCTTTGCCAACGACTACCAGACAAGTTTTGCGCTAAATCTGTCGAATTGATATTTTGTCTAGCTTGTTCCACTAGCGCTTGTTTTTCTAATTTTTGTAAATTATATGTGCTTTGTTTGGCATCTAGATTTTGCTGGGCTTGACTGACTTGAGCAATTTTTTCTAATTCTTGGGCTTGGTTTTGCTGTTGTTGGATATTAATTGTCAAAATCAGTTGATTTTTGAGTAACTCTTGTTGGGCTTGGCGATTAATTAATTCTGCTAATCTTGTTTGTGCCTGTTCTAACTCTTTTTGCAACACATCAGATTCTAGTTCTAGTAACACCTGTCCAGCTTTCACCATTGCCCCTTCTTGCACATTGACAGCTTTGACACTACTAGTAACCGCAACACCTAATTTTTGAGTAGCACCTTGGGGTTCTAAACGCCCTCTAGCACTGCCAGTTTCATCCACCTTAGTAAACATTGCCCAAGGTAAAATAACAGCAGCAAAAGTAATGAGCAAATAGAGCATCGAGCGTGTCCAACGCTTCGGTAAAGCATCTAGTAATTCTTCTGTACCGTAAAACCAGTCATTTGTCTGTGTTGTAGCCTCTTGGGGATAGTCAACAAATTCGTGAGGATCTGGAACTCGTTGTACCTGCGCCTGTCGTGGTTGAACCAGAAGGGATGATGAATTATGAGATGGATTTGGCATAGTTTAGGGATGGGGCATTGGGGATGGGAGAGGGGGGATGGGAAGATGGGGAGTGGGGGATGGGGAGATGGGGAGATGGGGAGATGGGGGGAGTGGGGGATGGGGGGAAAGAGTAATTAAGTAATTTTCTCCTTGTCCCCTTGTCCCCTTGTCCCCTTGTCTTCTTATCCCCTTGTCTCCTTGTCCCCTTCCTTCCTTGTCCTCTTCCCTATTCCCTAGCCTGTCTGTGCTAGTTGTTGTTGGTTGAGGTAAAAATAATGACCTCTTCTGGCAATTAATTCATCGTGGGTTCCACTTTCAACTAGTAAACCCCGATCTATTACCAAGATTAGGTCGGCATGGCGCACGGTGGACAGGCGGTGGGCGATGATGATGCTAGTGCGCCCCTTGAGAATGGTTTTCAGGTTATTTTGAATGATGCGCTCAGATTCGGAATCGAGATGACTAGTAGCCTCATCTAATAGTAATAAACGGGGGTCTCCCAGTAAAGCACGAGCGATCGCTAGACGTTGTCTTTGACCGCCAGATAACATCCCCCCGGCTTCACCAATCTGGGTTTCATAACCCAATGGCATTTGTTTAATAAAGTCATCTGCCCCTGCTAAACGAGCTGCGGTAATAATATCTTCTAGGGTGGCTTCTGGGTGAGCAATGCTGACATTTTCGCGGATTGTGCCGCCAAACAGAAAGGTATCTTGATCGACAACGCCGATTTGAGAACGGAGCGATCGCAGGGCTATATTAGTCACATCTTGACCGTCAATCAAAACTTTTCCATCTGTCGGTGGATATAGACCCAAAATTAATTTAAATAGAGTAGTTTTCCCAGAACCACTCCGCCCCACGACTGCGACAGTTTGCTCAGGTTTAATCTCAAAGCTCAGGTTTTCTAAAACATTGTGGTCGCTTTCTGAATGATAGCGGAAGGTGACATTTTCAAAGCGAATTTGCCCCTGTAATCTGGGTAAAAATTGCCGGGGTTTATGTTGTAAATCCTCTTCCGGTTCGGCTTCTAAAACGTCGTTAATACGTTCTGTGGAAATCACCACTTCTTGTAACTGATTCCACAAGACTACTAGCCTCTGAAAAGGTCGGATAATATTACCCAGCAACATATTAAAGGCAACCAATTGACCGATTGTCAGTTGATTTTGAATCACCAGCCAAGCCCCAAACCAAAGTAAGCTAGTAGTTACCAAAGTTTCTAAAGCTGAACTGACAATTTGCAATTGATTACTAATAATTTGTCCACTGAAGGTTTTTCTAATCACATTATTCAGCAATTCTTCCCAATGCCAACGTACAGTTTGTTCAATAGCCATTGAGCGAATTGAGCGAATACCTGTGAGGGATTGAATTAAGTAACTGTTCTCGCTAGCCGTAGCACTAAAAACTTCCCGACTAATCCGGCGTAGAAATGGTGTAGCAATCAGTGCCAGCAACATAAAAGGCGGGACGATCGCCAAACTGGCCAACGCCATCGCTGAACTGTACCAAAACATCAATCCCACATACACAAATACTGTCAATAAATCTAAAATAATTGACAGTGCTTCCCCAGTTAAAAAACGCTGAATTTTCTGGTTTTCCTGCACACGCGAGACAATATCCCCAACGTAACGCGACTCAAAAAAGGCCAGAGGTAAACTGAAGGTATGTTTAATAAAACCTACCAACAGAGAGATACTAATCCGGTTGGCTGTATGGTCAAGTAAATATTGCCGTAAGCCGTTGATAATGACACGAAATAAGCCAAATATAACCAACCCCAAACCCACAGCATTTAATGTCAAAGTACTACCTTGGACAATCACCCTATCTAACAATAACTGAGTAAATAGAGGTGTGATTAAACCAAAAATTTGAATTAAAACCGAGGCAAAAAATACCTCTAGAAGTACTCTTGTATGGGGTTTAACTAAGTCAAATAGCTGCCAAAATGAAGTACTTGTTTCTTCAGTTTCCTTCAGTTGGTTCGTGGGTTGCAATAATAGAGCATAACCAGTCCAACCAGCTTTAAATTCCGCAATGCTTAGGTTACGTTGTCCAATGGCAGGATCACCAATAATTACTTGTTTTTTATTGATTTCAAAAACGACAACGTAGTGCTTACCTTCCCAGTGAGCGATCGCTGGCAGAGTTTGCTGTGCTAATCTATCCAAGCTAGCTTTTACCGGTCGAGTAGTAAAACCAATCGTTTCGGCTGCGGCTGTCACACCCTTGAGTGATGCACCACTGCGACTAACATTAGTTAAATCCCGCAAGCGATTTACACTCAACCGCTTACCCCAATAGCGACTCACCATTACCAAACAAGCCGCACCACAATCAGCTGCACTTTGCTGTTCAAATATGGGATAGCGCTTAGTCAAGCGTCCCCACCAATGACCAACTTTGACACTAGGACTGGGAAAATAAGCTCGGCGTTGCTTTTGTTTCGTTGCTGGCGGTTCTGCAAGGGGAAACGCGACAACGTTAGTCACAGGAGATTGAGAATCATTTTCCCCACTCCCCACTCCCAACTCCCCACTCCCTAATTCATCCAGTTGTGGCCAGTATTCTTCAGCTATTTTCCAGTCAGCATTTTTGAGAATGTAAACAACTGTCGATGGAGTGACTTGCCAATTTCCCTGCTTGCTAAATGGGGAAATTGTACCGCGTTTGAGTGTGCGTCCGTGAGTATCAACTAGTTCTCCCCGCCGCAATAACCAAAGTTTCGCATCTTGGGTGATGTGAGTGGGAAGTGAACCAGGTTCTAGAGAATAACGCTCAAATAGAGACAAAGCTTTGAGGATATTTTCGACAGAATCATGTTGCTGAATCAGCGCGTTTTGACAACACCACAGCAATAAATCCCAAGTCGCCGCATTTTTTTGTAAGCGATCGCCGACACTCGGATATTCACCCATCAACTCTTGTAAAATTGCTTGGGGAAGATAGCCAAGTTTTAAGTTTACCGAAGCTCTAGCCACATAAGGGCTAAATTCAGCATCAGGAAACAAAGTCAACTCACCAAAAGACGCACCACTTGTCAGAGTAGCAAGCAAATTGTGTGCGCTATCCAGCAGTCTGACTTTACCCCCAAGCACAATCCAAATACCAGCCATTGCTGTTGTCGCTTGCCAAAATTGTTTAGCAATAGGTGGTTCAACAATTTCTAAAGCTTGGATGCACCTCTTTAATTCTATTTCTGACAAAGACTCACCCAAAATTTGGGTGAGTTGTTGAGACAAATATTCCGAGGAAAACCCTGACGGCATTTCCCTACCTCCAACACTGAATTTTATGGGGCAAATTCATAATTCAAATTACGAATTACGAATTAGTTCATTACTCGATTCCAGCAAATTAAATGACCAATTAAGGCTAGCTTCCGAGGTGGTTTTTAAATCACAAATGGTAATTGCTGCATCTGGGATGGGGTTAATTTCTGGCGGCTTAGTTGTTTTGCGTTTAGTCGAAAGCCCCATTTGTTTCAGCAGACGATTAATATGGCGATCGCTAATTTCAATCCCCAGTTCCCCGGCTAAATGTTTACTTAACCATTGAGCAGTCCAATGACTAAAAGCATATCCATAATCACGAGGACTATTACTCACTAATTCTTTCAATCTATCCAAATATTGAGCATTGACAATCTTCGGTCTACCGATAGGACGCTCATTCCATTTGTGAGCTAGACCTGCTTCAGCCAAGCCAATCCAGTAACGCGCCATCTCCTGAGAACAACCCAATATTTCACAGATTTGAGTTTGAGATTTACCCACATCTGCCATCAAGATAATTTCAATTCGACGGCGATATTCTGGCTGTAAATTGCTTTGTAAATGCTTGAGTAAAGTTTTGCGTTGAAAAGGTGTTAAAAATTTGCTTTCGTGAGTTTCATAAAATTCCAAAGTTGGATCTTGGGTAAAAAAGTGAGACATAGTGATTACCAATTGCTATCTAATGTAGAATTTCGACAAGCTTATGTCTTCCAATCAAGAAAGACTCTCATGGCAAGATTACATAGATGCAAAATCAATCAACTTTTGCAAGCTAATTAATTCCTGTTTTATTTGTAAATAGTGCTAATAACTCTCTATAGGAAACTCCTAGTTGATGGTTATTGGCGCTAACGAGAAAAACTCAGCACAACTCAAAGCATCTTCTTACCTATACCCTGCTTACTCAAGCAGGTAGGCTATGCCAAGCGACGATCAGAAAAATCTCAGGGAATTACTATATATATGTGATTTCTCCTAATAAACAGCATTATTTGAGAAAATTAGTTGAGACAACAAATTTTCGTGATTAGACATCAAGAACTTGGCAAACTTCCCTCAAGCTTGGTGTAATGCTGGTATTAGTTAATAATTACAGGAAAGTTAGTGAGACATTAATACTGAATTGGCTACCCTTAATCGTCAGGATGTTACTGAACTGTAGAATACAAGTCCAGAGGTTAAACTCTCAATGTTTAAACGTCAGTTTTGCGAGATTGTAGGAAGTTGAAACCTGTTATACATTGGAGTATAAAAGCATTTTTGTTTGACTTAGCACAAATAAACTATTTGTACCAAGCTAATTCTAGTTTTGTGTTCATCAGCCCAATTTGATGAACCCCTAGCCAATTATAAAGATAAAGTTAACCTAAAAGTGACAGTTATTCAATATGGTGTTTGACACCACTGTTATTCTTTTAAGAATTTTCTGAAATATAGTCAATAGCTTTTATCAGAAAAGGACAATCTTTACAGAATCTTTATGATATCTTGACAAGAAATTAAATATTACTTATTGCTTTCATAAATTTTTGAGTAATTCACGAGTTTTATGCTAGACAAACAACAGTCAAGGAAAATCATTAATTTTACTTTTCCTATTTTAAAAACTAGCTAAAATTGCCTAACTAAGAATAAAAAATTTTAAGTGTACATCTATCTTAAGCATGAAAAGGCATTGGCAGGAAATAGGGGACAGGGAACAGGTAATAGGTAATAGGAAATAAGAAACAGTAGAGACGTTGCATTGCAACGTCTCTATATAATTCATGTTTGTCATGATTAACGTGAAATGGTATGAGTTTTTGTATAAGTACAGACTACGCCAACAGAAATCAAATACTAGTTATATAGGAAGATTTTTGTATTACCAATTACTCATTATCTCTACTTAACGAATTCAGCATACTATTTAACTCAGTCACTAGCCATTGTTGAAACATATTATTTAAAATATCTTGATATCTTTCAGGTGTTAATTCAGCAGAGAATAACTCATCTACCATAAAAATATGATAACCTTGTTGAGTTTGTAGAGGCCCTATTAACTGTTTAGGTGATGCTTTAAATAAAACAGTAGCTATATCCACGGGAAAAGCAAAACGGTAAATTTTACCCTCATAACCGCATTTTTGCCTACGGAGAATATCAACATCATATCGATTAGCCGCCTCATAAAAACTAATTTCACCATCTTCGATTTGATAGTAAATTTCCTGGGCTAGTTTTGGTGAATCAACAATAATTTGATAGAGACTAACTTGCTCGAATGCTCGCTTATTTTCCCGAAAAAAAGCTTCTACCTTGTCCGCAAACAAGACATGAGCTAACTTTTGAGATAATAAGCGATCGCGGATACCCATTTCCCAATCATCAGGAGTTACTAATTGATCTGCTAACCACGCTACTGTATCTGCGGCTTTTTCTAGGCGCTTTTCCCGACGCTGGCGGTTGGCTTCAGCTTCAATCTCTTCTGTGGTGACAATGATCCCTCTTGCCTGTGCTACCTGCCAGATGACCTTTTGAAATAAAATCTTTTGGTATACTTCCTTTACATTCATCTCTTTTTTCAGGAAGTTGACAATTTCTTCTGGTGCAATAAATACGTTGGTCAGATCATTCATCGCTGTACTAGCCAGCAGTTAAGCTGGAGGCTGGAGCCAAAAAGCCAAACATCTAATATATCCACAGAACTCCAGAAACCCAGCAGGATCTAACCATTTCTTAACACATAAAAAACTGGAAGCTATTTAAGTTTGTTAGCTTCCAGCAATTTTAGGAGTCGCTATGTAAATTGCCAATTCATCCAGCAGTAATAATCCTATCTAGGAGGACGAAGATTATTAAGCGGAAAAAAGAAATTTAAGAACTATAAGTTCTAGCAACCATGCTGACAATTAAACTAGGACTATTTCTTTTTTCTCTAACTAATTTTGATTTGGTTCAAGCAATACCAACCAAGGTATAGAAAGTCTATCGCAATTCCCCCAGGATTGAGAGACAAGATAGAAAGAATTGATTCATCAGATTGAAGGAGGCCAGCACACCTACTGATCTTGACTCAAATTCCCAGAACAAAAGATACATAATATTAGAAGTTATATTGTCGATATGGCTGTAGGATTTATTGACTAACCTAAAAAGATAATTGCCGCAGCAACAACAATTATTTCTATAGGTTATGTAGTCAAATGATCATTGATTTTATTTTTGAAAATGAGTTTACTTGGCAATTACCTCTAATCGATTAGCTATCTTTAATTTATAAGATTTACACACAGAACAACTGCCACTTTGGCAGATTTTATTTTTTTCTGATGATGTTATACCACTTCACGTTCATCATGATACACATAAATTATGTATTACTAGAGACGTTGCAATGCAACATCTCTAGTGCTGTTTGTTGTCCTCTTCCTCAATTCTCAAGCATATAAAGACTTAACCCAATGCCATTCTTGTATTAAACCTTCCTTGAGAGAAACTTGTGGCTGATATCCCAGGAATTTTTGCGCTTTTGATACGTCAGCCGCAGTGTGGCGCGCATCTCCCATCGCTTTTTCTATGTGGTTTCTTTTGATTGGCTGACCAACAATTTGTTCCATAGTATCTAAAACTTCAGCCAAAACTACTCTGCTACCACCACCGATGTTAAAAATTTCTCCCACTGCTGCGGGTGCGCTAGCCGCAGCTAAATTTGCCGCTACAGCATCACGTACAAAGGTAAAGTCACGAGTTTGCTGTCCATCACCGTAAACAGGAATCGCTTCATCCTGCAAAACAGATTTGAAAAACTTATGAAACGCCATATCAGGGCGCTGTCTGGGGCCATAAACGGTGAAATAACGCAGGGCGACAAAAGGCACACCAAAATTCTTATGATACAGTCCACACAAACGTTCAGCAGCTAGCTTAGTAATGCCGTAGGGGGAAACTGGTTTGGGTGGAATACCTTCATGGGTGGGTAATGTTTCCGCATCGCCGTAGACACTAGAAGTAGATGCAAACACAAATCGAGTTAATTGTTTAGCATCCTTAGCCGCTTCTAACAAAATTTGCGTAGCATTAATGTTGCGTTCAGTATATGAGCGAAAACCTTGACCCCAGCTCGCTCTCACTCCTGCTTGTGCCGCCTGATGGTAAATTACAGTTACATCTTGAAGAATATTGTGCCAATCTAAAAACTGGATATCTCCCTCAATTAGAGTAAAGTTAGGCGATGATTCTAAATGAGCTATATTCTTGCGTTTTAATGTCGGTTCATAGTAATCGTTAAACTCATCAATACCAATTACATCTTGTCCTTGTTGTAGCAGTGTTTCTGCTAAGTGGGAACCAATAAACCCTGCTGCCCCTGTAACGATAATTTTAGCCATGTTTCCTAATTTTATTGAATATTTTTTAACCCCAACACTCACAGGTTAATACTGTCACTGATGAAACGTCATTATTTTCTAGTTATTTTTATCAAGGTTGGGGAATGGTCAATGGTCATTAGTCATTAGTCATTAGTCATTGGTCATTGGTAAAACTCTTACCCACTACCCACTACCCATTACCCATTACCCATGAAAGGACTTGCATCAGAGTCAAAATTGGGGAAGAATTGATCCGCGAGTAGTGCGATAGCCGAAGGCTTAAGCTTTGCTTATCGCATTCTCGTTTCGTCAGAGACGCAAGAGGGAATCAGTGAAAGTTTTAGTTATCGGTAATGGAGGGCGGGAACACGCTCTAGCATGGAAGTTGTTGCAATCACCGCAAGTTGAGCAAGTCGCCTGTGTTCCAGGTAACGGTGGTACGGCAACTATGGCACGTTGTCAAAATGTGCCTTTGGCGGTGGATGACTTTGCCGGAATTAGTCAATACGCACTAGCTCAGGGGTTTTCTTTGGTGGTGGTGGGGCCAGAAGTACCTTTGGCTCAGGGAATTACTGATTATTTACAAGATCAGGGATTATTGGTATTCGGCCCTACCAGGGCTGGAGCGCAGATTGAAGCGAGTAAGGCTTGGGCAAAAGCGCTGATGCAAGAAGCAGGAATTCCCACTGCTAAGGCTGCGGTATTTACGGAGGCAAAGGCAGCTAAATCTTATGTAAAAAACCAGGGTGCGCCTATAGTGGTCAAGGCGGATGGTTTGGCGGCTGGTAAGGGTGTCATCGTTGCTACCACGATTGAACAAGCAGAAAATGCCATTGATACCATCTTCCAAGGGCAGTTTGGCAGTGCGGGTGAGTTTGTGGTGATTGAAGAGTGTTTAACTGGGCAAGAGGTGTCGGTGTTAGCTTTGACCGATGGGTTAACGATTCGTCCCTTATTGCCAGCACAAGACCATAAGCGGATTGGGGAAGGTGATACAGGAGAGAATACAGGCGGCATGGGAGCCTATGCCCCAGCACCTATCGCTACACCAGAATTGATGGCACGGGTACAAACAGAAGTTTTAGAAAGAGCGATCGCCACTTTAAAATCTAGAGGGATTGACTACCGTGGTGTTCTCTACGCTGGCTTGATGATCACACCCGATGGCAATTTTCAAGTTTTAGAATTTAACTGCCGCTTTGGTGATCCCGAAACCCAGGTAATATTACCCCTACTTGCAACCCCCCTAGAAGAATTGATTCTGGCTTGTGTAGAGCAGCGTCTAGCCGAGTTACCACCTATCGCTTGGCATGGGGGAGCATCAGCCACTGTCGTCGCCGCCTCTGGTGGTTATCCTGGGGCATATACAAAAGGCCAAGTCATTACCGGCATTTCCCAAGCAGAAGCGACAGGGGCAACAGTATTTCATGCCGGCACAAAGTTGAACCAGCAACAACAAATAGTCACAGATGGCGGTAGAGTCTTGAATGTCACGGGAATTGGCGAAAACTTTGAACAAGCGATCGCCCAAGCTTACACTGGAATTAGAGCCATTAACTTTTCCGGCATATATTACCGGAAGGATATTGGTTATAGAGTCAAAACTGCTGGGTAATGGGTATTGGGTATTGGGTATTGGGTATTGGGAGAATGTGGAAAAATAACTAATGTGCTATACCCAATGACTAATGACTATTGACCATTGACTATTGACCAATGACCAATGACTAATGACTAATAGTCAAATTAACTGTTAATTTTTAAGTTGTTGGGGTTGATCAACTGAACTAACAACTTTATTTGCAAATGCTGGCGCTGTTAAAAACAATTCGAGAAGCGATCGCTAATTGGTGGTCAGAATTCACTCTCCAGACTAAACTATTAGCCGCCGCCACTTTGGTGGTATCTCTGGTAATGAGTGGTCTGACCTTTTGGGCAGTGAATACAATTCAGCAAGATGCCCGGATGAATGACACCCGCTTCGGCCGGGATTTGGGGTTGCTACTGGCTGCTAACGTTGCTCCCCTGGTGGCAGATCACAATCTGACGGAAGTAGCCCAATTTTCTCAACGCTTCTACAGCAGCACTTCTAGTGTGCGCTATATGCTCTATGCTGATGACACTGGGAAAATCTTTTTTGGCATTCCCTTTTGGGAACCGGAGGTAGAAAACTCTCTCACCATTGAGCGACGCATCGAGATCCCAGAAGACTACGCCACTAATGGGGAAAAGCCAATGGTACGTCAGCACATGACACCAGATGGGGCGGTGACGGATGTATTTATTCCCCTGATTGTGGATAAAAAATATTTAGGTGTATTAGCGATCGGTATCAACCCCAATCAAACAGCCGTTATCTCTACCAATTTTACCCGTGATGTTACCATTGCTGTATTTATCACCATTTGGGTGATGGTAATTTTGGCAGGAGTAGTTAACGCTTTGACTATTACCAAACCAATCAAGGAACTCTTGGTAGGGGTGAAGCAAATCGCCGCAGGTAACTTTAAGCAGCGCATTGATTTGCCCTTGGGGGGAGAATTAGGAGAGCTAATTCTCAATTTTAATGAGATGGCAGAACGTCTAGAGCGCTACGAAGAACAAAATATTGAAGAACTCACAGCCGAAAAAGCCAAATTAGAAACCTTGGTTTCCACCATCGCTGATGGCGCGGTGTTGATTGACAATAATATGCAGGTGATTTTAGTCAACCCCACCGCCCGCCATATTTTTGGTTGGGATGGTGTTGAGGTGGTGGGTAGTAATGTGTTGTCTCACTTACCCCCAACAGTACAAATGGAAATTGCCAGAACCCTGTATGAAATGGCTACAGGTGAATGTGAAAGTGCTGAGTTTCGCATTCCTTTTAATGAACCCATTAAACGTACAGTCCGCATTCTGTTAACTACAGTCCTCAACTTACAACGAGAAAGCATCAAAGGAATTGCCATCACAGTCCAAGACATCACTCGTGAAGTAGAACTGAATGAAGCGAAAAGCCAATTTATCAGCAACGTTTCCCACGAACTCAGAACACCATTATTTAATATCAAGTCTTTTATTGAAACTTTACACGACTACGGCGAAGACTTGAGTCTAGATGAACGCAGAGAGTTTCTCCAAACCGTCAACCATGAAACCGATCGCCTGACTCGTTTGGTTAACGATGTCCTAGACTTATCTAAACTAGAATCAGGTCGTAGTTATAACTTTGATGGAGTAGACTTAGCCCAAGCGATCGAACAAACACTACGTACCTACCAACTCAACGCTAGAGACAAAGGTATTGAACTCATCCAAGAAGTCTTCCCTAATTTACCACTCATCAAGGGTAATTATGATTTGCTATTGCAAGTCTTAGCTAATCTCGTCGGTAATGCCCTCAAATTTACACCCGCCGGTGGCAAAGTCGCCATTCGTACTTATAAACTAGATGAAAAGCTCCACTCTCCCAATCAATCTCCTCAAGTACGTGTAGAAATCTCCGATACTGGTATTGGCATTGGTTCAGAAGACCAACAAGCAATTTTTGACCGCTTCTTCCGTGTAGAAAACCGAGTTCACACCTTAGAAGGCACTGGATTAGGTTTGTCGATTGTCAGAAATATCATCGAACGGCATCACAGTAAAGTACATCTAGTCAGTGAAATCGGTATAGGTACTACTTTCTGGTTCGATTTAGCAGTGTTTGAAGATGAAGCAGCAAAAAGGGGTGATTAGTCAATAGTCAATAGTCATTGGTCATTGGTCAAAACTCAGCACTCAGCACTCCCTCACTCCCTCACTCAGCACTCAGCACTCAGCACGCGGCTCATCGCCCCGCTTCCGCTAACAGCACTCAGCACTCAGCACTCCCTCACTCCCTCACTCAGCACTCAGCACTGAGATGGTAAATAAAAACAACCAAGCTTTATGGATAAAGCTTGGTTGAGGTAAGATTGTGTGATGTTTAATCTGGAGAATTATTTTGAGGAAATAGGTAGGCGATCGCCGCCCAACCAGATACAGTGAGTAGACTCACCAAAAATGTAGCCATAACTAAGGCAGACATATTCAAAATCGTCAGGATTAAGGGTTTACTAGTCAATGAGAAAAAGCTCTTCTCTGGTTTCTTAGCCCCCGTTAATAATGTGTATGGTGTATATTTTTAAGCTATCAATTAGTTATGACGCAGATACAACCAGATTGTGACAATAGTTTGTTAATTTAACGTGAGTTCGACGGATCTAAAAAACCCCTCTCCAAACCTCTCCCCTGCAAGGAGAGAGGCTTTAAAACCTTTATTTTTCACTGATATTTCTGCTCTTTACTCCCCTCTCCGCGTCGGAGAGCAGGGTGGTTTCATACAAACAGAGAAAAAACAAAACTTTGTTTCAAAGCCTCTCCCCCCGTGGGGGAGAGGTTTGGAGAGGGGTCAAAACTTCTGCTACAAAGCGACAAATCAAGATGTATGTATTTTTCTTTTTTCGTATGAAACCACCCTGCCCTCTCCGCGTCGGAGAGGGGTTGGGGGAGAGGTCAAAAAAGACTTGTCGAACTCACGTTAATTTAGCCCTAACTGTTGCTTTAAAGCTGCCGGCACATTTTTGGCTGTATCTAACCCTTGAATATTTTGCCAGATTGTATTTTCATTCCAGTGAATATCACCCCATTCGTGATCACTGAGGTCAGCATGACTGAAATTAGTCCCACTCAGGTCGGCATTACTCAGATTAGCTCCACTCAGGTCAGCATTACTCAGATTAGCTCCACTGAAGTTTGTGTCACTCAAGTCTGCACCACGGAGGTCTGCACCACTAAAGTTGACATGACTGAGGTTGGCATAACTCATATCTGTGTGACTTAAGAAACTGTAACTTAAATTTGCACCACTGATGTCTGCATGACCAAAGTATGCTTGAAAAATGTAAGCATGGCTGAGATTAGCATTTCTAAACCGGGTTTGGAAGAGAGTCGCGCCACAAAGATTGGCTGCATTCAGGTTAGCGTTACTTAGGTCTACATTACTGAAATCTGTATCGGTAAGATTAGCGCCTGGCAAGTTAACTCCAACCAGAAACTGTCCCACTAGACGATTAAAAGTTTCCAGTCGGATAGAATCACTGTAATTAATTATAGGGCGCAGTTTGTCTGTCCAAGAATTTTCTTTTGGTTGGCCTGATGGATAAAAAATTATCTGATTTTGAAGATGATCTTGCGCTTGAGCATAACGGTGTAACTCTAATAGTAAAATGATCACATTTAATCCTGTAAAAATATCGATCTCTCGCTGACCTAGACCTTTAATTCCATACCTTTGTAACTGTCGTAGTTTCTTTTGGGGTAAAGTTTCGTCAGCAGAGTCGATAAATTTTCCTCGACTCCATTGCCGATGGAAAGTTTCTAATCTTGTGTATAATTCCACCCAGGGAAAATCTTGACTTGCAGTTAATAAACCCATTAAATAATCGACAATTTCCTGTGTTAAGCCACCGTAACCGAGTAAATCATAGATTTCCCAATTCATCAAATCTTCGGCAATAATTGCTACTCTGCCTTCATCAGCATCATAGTATTGTGTCCAAGCTTTGAAACGGGTTTTTAGACGTTCAGCAAAGAGGAATTTACTAAATCTTTGATGGAAAAACTCAACTCCTTCTACTGGTGTGTTGCTAGCATGAATACACAAGGTTGCTAAGGTTTGTTTGAGTGATTTATTCAGCAACTTCTGTTTGAGTATTTCCTCTGTTGATAAACGTGCTTCTAACATTGACATAGCAGCAGATTTATTACCTGACTGTACAACACAGATAGCTGCCTCTGCCAGCAGACGTTTTACAGCTTCGGGTTGATGTTTAGTAAAATCATGGTTTAAATGAGAGTGATTTAATTCTAACTCTGATTTGCTGATTAACCAGTGTATAGCTTGTTGGTAAATGTTGATTTTAGCTGTAGTTTCATCTTTGGCTAAACCTAACTGATGAATATCTAATTTGCCATCTTGATACATTGCTGCTAACAAGTACAAAAATGGTGGCTCTTGAGCTAATTTATTAACTGCATCGGCTAGGTGATGACTGAGCAAAAACTGCAAAAAGTTTGGCTCTTTGCCTTGATGGGTTGGTAATGCTGTCCATTTATTTAACCATTGCTGTTGGAGTTGTGCATCTAAAGGGACAATCTCGACTCGTGCTAAATTATCTGGAAATTCAGCGATATGTTGTAGAGCGATCGCTCCACCAGTTATCATAACTCTATGTCCCATCTCTGGGTTATTTGTGCATATTTGTTGAAACTCTGCTACTTGTTGGATAAATGCTGCTAAATTGATGTTGTGCGGCAATTCATCACATCCATCTAAGATAAATAAAAACCGAGTGTGGGGATTAGTTAACCAATTCTCATCATTTTGAATCAAGCCAAACTGTAATTTTGCTTGGATAATATCTAGCAAGCTTGTTGCACTAGTATCTATATCTCTGAAGTGAATTAAAATAGGTGTCCAAATTGGATGTAACTGTCGCCATACTGTATAAGCAAACATCCGGCAAAAAACACTTTTACCTCTACCTGTATTGCCTTGAATAAAAATTACCTTATCTAAGTTATCTGGATTCAACAGTATGGTTTTTACCCAGGTTTCTAGATTAAATATCTCACCACTCGCATCTACAAGCTTGGCTTTTGGAGGTATATAGATATCTTTAATCGCAAACTTTTCGACAAAAACCAATTCAAAAGGCTTGGGTGCAATATCAGTCTTTAAATATTTATCAATACTTTGAACTTTATCCTGTTCTCTTTGCCAATTTGGCAAGTCATTAAGACTGAAATCCTTAATGATTTCCTCTGCTGCCAACCAGGATTTTATCATATAATTATGAGTATTCTAGGCAATTCTTTGTGTTAATAGCTTGGCTAAGGATTTACTGATATTGGCAGAGGCTAATCTTGCTAGTAAAACTTGATTAAAAGCTGTGGCTAAAGGTGATATTTGAAAACCATTGAGCGCTTGAATTGCTCTATCCCTATCTAATTCAAGCTGATTGAGTTTTTGTAGTTGTTGAGTGACTAAATCAGTAATCTGAGATTTGGCATCCCAATTTACATGGCTATGTATTTTTAAAATCTCTTTGGTGCTTTCCAAATAAGCCACTTGGCTCATGATAAAAACACAGTCTTCTAAAGACAGTGGTTGCTTATATATATCATGAGCAAACTTTAATAAAGCAATACCAATTGGCATAAATGGCAAATCTGCGCCTACTATCTGCGCCATCGGTAGACACAGCACATCTAACAAAGATGATGAATTTTGCAGTACAGATTTTAAGACTTTTATACTAGCATCCTGTTCTTGAAGAGTCTTAGCGGCGATGAAAACTGCTTGACCAGTTTCAATTGTTGTGTCTAAACTCTCTGGTAGGGAGAATAATTGCTGGAATTGCTGCCAAATTTGCGATAAGCGCTGGCTCATTCGCTCACACCTGTATAATTGCTGTTTGTTTAGAGCCTAGCGTAACATTTAAGCAGTCGCGCAAACTACATTATCGAACAGAATTCAGCATTAGTAGGTTGAGTGGAGGCTTTGCGTAACCCAACATGATGTGAGGAAGAACATGAATGTAGAGACGTTCCAGTGCAACGTCTTTACAAGGATTTTGAGCTAAGTCTTCAATTTTGAATTAATAATTTTGAATTTTGAATTCCCCAAAGGGGTTGACGTAAGGAAACCCAACACCAACATTCATACTGAGTTTTTGAGATCCATGTTGGGTTTCGCTATGGCTCAACCCAACCTACTTTATACCAATTTCCTTTAAATGTGAAACAGTAGAGACGTTGCATTGCAACGTCTCTACATAATTCATGTGTATCATGATTAACGTGAAATGGTATTACCAGCAAATACTCATTAACTCATTGAAAGCCTTTTGCCACCTTTTTTTGCCCTTTCCCTTTAGGCTTAGACTTACTAACTTCTGCCACAGCTGCTTGGAATAAATCATGCAAATGGACAGGAACACTGGCGATATCTGGTAAATCTGGCTCGATAGGTTTATTGTACTCTTGCAAGAGATGATTTAAGTCATTAGTTAAGGAAAATTCTGGACGTTGTAGCACAGTTTGCAATACTTTTTCTAGTGAATGAGGATACTGTTCAGCTAACCGATGCCAAATAAAAGCATTAATACTTTTATCTTCCAGATAATAACGAATTAATTTTTCTGCACCATCAACGCTTTGCCAATCTTCTACTGCTAACAGAGATTGCACTTTACTATAAGTTGGTAAAAACATCTGTCCCCAACGGGGATGAGAAATAGCGGTGACTTGTTCGGCTTTTTTCAATTCAGCAGGTAAATCTACCTTGGGCATCACCATTTTAGTATTGCCATTTTTATCATGCAAAATTTGAGAAACTAATTTAGTATCAGCACCCATTTCCTCTACTGCGGCTTGAATTTCCGCTTCATCAACCCCAGCTTCGGATGCTAACTCAGTCAAGGATTTTGTCTGATCAATACCTAAATCCGCCAAGCGTTTCTCTGTGATTAATTCTTGAAATTCAGCAATTTTTTTATTTAGTTGATATCCAGGCAACGTAATTTCATCACTGCCGAAAAAGTCCATAAAATCTTGATGATATTGTCCTACTGATTGCCAAGCAGCCTCCAATAAATCTGGAGCATCACTATAAAGCTGACTTCTATAGTTTTCTTTAAAATTACCGATGGCTACAGCTAGTTTTGGTTTACCTAATTTACCAAGGAGTGTGTAGGGACTAGAAACTATCCAGTAGGTATGAGTGACAGGAGAAATGCGAGTTAGGATAATTTCTCCTAATTTTAACTTAGCAATTGCTTGTGATCTTTGGGGATGATTCGGTTTAACAATATAAGATTTGTTGGTTAACCAGTTCAATAACTCTAAGCCATCGGGGAGAATTTGGTTAATAGCAAATAACCCCATAAAACTCCGATGCCAGCTATTGAGTAAATTTGTATCGCTCTCATTTAAATCAGCTTGACTGGCAATAAACAAATCTATTGGAGAATGATCACCAACTTTCCCTTCCACAAGAAAACTATCAATAATTAAGTCTTGCTGTGTACTATTGCCATTACTACCACGTAACCGTTCTGCGGCATAAGTTTCTAACGCTTGTGCTAGTTCACCTTCTGCATCCAGCACAAAATCGAGTAAAGCTTGTTTGAGAATGTGCGATCGCTCTAATATATCATCCACAGCTATATCTTTTGGTACAACAGTTGTAGATTAAGGCTTGCGAGAAAATTATCACATCTAGCAATAGCTAGATTTCCCCAAATCTACACTGAGGAGGTTGACTTAGCAACTGCTTTTACAATAGATACAAGACATGACACAAGGTCAAAACAAATGGTTGCAACTCCCAGCTATAGCTATATTTCTCCAGAAGACTATCTCCAAGGTGAAGAAACTAGTCCCATTAAGCACGAATATCGCCAGGGTGAAGCTTACGCAATGGCTGGGGCTAGTAATATTCATGTGATCATTGCCGGCAATATGTTTGCTATGCTGAGAAATAAGTTACGGGGTAGTGGATGTCAAGCTTACATCTCCGACACTAAGGCGCAGATTGAATCATTGAATACCTACTACTATCCTGATGTGATAGTTAGCTGTGACGAACGGGATAGAGCATTTAGTAACTTTCTCCGTTACCCTTGCTTAATTATAGAAGTTGTATCTCCCAGCACAGAAGCCTTTGACAGGGGAGACAAATTTGCTGACTACAGAGAAATGGCATCGTTGCAAGAATATGTGCTGGTAAGTCAGACTCGCCAGCGTATCGAGTGTTTCCGCCGTAACCAAGATGGGCAATGGGTACTTTATACTTACAGAGAAGGACAAGAAGTATCTTTAGCTAGTATAGATTTTCAGTGTGCGATCGCTGAAGTATACGAAGATGTCAACTTTGAATTACCCCAGCCGCAAAACATAGAGGAAATCGCAAAATAAATCTTAAAACTTAGCGAGTTAACTCTGTCACAATTTAACCTCTATAAAGGTAGCTTAGTATTGACTGAGAAAACCGCGAGGTGTGAGTTTATGACCAGTGTGATTCAATCCCCTTACAGTAGCGAACAGATTGCCGCTTGGTTACGTGGACTATTAACAATAGCTTGGGCAGATGGTAACTTTGATGAGCAAGAAAAGCAACTTATAGCCAGTATTACTCAAGATGAACTCGCCCCCAATGTGGCATGGGATTCTTTGGAAGTCATCACACCAGAAGAATTAGCTGCTGTTTTGGGTAAAAATACACCAACTGCGGAAAACTTCTTGCGTACAGCAGTGATGGTAGCGATCGCTGATGGTACATATTCTTCCAGCGAAGATCAAGTACTCCATCAATTATGTCAAGCGCTAGGGGAACCAGAAGATATATTATCAGCCCTACGTCAAACTTTAACAGATCCACAACCACTCAATCCCGCCCTAGCCGCACCCAAAGCCCCCGCAGCCGATGTACTTGATCCTCTCCGCGACTGGTTAGATGAATTAGACATTCAAGACCCCAGAGTCGCCCGCTTTTTATGTAAAATGATTCCCTCTCAATGTCCCTTTGAACGAGATGTCACCCTATTTGGACGCAAAATCGTTCATATTCCCCCACTATGTAAAATTAACCCACTCTATGAACAACTTGTAGGCATCCGTTTCCGCGCCCTCTCCTATTTAGCAGATGAATGCAAAGAGGATGTGTCGCCATATATTTAAGTTTTGATAATGTCTTACTTCTTGATGGGGACTCTCAGCATCAGCGCACCCACCCAGTCTGATGTCGGCCCGACGGGAAAATTCACATGGCACAGCGCACACTCTGCCCTAAAATTACTTAAGGGGATAGAGCGTCGATAGTACTACGCCTTAACAGCCCAAATCTCCTTACCTGATGCTTTTGAGGCACTTTTGGGTGAAAATATAGGTCAAGAAATGGCAAGGGTTCTGGACAATATCTTCCAAACATTGAATGTTGAGGAAACCTTACTGGAAGAAGGGGGGTCTGCACCGGAACAAATTCAGGGACGGCAGAGAGTACATGATAGATTGCTAGCACTTGGCAACGCAGACATCATCCAAACTATATTAAATGACCTGGCACCGATCTGGTCAGAACCTGATGAGGAAGGAGTGGCATTCTTGAGCAGCTTTACGTTTTAAAGCGACCTTGGGAGGGGCATTACTGGATGCTTGCGGACAATTGTGTCCTCATTTTGACTTGGGCGATCTGATTTTAGATATCGATCCTGGCCCGCGTCCACCAGATGCACCTGCTATTTCTGAGGGAGTAGAAGAAATTTGGATCACTGAATCTACGATTGGTGGCGGCGGGGTGATTGAGGAAATCTTGAGGCGCTATGCTGCTGATACCATTTCACTAAAAAAATGATAGATATAAAACAGGAATAAATATGAGCAGAAATTCATGGCTGGAGTCACTAGAGTAAAAATAAAAGAGTCATACCAATTCACTAAAAATTTGATCCAGATCCAAACACGGAAACCCTTGTAAAATCAGAGTTTCTTAATTTTGAATTTTGAATTTTGAATTGATATGACGCGGTTATTGGAGTTAACCCAAACTAGTGCAGATGTTGCCGATGCAATGGCAGATGTGCGGTTCGCCGCAGGACATGGTGAATTAAAACAAGCTAGCTCGCCTCCGCAAAGTCCTTTCCTCTGAGGGGATTTTGGTAACGCATCTGGTGATGACTGCAATTAACGCACGCATTTTGCGTCCTGGAAGTACTCCAGAAACGGATAAACTGCTGCTGGATTTGATTCGTTTGTGGCATCAGGAAGAAGCGCGTTTAGGTATCGAAATTGATGCCAGGGTGTTTGCCCATGTCGCCAGCAACTATGATCAATTGGATCGGGCGTTATTGCATCTTGGTTTAGTGCAGCCTAATCCCTATTGGCGGTTTCAAGTGATTTATGGGTTGTTGTGGGCGAGAGGAAATATAGTGCGTTCACGAAGTGTCCGCTCTGCGGATTGTAGATGCTTTACGCAATCGCACCCACCCATACCGCTATAATCATCGATTAATTGAGGCACAATAGAACCAAAGGCACTGTGAACACACAATGACTACTCAATTGATGATTCAACCCTCATCCTTAATGTCTTCTGGTATCAGGATGAGCGAATTCGGTGACATTTATCTATTTAAATTTACCGATGAGCTACAGTCTCGCTTTGAAGAACTGTTAGAGAAGAAAAAAGCTGATACGCTCACTTCTGAAGAAGAAGCTGAATATGTAGGCATCTCCGAATTAGAGCGGATCTTTACCTTGATTAACGCTCAACTAGCGGCGAAAAGTAAATGGTGTCCGAACAAACTCGAAGACTTGTAAGAAAACGAGCTGAGTATCTCTGCGAATACTGCCACTCTCCAGAATACTTGAGTCCAGACCGTTTTACCATTGACCATATCATACCGCAGTCTTTGGGTGGCTCTGATGAACTGGATAATTTGGCGTTAGCTTGTCATCGCTGTAATGAGCGTCACTATAATTTTACAGTAGGTACTGATCCCAAAACCCAAGAACAAGTCCCTCTATTTCATCCCCGTCAACAACAATGGTCTGAGCATTTTATTTGGACAAAAGACGGGACAAAAATTGTCGGTACAACTCCTACAGGGAGAGCTACTAGCGATCGCTTTGACTTCAATGATGAACGTCGGGATGAGCCTTCGATTCAAGTGGCTCGTCGTTTTTGGGTAGAAGCGGGTTGGCATCCACCTCAGTCAGATCCACGTCAAGAATAAGAAAAAATGCCTTCCCGCTATATTCACTCCCGCCTAAGTTCCCGCCAAATCCCTGACTTACTCCAAACAATCTTCGTCGCCGAACTTATCACCCCCAGCCAATGCGTGTGGCTTGTTTCCCCGTGGATATCTGACATCCCTGTTATCGATAATACCGCCAACACCTTCTTGTGCTTATTTCAGGATTGTTTATTACCCACTCTAATATACTAATACCAATTCACTAAAAATCTGATACAGATCCAAACACGGAAACCCTTGTAGAACAAGGCTTTCTTAATTTTGAATTTTGAATTTTGAATTGGTATAACTATGTGATATTCAAAAGCGATGACTAATGCTAGCAATGCAGATATCCGCCACTTCCTAAAGCAGTTTTTTGGCACTGACAACAAATTTGACCTTGGCAAGATTGAACGTGGCGAAGGAAAACAAGCCAAAATCCGTCCTTGGGTCGAGTTGTTGACCAAAGGCGAACCTCAGCCAACAATACTTCCCTGCTGGCGTTCCTCAATATTCGGGATATAGAGATGACCGTCATTCAGCAATCGTGCAACATCTCCAAAAGTGATGTTGGCAACATAACTTATTTGTGTACCCAGAGAACCGCGCTGTACGGGAACGCCTTTTATAACGAGTTCAAATATTATTTTTATAGTGAATTTTCATTGTCGTGCAAGAGGTTTATTGCCTATTGCAAGAGCGCCTATTGGCTACCTACGCAAATTATTTCAGTAATCAAATCGGATTCTTATAGCTGATTAAAAACTTATAATAGATAACTCACAACTCAGCACTCACTACTCATGCAATTTATCGACCAAGCATCAATTGAAGTAGAAGCAGGTAAAGGTGGCGATGGTATCGTCGCTTTCCGGCGAGAAAAATATGTACCCGCAGGTGGCCCCTCTGGCGGTAATGGTGGACGTGGTGGTTCAGTGATTTTCGTCGCTGTGGAAAACCTGCAAACCTTGTTAGACTTCCGCTACAACCATATATTTAAAGCTGAAAATGGTGGACGTGGCGGCCCTAACAATTGCACTGGTGCTTCTGGTAAAGATTTAATCATCGAAGTTCCTTGTGGAACAGCTATTTATGATGCAGAGACAGGAGATTTATTGGGTGATTTAACCGCACCCAACCAAAGACTAATCATTGCCCAAGGTGGTAAAGGTGGTTTAGGGAACCAACACTTTTTAAGCAACCGTAACCGCGCCCCAGAATATGCTTTACCAGGATTACCGGGAGACAGAAAATTACTCCGTCTAGAATTGAAACTCTTGGCAGAAGTGGGAATTATTGGTTTACCCAACGCTGGTAAATCAACTCTAATATCATCTTTATCCGCCGCACGTCCCAAAATTGCTGACTATCCCTTCACAACCTTAATACCCAATTTAGGTGTAGTCCGCAAACCCACAGGAGATGGTACAGTATTCGCGGATATCCCTGGACTCATCGAAGGCGCAGCCGAAGGTGCAGGACTAGGACATGATTTTTTACGCCACATTGAACGGACACGAGTATTACTGCATTTAATTGACGCTACCAGCGATGATATCATCAGAGACTACAATACGATTCAGCAAGAATTACAAGCTTACGATCGCGGTTTAACGGAAAAAATGCAGATTTTAGCCCTCAATAAAATAGATGCAGTTGACAGAGAAACTGTAGATTTAGAAGCGCTAGCAACCCAATTAAATCATCTTTCCTACGCTCCAGTTTTCTTAATTTCTGCTGTGACACGCACAGGTTTAGAGCCTATGTTACAAGAACTGTGGGGACTCCTCGATCAAATCAATGCCCTGGAAGCAGCAGAGGTGCTGAGTTAAAGCCCAAAATCCTTGTAGAGACGTTGCACTGCAACGTCTCTACATTCATTTTCAGCACTGCAACGTCTCTACATTCATTTGCAGAGATTTCTATTACCCATTACCCATTACCCATTCCCTCTACCAATCTTTCTATATGTATAGCTTGGTGAGTTGCCATTAAAGATATTCTCATGCGACTTGTTGGTACTGTGGGGGGTCGAATTGCTGGTGCAAAAATACCTGCTGCTTGCAGTCCCTGACTAATTTGCAATGCTTCAGCTGCACTGGGCAATTGAAAACATAATATAGGCGACTCGGAGGGTAATAATTTCAGATTTGGTAACTTGTATAACAGTTTTTTTAAATAATCTATGTTTTTCCACAACTGGACACGGCGTTGTGGTTCTTCTTTAACTATGCTGATTGCAGCCAAAGCTGCAGCTGTGTCGGCGGGTGATAGGGCTGTGGTATAAATCCAACTAGGGGCGCGATTCCGCAAATAGTCAATTAATGTGGCACTTCCGGCTACATACCCACCTAAACTACCAAGGGCTTTACTCAAAGTCCCAATTTGAATTAAGTTTCTCCCCGTACATCCGAAATGTTCCACACATCCAGCACCAGTTTGACCCATTACCCCAGTAGCATGAGCTTCATCAACCAGCAGCATACAGCTAAACTCATCGGCTAAATCTAAGAGTGCTGGTAAAGGACATAAATCGCCGTCCATGCTGAAAACACTATCAGTGAGAATCAAACATCGGCGGTAGTTTGGTCGTTGCTGGAGTAATATAGCTTGCAGTTCTTTTACCTGACAGTGAGCATATTCAATGACCGTCGCCCCACTGAGAATTGCCCCATTTTTCAGACTGGAATGATTGTATTGGTCAGACAGAATTAAATCTCGCTTACCAACTAAAGAGGCGATCGCTCCCACATTAGCCAAATACCCAGAACTAAATACTAGCGCGTCTTCTGTCTGTTTGAGAGCAGCGATCGCCTGTTCTAATTCTCTGTGTAATTCTCGATGTCCACTGAGTAACCGAGAACCAGTACTTCCCGTACCAAACTCTTGGGTAGCAGCCACCGCCGCCCCAATTAAGCGTTCATCCCCAGCCAATCCCAGATAATCATTACTGGCAAAATTAATTACCTCCCGTCCAGCTAATTGGACAGTCGCACCAGAACGACCATCAATAGCTTGCACCGAACGATACCAATCAGCCCGACGGATAGTTATCAAGGATTTCATTAACCAATCATAGGGATTGGGTAATGGGGAGTGGGGAGTGGGGAGTGGGGGGAGATGAGGGGACAAGGAGAGTAACGAAGGATAAAAATTACCACTGACTAATGACTATTGACTAATGACTATTGACTAATGACTATTGACTAATGACTAATGACTAACCTGCTCACTACTCAAATGAGCGATCGCTTGTCTAATCCAATCTTCTACATAGGCATCCTTCGGTAATCCAATATCTTCACTGACGACGTGTAAGGCGTTGCTAACTTCATGAGCAGTATACCCTAAAGCGAATAATGTCATTTGCACTTCTTCGAGAATATTGGCGGCTGGCCCCTCTGTGGCGACAAAGAAGCCTGCTGATTTACGCCACTCGATTAATTTGGCTTTTAGTTCCAAACAGATACGTTCAGCGATTTTTTTACCGACACCAGGAGCTTGAATTAAGATTTGGGTATTGCCAGTGATGATGGCTTGGACTAAATCTGGTACTTCCAAGGTGTCTAAGAGAGCGATCGCTAAAGCTGCACCAACACCACTAACCGTTAATAAGTGACGAAATAAATCTCGTTCGGCTGGTGAAGCAAAGCCATACAGTAGGGGTACTTCTTCCCGAATTTGGTAATGGGTAAAGATTTGTACCAATTCTCCGGTTGTGGTTAACTGCTTTGCCAGCCTTTGCGGCACTTGCAAATCGTACCCCATACTGTTCACTTCTAGGGTCAAAATAACACGATTACTACCGAGGTTTTGGATACCGGCAACTATTCCTTTGAGATAACTAATCATTCTAGGAAACCAAAATAAAATAGCCCTTCAATAATTCCACCTGCACAAAAATCTTTTGCCAGGTAGCGATGGTCTGCGGGATACTCGTTGTGCCACTGTAGAAGTTCAGGTCGGGCATTACCGACGATGATTCCCCGTTCGTTGCCTACAGCGAACAAAGCAATATCATTACCTGAATCACCACAGACAACTGTTCTTTCTGATGCAAATTCCCACTTTTGACGAAGAAACTGCATTGCCTGACCTTTATCGCTGTTAAATGGTACAATGTCAAGGTCTATACCGCTACTATAAATTAACTTTATATTTAGTTCACATTTTTGCAGTTCTAACTTAAGTTTTGGTAACACGCTGGCAGCTACTTCCTGATGTAGAAAGAAACTCACTTTAAAAGGACGTTGCTCAGATGCTGGTTGCATTGCTAACTCAGGAAAATTTTTGGTAACGGATAAGACTAATTCTCTGTCCCAACCCACGGAGAGAATTTCTGACCAACCAGAATTAGGACTATCACTGCCATCAAGATAGATTTCTGTCCCTACCGACAAGACTAGTCCATCTGGTTCTATAAGATTTTTTTCCGCTTGCAGTTCCTGGTATAGGATAGGCGATCGCCCAGTAGCATAAACTATCTTTGTGCCATATTCTTGGCGATGGCGAGTCAGTAATTGACTTAGTTCTACTAAAGCAGCGTCATTCCCAACTAAAGTGTGATCCAAATCAGTAACAAAAAGAAATGGTTTCATGATTCTAGTCCCCAGTTAATAGTTACCAAAACAGCTAAAAATTGCCCAATTACATCAAGACATATCTGACACCGATTTCATATTCAGGAGTTACCCGAAATCCTGATAGAGACGTAGCTACGTCTCTACGTCTTGTTAAAAGATGTTTAATTGTATTTATTGGTATCTTCATCCATCTAATGTTATTGTGGTGCTTTAATATTCCCACTCCCTCATTCTGAGAATTTATGACTAATAACACCCGAATAATTAGCAAAGCTACGATATATGTAATTACTATCAGCCTAATTTCCTCCATTAATTTACTAAGAACTTCTACCTCTGTCGCCAACCCCATTAACGAAGTAGTGACAGCAACACAAACAAAGCAACTCCGTCCTACTCGACTCACTGCCAAGGAAATCAGCCAAGTTAAACGGACACTAACAGGTCAAAAACCAATTCTTGACCAAGCGTTCCGAGTTAATCTACCAGATTTTGGTTCCTGTGTATTCTTACCCGTGCAGGAATTTTCTCAAAAAACTAAAAAAAATAGACTGACTCTCTATCTAGTCAAAAATGACAAAATAGTCTATACTTTCCCTCAATCACAACAAGTACAATCCTGGAACTTCTCGTCATTAAAAGCTGTATCCTTTCTGGAGCTACATTTTGATGACCCTAATGAAGATGGGATCTTGCTTATTAGTAACTACACTACGGGAAGTTCTGCAAATTCTCGTCTCTTTCCAGTAGTTACGCTTTATAATCGAGAAGAAAAGGGATTTACAGTGTACGAAGATATTAGTAAAAAGCTGACAACACGGAGAGTAAAAACAATTGCTGAAGCTGAAAAGATTTTAAGAAACGAGTTTAATTTCTTACCCTAAACCACTAATCATCACTCAAAGTTTCAATTAATAAATCTATTTTTTGCTGTCGTTGCTGGAGAAAAGTTTCGCATTGACGTAAATACTCAACTGCATGGGCAAATTGGTCAAACACCGCCTCCAACTCCAACTCACCTGACTCAATCCGAGCAATAATTTCATCTATTTCTGCAACCTTGGCTTCATAATTCCAATCAGTCACAGCATCAGCACTAGCAGAATTCTTACGTTTAACCATCAATTTTTTTCTATCCGATATTATTTCACACAGATAATTTTAACCATACTTTGTAGTCATTGGTCATTAGTCAATGGTCAATAGTCAATAGTCATTAGTCATTAGTCATTAGTTCTATACTCAGCACGGGCTAAACGCCCCGCTTCCGCTAACAGCACTCCCTCATACCAATTCACTAAAAATCTGGTACAGATCCAAATACGGAAACCCTTGTAAAATCAGAGTTTCTTAATTTTGAATTTTGTAGGCGTGAGCCTTCCCGAAGGGTATTTTGAATTTTGAATTGGTATCACTCATCTTATCCTTTGACTAAGATACAATCGACTTACCCACTGCTACTGCCTGCGGTTATGGTTAACACCTCTCCACAACAATCGACTCCAGCCGCTACTCCATCATACATTCCACCGCTTGAGAGTGGCGATCGCCTCACAAGCCCAGAATTTGAGCGTCGTTACAATGCTATGCCTAATCTCAAGAAAGCCGAATTAATTGAAGGAGTAGTTTACGTGGCTTCCCCTCTGCGCTTTGAACCCCACGCCGAACCCCATGCCAATTTGATGATTTGGTTAGGAAATTATAAGGTAGCTACGCCTGGAGTGAGACTGGGTGATAATCCAACAGTGCGCCTTGATTTAGATAACGAACCTCAACCCGATGCGATTTTAATCATTGATTCCACTTGTGGGGGAAAATCGGAGATTGGTGCAGATGGTTATGTGGAAGGCGCACCAGAATTAGTTGCCGAAGTTGCTGCTAGTAGTGCTACCAAAGATTTGTATGACAAAAAACGTGCCTATCGTCGCAATGGCATCCAAGAATATATCGTCTGGCAAGTGTTTGAAAGTACAATTAGTTGGTTTAGCTTGGAAGATGGTGAATATGTAGCGTTAACACCAGATGCAGCAGGTGTTATTCAAAGTCGAGTCTTCCCAGGATTATGGCTAGATATCTCTGCGTTAGTGACGGGAAATATGCCCCAAGTGTTGACGGTGTTGCAACAAGGCTTAAGTTCTAGTGAACATCAAGCTTTTGTGCAGCAACTGAGTGATAGTCTTTCTCATCACTCCTCAAGTAAAATCTACTAAGATGCGGGTTATGGTTAACACTTCTCCACAACAATCAACTCCAGCCGCTACTCCATCATACATTCCACCGCTTGAGAGTGGCGATCGCCTCACAAGCCCAGAATTTGAGCGTCGTTACAATGCTATGCCTAATCTCAAGAAAGCCGAATTAATTGAAGGAGTAGTTTACGTGGCTTCCCCTCTGCGCTTTGAACCCCACGCCGAACCCCATGCTAATTTGATGGGTTGGTTGTGGTCTTATAAAATAGTTACGCCTGGAGTAAGACTGGGTGATAATCCAACAGTGCGCCTTGATTTAGATAACGAACCTCAACCCGATGCGATTTTAATCATTGATTCCACTTGTGGGGGAAAATCGGAGATTGGTGCAGATGGTTATGTGGAAGGCGCACCAGAATTAGTTGCCGAAGTTGCTGCTAGTAGTGCTACCAAAGATTTGTATGACAAAAAACGTGCCTATCGTCGCAATGGCATCCAAGAATATATCGTCTGGCAAGTGTTTGAAAGTACAATTAGTTGGTTTAGCTTGGAAGATGGTGAATATGTAGCGTTAACACCAGATGCAGCAGGTGTTATTCAAAGTCGAGTCTTCCCAGGATTATGGCTAGATATCTCTGCGTTAGTGACGGGAAATATGCCCCAAGTGTTGACGGTGTTGCAACAAGGCTTAAGTTCTAGTGAACATCAAGCGTTTGTCCAGCAGTTGAGTGCTGAGTGCTGAGTAGTAGACATCTCCAAAAACGATCAAATGAAAATTATTTACGACCACTTATCCATCTTTTTTCATTGCGTCTTGTAATGCTAAAATTAAGACTAAGGTAGCGGTCTTGTATTCGCCAACGTTTATTATATGTCGCAACCAGTGCAATACGTAACCAATGAACATGGAGAACGAGTAGGGGTTTTATTGGACTTGAATACCTATTATCGCCTGGTTAATCCATTAGGATTGGATGATGAGTGTTTGCTTGGTCTGAGTACAGATGAGTTAAAAGCACTGTCCTGTTGTAAACTAGCTGTGGCAGAGCAGACCCGTTTGGATGATTTAGTAGCGAGAAATACAGAGTCATTGTTGTGTGCCGATGAGGTTGGTGAGTTAGATGATTTGTTGGCAAAGGCAGATCAATTAACAATTCTGAAAACTCGCGCCAGATACACGCTCAAGCGCTTGGAAAAGGTGAAAGCGGCAGCGTGAGTGCTTATATTCGGGTTGAGTTGCAGCGACAAATCCGCATTCGCTTTGGTGAGTGCTGTGCTTATTGTCGAACAGCAGAGTTTCTAACGGCGATGACGTTTGAATTTGAGCATATTCGTCCTCTTTCAGTGGCTGGGGAAACAGTATTTGAAAATCTTTGTTTTGCCTGTCCGTCTTGTAATCGCTATAAGGGCGATCGTCAGACTGCTATCGATCCGGAAAGTGGGGAAACTGTGCCGTTATTTCATCCCCAAGAGCAAGTTTGGCAGGAACATTTCGCTTGGAATGAGAGTAAAACAGAAATAAATGGATTGACAGCATTTGGTCGAGCTACAATCACAGCATTACAGATGAATCGAAAGTCCTTAGTTCGGGCAAGGGCAATGTGGGTTAAATTGGATGAACACCCACCAGAGTTGGATTGATTGGGGCAATACTTCCTATAAAGGAGAGGAAGGCTGCGACCGTGCGATCGCCTGATATTGTAAGTTGGGCAAATGGATATAATTCCTATCGTGGGTAGGCTTTAATTTTGAATTGGAGCAAAACGACTTGATGGCTCATTTAGATATCGAAAATTATAAACGGCTTGTAATTAATGATTTTAATTCTCGACCAGACTATGACCAGAAGAGTCCATTTCATGCGGCTTTAGCTAATCGGTTGGTGCAATTGGCGCAATTACAGCCAGGACAGCAAGTGCTTGATGTGGCGACAGGTACGGGATTAGTATTGATTGCAGCCGCAGAAATTGTCGGTTTTCAAGGTAGAGTTGTGGGGGTGGATATTGCCGCAGGAATGCTAGAACAAGCACAGCACAAAATTAACACCCTTGGCTTACAAAATACCGAACTTATAGAAGCCGATGCTGATTATCTTGATTTCCCTGACAACAGTTTTAATGTGATTTTCTGCTCTAGCGCCCTGGTATATTTAACAAATATTAGCAATAGTCTAAAACAGTGGTATCGCTTTCTTAAACCAGGCGGTTTAGTTGCTTTCTCATGCTTTGCCGAAACTGCCCACACAGCAGCTATTATCTTTAGAGCCAAAGTAAAAACTTACGGTATCACCATTTCTAACCCGAATGAACCATTAGGAACTCCACAAAAGTGCCAAAATTTGCTAAGTGAGGCGGGATTTGCAAACATTCAAATTATAATCGAGCAGTTTGGTTCCTATTTGCACAATGCAGAAAAAGCTTGGGATGCAAATGCTAGAAGTGCATTTGGTTCTCAGGTAAACCAACTTCCTCCAGAAACATTAGCACAAGTTAAAGCAGAGTATATTACAGAAATAGAGGCGATCGCCACAGATAAAGGTATTTGGAATGATGTGACTACTTTCTTTGTACTTGCCAGTAAATAGTTGGCATTAGATAGATGAGAGAAATTGGCAAATATGGCATTGGGATGACCTACTCTATCACCTTGACTTTCACCTCACCCTGTCCCAATTGAACCAACAACTCATCTCCTACAGCTAATTTATCAGCATTACGAGCGATCGCACCATTTTCTTGCCTCACTACTGCATAACCACGTTGTAACACAGCTTTGGGGTCAAGACTGGCTAATTTTTGGCGTAACATTTCTAAGTGTTGCTTGGCTTGTTGCGATCGCGCTGTTGTTAATTGTAACAATTGTCGGCGTTGCCATTGGAGATTTTTGACCTCTTGCTGCATTTGCCGATCTAAGCGCAGATTTCGTAAGCGATGGCGTAATGTCTGCAATTTATTCTCCGCAGATGTTTGAGAATAAATCACAGCCTCATGTAGCGATGCAACTCGCTGGCGATGTTGAGTATACATTTCTGCTAGCGATGGGACAACGGTTTCTGCTGCCGCCGTGGGTGTATGTACACAAACATCAGCCACCAAATCTACCAAAGACTCATCTCGTTGATGTCCAATACCGGTAACTACAGGTATGGTACATTCAGCTACAGCACGGACTACACGTTCATCATTAAAACAAACTAATTCCTCAACTGCACCACCACCCCTAGATAAGATTAACACCTCTGCACGACCATCCCGTTCTACTCTGGCGATCGCTTTGACGATAGATTCTGGTGCTTGCTCACCTTGGACTGTCGCCGGGGAAAATAGGACGTGTAAACCAGGATATCTGTGTTTGAGGGTTTTTTGAATATCGCCCCAAGCCGCCGCCGTGGGTGAGGTAACAACAGCAATTATTTGTGGATGGAGAGGGATGTGGCGCTTGCGTTGCGGATCAAATAATCCCTCTGCCAGCAACCGATTGCGTAACTGTTGATAGCGCAATGCTTGTAAACCTACACCACCAGGGAATGCTTGCCATACTGTTAATTGATACTCTCCCCTTTGTGGGTATAAGCGAATACTACCCAAAATGATCAACTGTTCCCCAGGGACAGGTAACTGAGTGAGTTTTGCCAATTGACTATTCCAAACCACACATTTAATTGCTGCCGTACCATCAGGGTCTTGTAGAGTGAAGAATAACCCACTACGATGATTATTAGCACTGGAAACTTCACCAGTCACCCAAACTTGCCGCAATTGCTCATCTTGTTCTAAGAGCGATCGCAGATAATCAGTTAACCCAGATACTGAAACTGCCGCATCCGGAATAGTCACGTTAGAAGAGTCAAAAATCATCACAGATGCCTAAAAGCATTTATGCTGAAGCAATTTTAGCATTTTTCATCAAAACCCAATTATCACAATAATTCCATGACAATTCGGACATTAGGAATTGCACCACAGTTATATGATTATTTACTAAACATTTCTTTACGAGAACCAGAAATATTAAAGCAATTGCGGCAAGAAACAGCCCAGCATCCTGTAGGGAGAATGCAAATTGCCCCTGAACAAGGACAATTCATGGCTTTGTTAGTGCAATTAACAGTAGCAAAAAAAACTTTAGAAATAGGCGTATTTACTGGTTATAGTTCCTTGGCAGTGGCACTAGCTTTACCACCAGAAGGGCAAGTGGTAGCTTGTGATATTAGTGAAGAGTTTACTGCGATCGCTCGTCGTTATTGGCAACAAGCCGGAGTAGCAGATAAAATCATACTGCACATCGCCCCAGCTATAGAGACTTTGGATAGGTTACTCAGCAATGGGGAAGCGGAAACCTTTGACTTCGCCTTCATTGATGCTGACAAGAGCAATTATGATCATTATTATGAGCGATCGCTGCAATTAATTCGACATGGTGGCGTGATAGCGATCGATAATGTTCTTTGGTCGGGAAGAGTGGCAGATACTCAAGTGCAAGATAATCGCACCAAAAAAATCCGCGCCTTCAATCACAAGCTACTACATGACCAAAGAATCACTCTCAGCCTCATACCCATTGGTGATGGGTTAACCTTAGTAAGAAAAAATTAATCTTTAACTTATATAAATATAGAACCCATTTGACATCTTTTACTATCTTGAAGTACAGTTACCGCAAAAGCTGTATCCAGCAGTCATGTCGTACTCTAGCAGCCTAACAGACATGGCATTTGCAAAGCGTTGAATTGTCAACCTGGGGAACTATTGGAATATCTGCCAGATGAAGGTGAAGGGAATGTTGTTTCTCAGGCTGATATAGTTTAAGTGCGATGGGCTTACGCTTCATTGTAGGCGATCGCATAAACAATCAAATCCCAGGAATAGGACGCAGGATTTTGTGAGACACCAAACTGTCAAACTGCGATCGCAACGCTTGGGCTGTTGCTGAGTCAGTGAGCAACACACCTGCTTCAATATTGCGTTCGGTTGAGATGTGCTTCGTTCTGCTGCTAATAAGCGGAGAGTATAAGCAATATGACTACACTTTACGCTTTCACCAATAAGACGATTAAGTTCATCAACTACGGTTTGGCTTAAGGTTGCGGGTACGTAGTTAGCAATAGTCGATACTAGAAAAGGCGGAGATAGCCTGCCGTTTTCTAGTGCTGTTGCTAGTTTCAGTAAAGTTGGACGGCTCAGTTGCAAAAAAGCCATTGTGATTATTCTGGGAAAAACTCTGCCCCTAAACCTTCAACTGTAGAGACAACCAAGGCGCGGTCAAGAAATTCGTTGCGGCGTTCGCAGGATGTTTCTGCAATTAGTAAGCATCCGTGACAAGCCGAACCGTGCAGAAAACGCTCCTCTTGCTCGTTATCTGGGCGATGTTGAGCGCATACTGGGTCATTGGAACATAATCTTCCTTGTTCTAGTGCTACTTCCAAATGGTGTTCAATGCGTTTGCCAACTTCTACCAGTCCGCCTAAAGTCCCTTCTGAACCAGTTGAACCAGTGTATAAAAGAATGCCATGACCAGATTCACCAGCATAGATGCGTTCGCGGATGGAACTAGCCGCATAGCCGCATTCTAACGACACAGCCACAATCAATAAATGTGATAGAGAATGCAGCATTATATACTGCAAGCCAGGAAACTTAACTTTTTCTTTTTCCTGGTCGATACCTTTACGCGCACACCAAATATCAAATCCTCTTGATAATTCTCTTCCTCGCTTTTTAACGGCTTCTCGTTTTAACCAATCTTCAATAGCTTCCTTACGGAAAGCAATAAACACACCCTCGCCTTTATTTTCAATTGCCGGAACCCAAGAGGTTTCAATATCCAACGCAGCACGCCTGACGCTGATATCAAGTTCGCCGTCGATATCTGGCATTTCGGCTTCAAAGCGAGTAAAACCCACCTGGGCAATTACTTCACGTAAACGATGTACTAAAACTATTCGTTCAATGCAGGAAGCAAACGCAGGCTGTAAATTATCTAAACTACGTGACCTAGCATAAAAATCACCGTCAGGGACATCTTCCCCAACTTCGACGGGGCTAGAAAGTAATGTCTCAATTTCTACTTGCTTAATGCTTTTATTTGGTTTTCCTTGCCCACTTTGTCGCCGTTGTACTTCTTCCCAGACGGCTTCATTGCTAAATCCTTCTAAATTTGTGGCTACCTTGGACATTAGACTCTTAACAAGAGTAAGTTGTTCAAGTGTTGTTATGTTTTTAAGGAAATCTTCGTAGACTGAATTTACTGCTTTTTGTAAAGCTGCGTCTGAATCAGGAAGGGAAATAACGCTGAGAATTTGCGAAAAATAAGCGTTACTGGCAGACCTAACTAATAAGCGGTTGTATTCTGGTAGACCTGTAGATTCACGAATACAGTAAGGTTCTTGGGCAAACGAACCAAGCCAAGGGCGATGTCCCTGACATGGGCCTAAAACTTTACCGTTGCGGACTGTAGCATCAGCAAGGGGACGGCGTTTTTTACAGGCTTCGCAACGCACATAAATTTCAGCGAAGTCGTTACCTGAACCACCCTCATCTAACCATAGCTGACCTCGACACTTATTTTCAAGGTCATTATGAGCAAAACGATACCAGTCAATATCGCTAATATGACCTTTAACGCAGGCTTGTACGAAGCGGACGGGTACAACTGGGATAGACTTTTTCTCAGCACTAAGATATTTACCACCTACTAAATTATTCCAAGGTAGCAGAGGACGAGTGCGGAATGTTTTTTTGGTTTTGGTGTCGTACCAAGTTTCTTTGACTTGGGCTAAAAACCAAATGGGAAACATGAAAGCATTAATTCCCGTGCGGGGTGCTTTAGAGTCTTGTTCGTCAACTGGTGGTGCATACAGCTTAATATTGTTGACTTCTAAAATCTCAGCAACTCTAGTTGCTAATCGGTCTTCAAAGATGCGCCTTTTGTCACCACGCCAATGATTCAAACCAGCAATTAACACTGAATGTTCTGGTAAGTCTACCATCGCCCCAGGCCCAAAGGTAGAAAGGATTTGGCTTTGGCGCACTTGTCCGGCTGGGGGAATTTTCTTGTGAGATTTGTTCATAAGTTTTGTTTATTAGTTCTTATATCCAGACAGACAGAGATTTTAAATCTCTGTCTGATAGCAAAATTCCTCTGAAAGAGGAATAAACATTAATGATTTTTTGTTTATGTAGTCGTCTTGTGATGACTTTGGCTTTTAGACAGGGATTTATAATCCCTGGCTATCTGAAATAAGAATAAAAGTTGAACTTTACTTTTCATTTTCTACCTCATGTCCGTAAGGATTAATTAGCCAGAGATTGACTGTTGGTTCGACATCGCGTAAGCTTCGCTGGGCTTTAAACCTTCGCGCTTCTAGTGGTTGGTTGTCTAATTCGGGGTCGAGGGGGTCAAATATCAGTGGTGGTGCTTCGCCTACTTCACGCTGATATTGCAGGCTAATTTTTCCATTCGCAATGCTTACCCATGTATCTAGTAAGTTTTTTACTCGTCCTTTGACTTTGTGACGTGTTTCCTCTGCCTCAGCCTTGTCGTTTTTAGAAACTTCTGCCCTTTGTGCAATGGTTTCCACAACAAACTCTAGTTCTTGACGATGTTGAGTAATATCGAAAGCGCCAGTTGGTGCTGTCATTCCAGGATGTCCTAGCCGTGCCAAAGCAACGGTAATGGCAGCAATACCTCGGTCAATAGCGCGGGGTGAAAAGGGTGTTACGCTGGTGGCTTCTACTGCTCGGTAAAATGTTGAATGCCAAGCACAAAAGCGTTCATAATGAGAGCGATCGCGTGGACGATGAATGTTCAATAACGTCACTACTAAACCCGGTCGTTCCTCATCCCGCCCTACACGGCTGGTAGCTTGGATATATTCGGCGGCTGTCTTGGGTTGACCGAGAACTACCATTAAACCCAAGCGGGTAATATCCAAACCTACGGAAATCATATTTGTTGCTAAAACCACATCAACCTTTTCGTCTTTATCAAAGGTTGATTCCATCCGCCGCTTAGTATCTGCAACTTCGCTAGTGCTGACACGGGAGGTTAGTTCTTCTGGTTCATCATCAATTTTCCGGTCAGCAAATAACCCTGAAGTTTCGTCAACTCGCTGATGCTGGCTGTAACGTAATAGACGAGATTTGACTTCATCTTCTACAATGCGCCGACTACCACCTAGTTCACGTAGGGAGTTAAAGTAACCTAACAGCGTCATATAAGGGTCGGCTGGGTTCTCAGAGTTTTTCTTGCCCCCTTGTTCTAGCCAGTGCTTTTGGGCTGCGCCTAACAATGCTAAATAGCTACGCAATAACACTACCTTTAAACTGCGTCCTTGAGCAGCAATTCCTACATAGGTACGAGCATTTTTGACTGTAGCGGGGACGGTTTTAGCAAAGAATGAATCACGTCTGTCTGGCCCCGGTGGTGGAAATATATCAACTTCGCTGCGACCGAATAAAGCTTGAATTTGTTTGCTGGCGCGGCGTACTGTCGCAGTGGAAGCAACTATTTTCGGACGAATTGTTTTACCGTCTATCTCTTGGCTACACAAAGCATCAATGGCTGTTTCGTATAGTCCTACCATTGTTCCCAAGGGGCCGGAAATTAAATGTAATTCGTCTTGGATAATTAGGTCTGGTGGTGGTAAATAGCCGCCAAGGGGTTTACCGCGATTTAGTTGAGTGGGGCCGTAAAAACCATCATTGTCGTAGCGGTCTACTCGTCCAAATAATGCACCAGTTTCTCCCACCCAAGGCAGGGTGGCGAATTTATCTACTGTAGAGATAATAAAACAAGGTAGACGGCGGTATAGTGGCTCGTCTACGATGACTATTGGTAAAGGATGATTACCACGGAAATTACAGCGACGGTTAGCACAAAATACTTGTAAATTAGTTGGTTGTTCAGTATTTGGCTGTAATTGGAATGAGTTACGGTTAAATTTTGTCCCACACCAAGGACAATTTTCTAAGGGAATGGGTGAGGGATGGCGATCGTTATTTTGAAAAGCACGAGTACGTTCTCTAGCACTGTTTTCGTCGTTATCTCCTTTTTTACCCATGCGGTTGGGTGTTGCGGCTTGTCCTACCCATAGCCCAATTTCAAACGGCCAAGTTCCTAATTTCTGCGGGTTTTTCTGGCGTTCCAATTCTAAGGCGCAAATCATCGTCGCCGCCCGTCCAAGTTGGTCGAGAGTCAAAAGACGCAGGGTGTAGCGCATGAGGACGCTTAAACCAGCCGATTTGATACCGGGATAACGCAGTCGCCGCAGGACAAGGGTAAAAGCTGCGAGTCCTAAATATGCTTCGGTTTTACCGCCACCTGTAGGAAAGAATAGCAAATCGACTAATTCACGATCGCTATTTTCGGGGTAAGCTATCCCTACCAAGTTCATCAGTAAAAATGCTAACTGGAAGGGTCGCCATTTCGGTGGTGCTACTGTTTCCGGCGTGAAAGTTTTACCGTGAGTATTACGTTGGCGGATAGCTGTAGCAATGGCGCGATTAGCGATGCAGAAAGCCTCAAATATTTGTGGGTCATTTAAAGCTTGGATACCTGCGTTGATGCGCTTGTTAGCAATTTCTGCACGGCGGAGTAAATCTAGGGCGACATTTAACCGCTTGGGTTCGGTGGGACATTTGGTGTGTTGTTCCTGAATCCAATCAGTGTAAGCATCTACCATTGGACTCAGCATATTTTGCAATGCTGCTGGTGTGGGTGCGTTGGCTAAGGCTTCCATTCCCAATTCAACGTCCTTTACTTGGGTGGCGATGACCTTTTCCACATCAGCCGTAGGTATCCATGCTGTACGTATTTCCTGACAGCTACCATCGGGATTGGTGAGTGCGATCGCACTAACGTTATGACCTACTGCATATTCGTAATCATCGCGGTATTGTAAATCTGCGACGTTTTCATCCCAATCATGATTATCTCGTCCGCGTAAGTTGGGACGGGCTACTAATGGTTCTGGGGTATGGATGATTAAACTGGTTTGAAAAATATAGCTAATATCGCGCTGTTTATCTGAGGTGGAGAGGCGATTATTAACTAGAAATACAGAAACAGAACGAGTTCCAGCCGGGACAAGTTCCTTAGATGTTACAGGACGGATGGAGACGACGAGTTGTAAACCGTTACTATCAGGTATGGGAATAGTTTTGGTCGATTGGCTGTGATGAAGCGGTAATTTTAAAGGAACAGTGATTTGGGCTTGGCGTGGAATCCGCTTCCAGCATCCAGATAAACCTTTATCTGCTTCTGGTTGGGGGATTGTCGTTTCTATTTCCAAGGGGGATAGAATTTCTTCCGCACTAGAATCATTCTGAGATTCTGCTACAGAATTATCTTTGATTGGGAAGTAATCACCCCATTGCACTGTGAGATTAAGTTGACTGGCGTTTTCAGCAACTAGAAAACTTAAACCCATCGATGAAGGGAAAAAAGCTTTCTTGGCGAATGGCTTGTCTGGGACAGTTTCATCCTCACCCGCGCTACCCCTTTGTAATTGGTCTAAATCATCATCAGCCGTATCATCTCCACGCTGTTCGATGGGTGCGCCATGCGGAACAAGGAAACCTGTAAGATACCACTTTGATGGTGCTTGGTCGAGAATTTCTTCTGCGTGGTCAATATCATCAGGGGTGGGGCCTATGAGGTCGAGTTGTAAGGCTTCGATGAGGCGCGATCGGACTTCGTTAGGAGTAGCTGATATCATCATGTATAGTTTTTAACTCTTGTATAACAGATAAAAATAACTATTGTCCGTACATATTCATAAAGAAATCAAAAACTTGACCTCGATGGCGATTATTGATGCTGCTGTAGACGAACGAGACTTATATGCTCAAAAGGGATTGCGATTTGAAAACTGCAAGGAAAACGAGGGAAAGCAGGACAGCGTTCCTTACGTTTAAATGACCAGTGGCGCTTGATTTTGACAGTGGATAAAGATGAACAGGGTAATTACCTGACCATTATCGATATTGAGGATTACCACTAACCAATACAGCAGGGGAGACAAGAATATGAGCCAGAATTTAACACCAGCAAGAGTACCAACACCTGGAAAAATTTTAAGTCGAGAATTAGAAGCACGTGGCTGGACGCAAAAAGATTTAGCTGAAATTATTGGTCGTCCAGTTCAAACTATCAACGAAATTATTCGGGGAACCAAGCAAATTACACCAGAAACCGCGATCGAATTGTCGCAAGCTTTGGGTACTACTGCTGAGTTTTGGACAAACTTAGAAGCAAAATATCGGCTTCATCTAGCGGTAAAAGAAAAAAAGCACGAGGAAAAGGAGCAAAGTATAACTCGTAAAAGTCAATTATATACAATTCTTCCCATGTCTGAAATAATCAAAAATGGGTGGATAAAAAAAACAGATTCCATTGATAGTCTAGAACAGCAAATATGCAATTTTTTCTCCATACACTCCTTAGATGAAATACCTAAGTTAAGTGTTAATTTTCGTTGTTCAGAACATAGAAAGCCAGAAGATATTTCTCGCATAGTTTGGGTAAAACGAGTTGAGAATCTAGCTAAACAACAGAAAATTAGAAGCTTTGACCGGACAAAATTAGAAAATGCCATACCAGAAATTCTTGCTTGTGCCGAAAAAGTAGAAAATATTGTGCTAATTCCTAAATTACTAGGAGATTTGGGTGTACATTTTGTAATTGTCCCGCATTTGAGTAAAACCTATTTAGATGGTGCAGCTTTGTATTTAGAGAGTAACCCAGTTATTGCACTGACACTAAGATATGACCGAATTGATTCATTTTGGTTTACTCTCCTACATGAATTAGCACATATATTTTTAGGGCATAAAGGCAGCTACTTAGACAATTTAGACGCTTTAGAAGAGAATGAGGAGGAAATAGAAGCGAATCAGAAAGCTGCTGAATGGTTAATACATCCTCAGCCATATCAAGATTTTATTATCAGGAGCAAAAAAGTCTTTTCTCGTAAAGCAATTGAAGAATTTGCTCAGACTCAAAGCAGGCATCCAGGCATAATTCTTGGTCGCTTGCAATATGACAAACTAGTTCCTCATAAAAATTTAAGAGTGTTGCTAGTAAAAGTTAGCCCTTTTTTCCAAAATTCGACTGATAATTAGACAGGGCGACAGACAGGGATTTAAAATCCCTGTCTATTAGATAAAATCTATTAAAAATGGATTAGTAATTGTGAATATTTTAAGATAGATATATTGTTTAATTCTGCTACCGCATATAGGAATCCGACTTGATTATTGAAACTACTTACGTGGTGCGCGAAGCGCAATAGGTAGGGAACAGGGTAAGAATCAATAAAAGTGTACTGATTTTTTTGTGTAAGCACAGGCTACGCCAACAGGAATCAAATATGATTCCTATATATACCCAATAAATTTGATAATTTAGTTCTCGGTGTTCTTTGGCTCTAAATAAGGATGTGTCGTTAGTTGAGAATGATGAATTTTTTGATTTTGTACATAGATAACTACATCTTTAAGCTGCTTATAGCCTAGAGAAAAAACACCATATCCTTCTTGCCAAGCAAATTTATCAGATGAAGCATTAGAACTATGATTTAGATGATGAGAACTACTTCCTTTGATTTTCTTGACAAATTCCGAAACTGCCAAACTTGGTGGAATAGTAACAACAACATGAATGTGGTCTTCAATACCGTCAATTGCATGAATTTGACAATTTAATGCTTGTGCCTTGCCAAGAATATAATTATAAAGTTGCTGTTCTTTATTTGATGTGATGAGTGGTTGACGATTTTTTGTTGTCCATACCAAATGATAATATAGCCGCCACAAAGTCATAAATTATTAATAATAAATATATACATTTTTTATTAACTTACCCATTTATTTATAAAGTTTATCAACTAAGCAAAAAATATTTATAAAAATATCTATAGAGCTAATTATTCAGTAAATCAATTATTGACCCATTAATTAATCACCCAACCAGCCAGGGATTATAAATCCCTGTCTGAAAGCTGAAGTCGTCTTCAGACGACTATCTCAACCGCCAAGATAAAATTTGGTAATTTAGTCCTCTTTAAGAGGACTTCCGTTATTAGACAGCCAGCCAGGGATTATAAATCCCTGTCTGAAAGCTGAAGTCGTCTTCAGACGACTATCTCAACCGCCAAGATAAAATTTGGTAATTTAGTCCTCTTTAAGAGGATTTCCGTTATTAGACAGCCAGCCAGGGATTATAAATCCCTGTCTGAAAACTTAAGTCGTCTTCAGACGACTATCTCAACCGCCAAGATAAAATTTGGTAATTTAGTCCTCTTTAAGAGGACTTCCGTTATTAGACAGAGATTTATAATCTCTGTCGGTTGGCTGTCGGTTGGCCGGTCGGTTTGTCTGCCGGGATAGTTGGGATATTCGGGATAACGACATCACCCCATATTAGAAAATGCGATCGCTATTTTTTATAAATGCAAACTACTGTAAATTAATCTACCTTTATCCCCGGAATAGTTACTCGTTCATTTTCATTTTTACGCTTTCTTTTCGTCTGTCCTCCTTTCCCCTTACTCTTATCTGCACCTTTACCGCCTAAAATTTCTGCTTCGGCGCGTTTTTGGTTTAAATCAAGCAAGCGTGCTAAAACTTCATCGTGGATTTCTTCGCGCCAACGATAACGCCAGGGTTTTTTCTTTTGTCGTCCACTGCTGTTTTCTGTGTCCTCCTCTTCCTCATAGTCGAGAATAAAATCGCAGTCGGTGGGGATATCTGACCAGCCGTAAGCGTCGAGGACGGCTTTATCCATTGCGGTGTGGAGTTCGCGGAGTTTGAGGATTTCGGGGTGGTTTTCGTCGGGGTCGTGGAAACGGTTGTAGGTGTCGGTGAGTCCTTGGTTATTGCGAACCATTAAGGCGACGCGGTATTCGTAGTATTCTTTGCCTATAGCTTCTAGGGTGGGGTTGGTTTCCCAGTTTTCGGGGAAGGGGAAGGTTTCAAAACAGTCTGAGGGAGTGTAGCGCAAGCCATCTCCAAATGTTGATGAAAAAAATCTAGCCCAAATTTCATGAATGTATGATTGCATAATGCAGAAAAATGAATAGCGTTCGTCAGTAAAGACTACTAACTGTTCAGAAAACACCATGTTATTACATAGAAAAGTAAATGAACTACGTTGACTCACACGAGCAGTTACTAACACATGTTCGAGAGGTGCGATCGCTTTAAACAAAGCAGGTGTTGTTTCACCAAATCTCCACCAGTAACGAGCGCGAATTTCACGCTTTTGTGCTAATCTTGCAGGTTTAACTTTCTCTTCCACAATCTGCATCAAATCAGAATATTCTCTAGCCTCAGCCTCACTAATTTCACCAAAATTAATTACATATCGATGATGTTCATGAGTTGGACTAGAGTTAACTTCTTCCCCACCAATATAAGGAAAAATTCGCTCTTGATTTTTAGGATTTTGTGCAATCAAACGTTGCATTTCTGCAATAGATGTAGCTTCAGGGTTGGAATCATCAAATGTAAAACCCATACCCAACACATAGCTACCAATAAAACTTTTATCAGCATTTGCTAATAACACAGCAGGGTTATTATTACCACCCGACTTAAATAAAAATGCAGAAATAAAATTAACTTCTTTACCGTCAAGGATTAGTTGTAAATATTTACCATTCTGAGAGTTAATTTTATTTTCATCCCCAGGAATTTGATAATTAATTCGTTCTGCCTCCACACCCGCCCGGAAATCAATTTCCGGTCTAATAGCAGAAGTCGGTTGAAACCGACTAGAATTTTCATCGATATTTGACTCAATCCTCTTCAGAGGATTTCCGCTTTCAGACGGGGAATTGATTCCCCGGCTTTCTACCTGGCTTCCAGCCTGTATTTGTGATTGCTGTTTTATTTTTTCTCTTGTTGTATAGTCTTGTTTAATAACATGAACTACACTCACAACAACGGCGGCTAAACCAGGCCACTTTAACCGCTTTTGAGCATTGTAAATAGTACCGCTATTCTCACAGATATATCTCAATCCAGTGCTACGAGTGTCACCTTGAGCAATAGTATTTGTAGCAATCAAACCAAAACAACCTGATTCTCTTAAAAGCGCAAACGCTCTGCGGTAAAAGTGAGCGACTAAATCAGAATTACCATGTGATTCTGGGTTAACCACTTTCAACCAATCCATATATCCATCAGTATGAGCATTTATTGCTGTATTCTTCCCTGCAAATGGGGGATTGCCAACAATCGCATCAAACCCAGAATTTTCTCTATCAAATACCTCTGGAAATTCAATTTCCCAATTAAACGGCTTTACAGGTTTATCTGCTTGTCGCAAATTTCTACTAATACTTAAAACCTCTCCACTCTCATCAGGATTTCTCCGCCATTTAAAATACTTCTGAAATAATCCATCTCGTTCCTCTTTCTTCGCTTTATCTTTATCCGCAGCAAAGAAAGAAGCAATCACTAAATCACCTTTAAGACGAGCATCATGTAATAATTCCTCTGTTGCTTGATAAAAATCACGCTTCGCATCGTAATTTTCATCGCCTAAACTTTGAATCTCATCACGGTTAAACTTAACCTTATTTAGTTGCTCATTAAATAAAGGTAATTCTTTATCATCATACGTAGTATCTTTTTCCCAGTTAAACTTAACAAGTTGGTCACGGGTTAAACCTACCAATGAATCACCACATTTCAACGCATGGTCTAAAAATGTAAAAGGATGCTTCTTCGCTAAAGTTACCAACCACAAAGATAACTTCGCCAAATTCACCGCAAACGGGTTTTTATCTACCCCATACAAACAACGCTGCGCCACCAAACGCCGCGCATACAATAACGGTTCTTCATCCGATGGAACTTCTGAAATCAAGCCATGTAGATTCCAAGCTTCCACCAATTTTTCTGCCAACTGACGACAAGCTTCCACCAAAAAAGGAGCCGTTCCTACAGCTAAATCGCATACCTTCAAAGCCAAAATTTGCTCTGGTGTGGGACGTTCACCCAAAGCTGCTAAAACAGGTCTGAGGGTTTCTTTAACTATCGGTTCTGTCAACGCACGGGGCGTATAATGAGAACCACTACGCCGCCGTTCTTCCCCTGGTTGCAAATACAATGAACCAGCCGCCAGTAAAGCGGGTGTTTGCGGCGATATCTTCCGTCCTAAAGCTGCAATTAAATCCTCGGCAGTTTTCACTTGCTTTAACTCGGCCAGTGATTTACCGGATATTTCACAACCTGCTACTTCTTTTAAATACTTCGCTCTGTCATTGGCTTTGGTCTTTAATACCTCATCAACGCTAACAACCACAGTCACAGAGGTTTTCGCACCCTTGGGTTTACTCCATACACCAATAGATAGCGTAGTAGCTTTTTTGACCTCATAACCCATCACCGCCTCGTACACGGAACCGATTTGTTCCACATCCAAAGCCCGGTATGACAAACGTTCACCATCAAGAACGAGTAAACCGCGCAATACCTCATGAACTACACCATCAGAAATGCGTGGCGGTTCAATCAATTCCCATTCTTTATAGGTAGTATGGCGAGAACGACCTTCTAAAAATGCGTACTCATCGGGGTCAAAAAGCTGTCCGTGACGTGCTGGTAAGTATAAATCAGCATGACAGCCGCCATCGTAAACTAAGCGAAAAAGACTGAGTAACCACGCCCAAGCACCATAACGCTGTTCCATTGTGTCAGGATAGTTACCCGCATCCTCGCGCAATCTCTCATACAGCCCAGTTACCGAATAGTTGCGCGTGTAAATCGAACCCTGCGGCATTAAACCCTCATCTTCCGCATACAGCAGAAACACCAACCGTAGCAAAACGGTAATTAATCCACCGTAAATATGCTGAGGTTCGTTTTGGGCAATGTCATCAAGCAAGATTCCTTTAGCATGGTCATTCGCAGCTTGAAAACCACGCAGTAATTCCCACAGCGCATCAAGTACCTGTTCTGATAACTTGGTAGAAACTTCGTTTTGGTACTTGCGGCTATTTTGCAGCAACGCTACTAAACGGCGGTCTGTTGGCGCATTGAACACTCGCTGTTCTTCCAACAACATCTGCATTGCACCCAAAATCAACCGTCCCGATACCTCGCACATCGCCTGTACCGGAAAGGTTAGGTGTCCAGAAGATTCTCCCCGTGGGGCATATACCAAACGTAATTCTGTACCATTACACAAAATACCTACAGGAATTTCTTTCTCCCGCAACAGTCGCTCAAACTTCGCCTGGGGGCTGGCGTGCCATCCTGTAGATTTGATATTCTCGCTAACTCTATCAAGGTCAGTACCAGGGGAAATGACCTGTACCAGCATCAACCAACCACCATTATCCGGGTCAGGTACGGCATAGGTTGGTTGTAAGGTTTCACTGTATTCTGGTAGCGATACCGCCAAATCCTCTGGACTCTCGATTAAATCTGTTGGTTGCCAACCCAGAATTTCAACTGTGAAGGTGGGAAAGTCAGAAATTACGCAGGTGTAGTTGGTGCTGTCATCGGTGTAATCTCGGCTTACTATTTCGATTAACCGTTGCTGTAACTCAACAACGTTGCGATTTACCGACATTTGGGCATTATTCAACGCCGTTGGCGACACTACCAACCCCACTGGCTGAAGAAAGCCCAACCATTCCTTATGCGCTTGAACTTCCTTATCCTTAACCACGACCGCCTCATTTGTTTTTAGGTGTCGTTGTTATTTTGCCCATCAGTCAGTTAGTAATTACTTAGTTGTGAATTTTCCTGCCAGTCATTTAGTAGTTAATTGTGAATTTCCCCGCCAGCCAGACAGCCAGCCAGACAACCAGCCAGACAACCAGCCAGCCAGCCAGCCAGTCAGTCAGCCAGTCAGCCAGTCAGTCAGCCAGTCAGCCAGTCAGCCAGTCAGCCAGTCAGCCAGTCAGACAGCCAGACAGCCAGGGGTTATAAACCCCTGTCTGATAGCAGAAGTCGGATAAATCCGACTGAAACCGTTTACACAGTCCTTTTTTAGAGGACTTTCGCTGTTAGACAGGGAATTACATTCCCTGGCGGTCTTGGGGCTATGTGTCGGGGAATTACATTCCCTGGCGGTCTTGGGGCTATGTGTCGGGGAATTGCTTGTTAACCCGAAACTGGCCACAAATAAATCAATCCCACAGGTTCAACTCGCACCGCCCTAACTTCGTAAGAAGCCTCAATTCGGGCAGGTTCAGAATTAATCTCTTCAGCCAGGGCTTTCAATCGCTTCTCCCAATGGCGGCGGTCTGCTTCTAACTGCCGTTTTTCCTCGGCTGGGAACTCTTCAAACGGAATTGATAGCTGGATAGCTTTAGTATTTTCAATTTCCTGCTTACGTTGGCTGATACGCTGCTGCTGTTGTTCGAGAATTTTTTTCATCTCCACAGCTTCTTTTTTGCCCCGTTCGGTTAACTTTTTCTCAGCCCTTTGCGCCAAAATATTGGCACGACGTTCTAAATGGGGAATCAAATCAGCAATATCTTGAGTAGCATTCTGTTTCAGCAGTTCCTTAACCGTTTCGGAAACTTTTTGCAAACGAGGAGAAGCTAAAGAATCTTCCAATAAAGCCAGTACGTTGTCTTTCTCCCCTTCGTTTAAGGGTTGTAGTTTCTTGCGTCCCCTCGCAGTTGGGTCTGACCATTCTGCTGCGATCGCAATTACTTCGTCATGCAGCCGCGACGCGCCTTGTCCATAAACAGATAACCGTCCCAAGGCGAGAACTTTAGGAATTGGGTCATCAGTCAGACAAACGCAAGCGCGGGTTAACTCATCATGTAAAAACCCTTGGGCTAAAAATCTCCCTAAAAGACGCTGTACCACCCGATGTTCTAAATGCAGGTGAACTACATCCCCATCCAATGAACCAGGGTCACGAAATACTACCGGACGAATCGCTGCTTCCCGTCGCCATTCCCAAGGCTTTTGTCCTTTCTTGCGTGGTGGTCTTAAGGTATCAAGAGTATTCGCCCACGTCGGGTCTGCGCGTTGGTCAAGGGGCGGAAGTGTCCAGCGTGCAGTAGCCGAATCTTGACAAGCTTCTTGACTATCGACTGGGGCCAGAGGAGTTGCACCGAGAATTTCTAAAGAAGCAGAAATAGCATTGCGGAAGTGTTCGTCACTCAGTCCCAACCAATCCCGCGACGTTTTCAGCATCTCCTGTAACTGGGATAATTCCTTGGTTAATTCTTCCTTCCGTAGTCGATTTTCTTCGAGTTCCTCGTTAATGATTGATAAGTTAGGTAAATCAGCTTGTTCGATGGATGCAGTTATACTATTTACCTGATTGTGGCGAATACCACCTTCCAGCAGGCGTGATAAATTCTTCTGCACAACTGGCGAAAGCGTCCCCAATTCTTTTTGAATTGTTTCGGTCTTCTTCACCAGCACTTTCAATACTTTGTCCTCTGTCCGTTGCGCTAAAACAAAGTAGTAGCAGTGAACAATAGGCGATCGCTGTAATTTTCTGTCAATACGGCCGTTGCGCTGTTCCATCCGCGACGGGTTCCAAGGCACATCAAAATGGAATAGGTCAGCACAATTGTTTTGCAGGTTTACCCCTTCCCGTGCTGCATCCGTGGCTATGAGAATGCGGAGGGGGTGACGCGATGGGTCGGAGTTAAAGGCATTTTTAATGGCTTCCCGGCGTTCTTCACCAATACCGCCATGAAATAGATCAATGCGTTCTCGTTCTTTATCTGAGAGAGCGTTAGCCGAAGGCTTTGGCGCAGCCATCGCTTCTTGAAGTTTTTGCTGTAAGTAGCGTTTTGTATCTGTATATTCAGTAAATATAATGACTCGCTTCTCTAACCAAGCAGCATTAGGTTTACCCAAATCAGGACAGAGATTTTGTTTAATCCATTCAAATAACTTTTCAACTCGTGGGTCAGCTTGATATCTAGCTTGGTTCGCTACATCGGTCATCTCTGACAAAATTTCCGATTCCCGACTGCTTAACCCAAAGCTTGTAGCCTGTCCAGTAGCCACCGTTACCTGAGTATCTTCTTCCGCTTGTACTTCTTCTTCTGCTAGTTCGGCGCGTTCATCATCAGCACCAGGGGGTTCTAACAGCAACGGTAAATTTTCGATAGTGTTACTAGAACGGTTAGCAGATTGCTTTTCAATCGCCGTCCGATGAACTTTCAAAGTGCGTGCAAAAGCTTCGATAGAAGACAGCAGACGCTTTTGCAGCGAAGTGATTACCAGCATCGCCGCATTTTGCGTTGACTTCGATGCTTCCTTGAGCCGTTCTTCTCGCAGACTGCGATATTCTTGCAGCAACCGCGACAGTTTCAATTCGGGCGCATCTTCTGGAAGGTTATCGATAACGATAGGAATTACCCGCCGTTCGGGAAACTCTTCGCCAATCTCCCGTAAATCTTGCTTTAATCGCCGCACCATTACCGTGTCTAGAAGTTTGCGCTCGCGCACAGGTACACCTCGACAAAACCGTTGCGGGTCAAGGATTTCTAGTAATGCTGCAAAGCTATTGGAATGACCATTGTGAGGCGTAGCAGAAAGGAACAGCTTATGTTCAAACCGTGGCGCAATATCGCGGACAGTGCGTGTTAACTGAGAATCTACAGCGTACTTCGCACCACTAGCTGGGGCTGCGTTGTGTGCTTCATCCAGAATCAACATTGATGCGCCTGCAAAATCTCCCAACCAATCACGCAAAGGCGCAGCATAGGTTTCATCGCGTAACAAAGCATGAGAAATAATGAAACGGCTGTGAGTTGTCCAAGGGTTAATTCCATAACCCCGTTCTTGACGACGACTAGCCACGAACTCACGGTCAAAAATCACAAAAGTTAGCCCGAAGCGGCTTTCCATTTCTTCTTGCCATTGCCTTACAACCGATGGGGGACAGGAAATCACGACACGGCGAACTTTTTGCCGCATCAACATTTCTCTTAAAATCAGCCCTGCTTCAATGGTTTTCCCTAATCCAACATCATCAGCAATAAACAAACCAACTCTGGGCATTAATAAAGCTTTGCGTAGCGGTTCAAGTTGGTAAGCTTTGACTTCAATACCTGCTCTGTAGGGTGCTTGAAAAAGTTTCGGGTCAGTTGAGGTAACGCAGTTCCAGCGTAGAGTGTGGAGATAAGCCGAAAATAAGCGGGGGTTGTCAAAACCTCGGTTTACTATAGACTCCCAGGAAGTTTTACCTATGACTTTCGCATCGACTTCCCTTTCCCAAAGAACCTCTAACTGTTCCCCTAACGCATCATCTTCTAAACATGAGAGGCAAACTAAAGTGTCTTCTTTGAGAGAAGGTTTAGCCACTACATCTTCTACAAGATACTGCCGCGATCGCACCCGCACAATTTGCCCAGTAACAACACTCATCCTCTAGAATCCTTTGCACGCTGAAATCCTTACACCAACCACAAAGAAGCTATTTTTTGCATGAAAAATCGCCTGTGAAGCGATCGCGTTCCGCTCACCATTAGTGATCGCTCACAGTTGCAAATCCGCAGATTTTAATTGGGTATAAAAATTTAGGATTTAAGAATACTTATAAATTTAATTTAATAAGCAAAATGTATATTTTAATACATAACTTAAAAAATATATTAATTTACATTATTTAAACTCTTTGAGTCTATTTAATGAAAAAACGATATATTTCGCCCATCAAAGCCATACTCAATTATGGTTACAAGCGTGAGCAAGTATACTAATTTGTATGTTAAAAATATAGCAACACATTTTTTGAAACGCATTAGTATTAATACTGAGTATTACTATAAATTCCAACTCAGTTAGTTAGACTTGTATGTGATTGTGGTAGTCAGATTTGATAAGAAATGGCGATCGCATTGCACTGTTATTTTAGGTTTAGACCTCAAAAAAATTACAGATATAACTTCGAGAGCTAATGTAACTAAAAATAATACTTAGCCCAGTGGAGTGCTACTATGTATCTGCATAAACGAAAAAACTATGACAAATAATTCGTCGCTATACAGTTTATGACAAATAATTTGTCGGCACGGTCAAATAATGTGTCGCTCTATAAAATAACAAAAAAGGCCTGGACAAACCAAGCCTTTATGTATACCAAGCATTTACTACACCAAGAATAATTTAAACCTTCTATGACTTTAGTTCATCTTCCTTTAGACTGTATGCAAATCCTCAGAAAACTGGTAATGCTTGACTTTCATTTTCGAGAACCCTCTTGCCTATTGCCTGACTACGCAAATCATGAGGCTACGCTAACAGAACTCAAAGTGGATTCTCATAGCATATACCAACTCTCATCAAGTTTATCAACACTCAAAATCTCAGTTTATGAGACTTCAGGTAGATGTCAACACAAAATCTTTAGTGCTTATGTAATTACTGACAAAAAAGGTTTGGTCATGAACCAAACCTTGATAATTGCTGTGCTTAACAACGTACTAAATTAATTTAAACTTACTTTTTTAACATATCATCTTCCTTGAGGAAGTATCATCAAAAGCCCAGAAATGCTATTCTTTGCATCTGCAAAAAGCTGATTTTTATCCAAAAAAGTTGCTCAAAAATACATAATTCATCAGACATAAAAAAGAGGCATGGACAATAGTCTAGCCCCTACATACCAGGTGTTTACTATATGTTTATAATCTATTCCTAGTTTGATAGTAGTTCATCCACCCAATAGGTGTATACAAAATTCAATTTTTTTGATATGGCAAAAAGCTTCTATCTAAGTCCCAGCCATAAAAAAACCCTGGCTTACACTCCAGGGTTGACACACGTTTTTCAGGCATTAACAGACAAAAGTCTAACGGCTTAATCAATTTATTTCCCCCATCTTGAGAAGGATAGTTCAGCAATGGCATATTTGTCATGTAATTTATGATGAATTGTATGGGATTCCTCTATACCTCTACACCCCTGATGAAAAATTACGAATTATCTGTATGCCATATGTGAGCTTGTTTACGAATGCTTTGTAATTCTTCAGGAGACATTTTATCTAAGTTTTTTAAAATAAAACTCATCCGTCCTTGAGTTTGTAATTTATCACGGTGTTGGTCAAGAAAATTCCAGTAAAAGAAGTTAAAAGGACAGGCATTTTTACCCACACGTTCCTTGTAATTATATTCACAACCTTTACAATAGTCACTCATCTTATTAATATAATTAGCAGATGCAGCATAGGGCTTTGATGCCAACACACCACCATCGGCAAATAAACCCATACCAATGACATTTGTCTGCATTACCCAATCATAAGCATCAATAAAAGCAGCATGAAACCAATTTTCTACTGCTTGGGGTAATAATCCAGCAATCAGAGCAAAATTACTCAACACCATTAACCTTTGGATATGATGAGCATAACCACTATGTTGAACTTGGGTAAGAACTTGGTGTAGACAATTCATTTGAGTTTTACCTGTCCAGAAAAATTCTGGTAGTGCTTGCGTGTGATTAAACCAATTTTTATCTGGATATGCTGCATCTACATAGTGATAAACACCGTGCATATATTCTCGCCAACCCAAGACTTGACGAATAAAACCTTCCACACTATTTAAAGGTAATTGGTGTTGTTGATAAGCTTGTTCGACTGCTTGAATGACTTCTAAAGGTTGCAGTAATCCAAGATTCAAATAAGGAGAAAGCATCGCGTGCCACATCGTTTGTTCTCCTGTCACCATCGCATCTTGGTAAGGGCCAAAATCAGATAAGCGATGTTGAATAAACCAATCTAAAACTTGTAGTGCTTGTTGACGAGTTACACCCCAACGAAATGTTTCTAAATCTCCATAAGTAGCAATAGATAAAGACTTGACTTTAGCAATAACATCAAGTGTGATTTTATCTGCTACAAACCATTGTGCCGGTGGTGTATTGAGCTTACCTTTTGGTGGTTGGCGATTTTCTTTATCTAAATTCCACTTTCCGCCAATGGGTTTGTTTTGTGCCATTAAAATCTGCCAACGCCGCCTACCTTCTCTGTAGAAATCTTCCATTAATAGGCGCTTACGATTTTTAGCCCAGTGATTAAATTCTTCTGTACTCCACAAAAAATGATTATTGGGAATCAGCGTAATTTTACAGGATAATTCTAGACTGTGAATTACTTCGATAAAAGGGCGATCGCTCGGCATCATCAGCCGCAATTCAGTAATTTGATATTCTTGCACCCACGCTTGCAAAGGTGTAGCAAAATCATCAGATATTTTGTATGTAACTAAATATTGTTTCTGGCGCAATTCTTCAGCAAAATGCCGCATTGCTGACCAGACTAAAACTAGTTTTTGTTGATGATAAGGACGGACTTGGATATGTTGCAAAGATTCGATGAAAATTACAGGTAAATTCTCTTTTTGAGCAACACTTTGCAAAGCTGCTTGTTGTTCCCAAAGTTGATCTCCTAAAATCCAAACTCCAATTGTCATACTTATCTATGTCTTTTGATTAGCTGATTTAAACCTGCCTGCAACAAAATCCCGCTTACCTAAATGCTTAGTTTTGCGTTGGTTAACTCGTTCTCGCCACATCCGAAAACTAGATGCTTTCATCTCTCGTTTCATCAGAGCAATTACTTGTTTTTCTAACAAACCAAATTGAGCTTCAATGGCATCAAATGGGGTTCTATCTTCCCAAGCCATTTCTATGATCCGGTCTATAGTTGCTGTATCTAATTCAGGTAGTTTCACCATAATAGATTGAGAGAAAGATATTAATGCTGGATTTTTAAGCGTTTTGTTGTTCTGTTTCCGTGACGAGTTTTTGCCCGATTTTTGGTTCTGTACCTGCTAGCAAACGCTCAATATTAGCGCGGTGACGGAAAATTACATATAGACCACCAGCGATCGCAAACAAGATATATGCTAGAGGTTGGTGTAAAATCACCATCTCAATGGGAACTGCGATCGCACCTAATATCGAACCCAATGATACAATCCGCGATATCGCCACGACAAAGGCAAACACTCCCAAAGTAGCCAAACCCACTTGCCAATTCATCGCTAACAAAATTCCTAAACTAGTAGCCACAGATTTGCCACCTGTAAAGCCCAGAAAAATTGACTTGCTGTGTCCTAAAATAGCAGCTGAACCTACTAATATAACTAGCCAAGGTTGCCATAGGTTGATATCTACCGTTGGGGGAATTAAATTTTGGCTAGCAGCGAAGTCAAATAAATAGTAACCTGAGGCGATCGCTAATACTCCCTTCAAGCAATCCAGTCCTAAAACAAACGCTCCTGGCCCCTTACCCAAAGTCCTCAAAACATTAGTTGCACCTGTGGAACCCGAACCCACTTCTCGAATATCAATACCTTTAAGTTGTTTGACAGCAATATACCCAGTCGGAAACGAACCCAACAGGTAAGCTACAATTACGACTGCACCACACAAACTTAACCAAGTAGCCATAGGAATTCACAAGAATTAATAGTTTATAGTCAATAGTTTATCTTGAGTAGTCTAAGAGTTTTTGACTAAATAACGGCAAATTAGCCTCAAGCGTATTGACAACGTAAATACATCCCGTCTAAGATGAAGACTATGGATCTGTATTTTGTGATAACAATATAATTCGGATTATTTAGGTTCGTAAGGCGACGCGCAAGGAGCAAGGTCTTATGAAAATTGAGGATTTAAAAAAACGGTTAGACCCTAATCGTCCTATGACCAGTGTAACGATTAGGATACCTGAAGATGTAATTGAGGATTTAAAACGAGTCGCGCCACTATTAGGTTTTTCAGGGTATCAACCTTTAATTCGTGCTTATATTGGTCAGGGACTTAGAGCAGATTTAGAGCGATTGGAAGGAGATCCGGTTTCTGTGTTGATTGCCAGTCTTAAACGTCATGGTGTTAGTGATGACGTAATTAATAACGCATTGATGGACATTGTGCAAAAATAATCATGATGACTTACGCACTGAACCAAAAAACCCTTCTGTGAGTGATCAACACTCAAAAGCCAACAGTCCAAAAACCTTGATTTTGACCATTGACTATTGACTAATGACTATTGACCATTGACTAATGACAAATTTAAAAATCATCATCATAATTTCTCACTGTTTTCGGGTCAGGAGCAAAAGCTAACCACAGAGGAAATTGTAGTAATGCTAGACTAATTTGCTCCTCCGAATCATCAATGAGAATCAAAGGCAATTGATTGGCTTTCACTAAACGGTCTGCCTTTTGTGCTAAAGCATCTGCTGCTTCAAATAATACAACACCTCTATCCGGCCCGAAATCTGGACGACCGATGCCTAGACAGTCTTGCAGACCCCGCCGCCATTCACCTAGACGTTCTGGTGTGTTAGCTAAAACCAGAGTACGGAGGCGATCGCCATACAACTTATGTAAGATGGAAATTGCTGCCGAAGCAATCAAAATATTTTGCAAGCGACTACCCATTGTTCGCAAAGCACCCCGTCCCCCTTGGTTGAAAAACCAATTAGCCACTCGTTCGGCGTGGACTGGTTCAAAGGTGCGGCGTAGTTGCCAAGCTGGGCCATAATAATCTGGCTTGTTGCGATATTGATCAATCAGGCGACGAATTTGTTTAGTTGTATCTTGAAACTGCTGTTGAGCAAACTGTGGTACTCCTGGTTGGGTTTCCACAGGTTTAGTTTCTCTGGCAGGTGGTTTTTCTCTTTCAGTCACAGCAGGTACTAGTTGCAGTTGTTCGGCTGCGGCTGCTAAATCTTGTAAGCTACCTGCTAAATAGTCTTTAAAACCTTGGACGCGAATTGCTAAGTCTTGAGATGTCCCGGCAAAAGTAGTCCGCATCTCATTGCGGATACGTTCTTGACGACGTTCTAGCTGTTCTACAGAAATTTGTAGAGCTTGTTTGCGTTGTTCTAACTGTGATAGGGACTCTTGGATGAGTTTTCCCATCGCCGTTTGTGTTTCGCTAAATTGCCCTTGCAGGATTTTGTAAGCAGCTTGCAAATTAGCTATTTCGTCCTTGAGGGTGGCTTCTGTGAGTTGTAATTCGGCAATCCGTTGTTCTGCTTCTCTGTAGAGTGGATTACTTTCTGATGCCAGTAATGTATCACCAGATGACTCTGATGGTAAATCATCTCCAGGTGCTACTGATGCTAAATTTTCTATGGGTAGTTCATCTGATGGTGTTTGCCCTTCGAGTTCCAGAACTGACTCTACAGATGAGCTTTCTGGATTTTCCAACTTAGGGTTTTCTGGTTGTATTTGCTCCAACCACTCATCAATCGGTTCTGGAGTTTGAGTTTCGTCGGGGTTCATAAACTATAGTGCAATTCCTCTGATGCGAATAATCTAGCTTGCAGAAATATCTAGCTTCTCAGTGTAACTCGAAACTGGGAATTGGTGAGTAAGGAAGTATGGGGGTAAAGATTGAACTCACAGCTAAATCCGGGGACAACGTTCTTCTAGGCAAGCTTTGAGGGTTTTGGGGTCAAAGAGAATGGGGAGAAAGTGAATACTGTTAATTTCTTTAAAATAGAACAAGATAGGCACTCTATCCCAAAAAATCCGCCAATTTTGCCATTCTCGATAGGGAAAACGACGAATGAGTTTGTCGCCTCGGTAAAGATCGAAGTCCGTAGCCGTAAATTGCACACGCAGACTAACTGTTTGCAACAACAGAAATAAACCCAACAATCCTGCGAAAATGCCTACCCCAGCTTGAACAAATAATAAAGGAATAGCTGCGATCGCTAAAACTATGGGGATATTGTAACTAGGTTTAAGTTCCACCGTTGAGGTAGGGTTTGGCGCAATTGAACTTGTCACAAATTACCATCCTGTTTTGTTAGTAAGTAAACATTTTTATTATTTTAGGCGTGTAGCCGAGAAAACTTCACTCCCCTATTTCTCAAGACGACTCACTTTGTCTAACTCTTGAATGTCATCGTCGCTTAATTTCCAACCTAAAGCACCGGCATTTTGTCGAACTTGTGCCACAGTTTTGACACCGGCAATGGGGATGACGTTCCCTTGTGCAATCAACCAATTCAGGGCAACTTGGGCAGGTGTACGATCAAACTTTTCCCCTAAGCTACGTAGTAGAGATATCACTGGGGCAATTTTTTGCAGTCCTTCTTTGCTAAATCTGGGATCTATTTTTCTCGCTCCACTAGGAATATCAGCAGTTTCCGGAGTATATTTACCTGTTAGTAATCCTTGAGCTAGTGGGCTATATGCCAAAATAGTCACATCTAATTCACTGGCAGTTGCTAAAATACCATTGCTTTCGATTTGCCGATTTAGCAAAGAGTAGGGTACTTGGTTAACCGCTAAAGGTACTCCCTTCGCTGCTAGTATTTGATGCGCTTCCCGCATTTGATCTGCTGAGTAATTGCTCACACCCACTGCGGCAATTCTACCCTCCTTGACTTCGTGAGCTAAAGTGTTTAATAAAGTTTCTTGACTTAAAAAGAAAGCAAAAGGCCAATGCACTTGGTAAAGCTCAACACGCTCAAGTTGCAGACGTGTGAGACTATGCGTTAAAGCATCGGATACTGATTGTCCACTAAATCGCCAAGGTAACGGGCCAAATTTCGTGGCAATTTGTACAGGTTGCTGAGTCTGTTTGATAAACTGTCCTAACAATTGCTCTGATAGCCCTAGCCCATAAACTTCGGCGGTATCAAAGAAAGTAATACCAACTTCTAGGGCTGCTGTGAATGCTGCTTGCAACTGTTCTTGTCCGTAACCATTGCCATAGTTCCAAAAAAGCTTATCACCCCAAGCCCAAGTACCAATGCACAGAGGTGTAACAGCCGGGCCATTTTTCCCCAAGGTAATTGTTTCCACTGGTTTATATTCTTTACACTTCTTGACTTTTCTTAGTGTAACGAAATAGTGGATGGAATCAACTCAAAAGTCGCATTTTTGACCTAGAAATAAGTAAAAGGTAGGAATCCCCACCTTTATACAGAGCTTATCTTTTAGCCTGATCTGAATATCACACAGGAACTTGACAAGAATATGGCGATCGCATGGAATTTGTGTGTACATAATGAGTGCGATCGCTGCTTGTGTTGATCAGTTTGATTTGTTTCTCAATTAGAGAGAAGCTTATTTTTAGCTACCAAACCATTTTGCGGAAATACAATACTCATAAAGTGCCTTATTGCAATTACGTTTTCTAATTATTTCTAAGTTAATATCTGAGTACCCAAGTATGTGCATAGAAGCAATCATCAATGATGCGGTATCAACCATATTGCCGAAGAAAGTTGAATTACCTACTATATAATTTAGTTCAGCGTCATTATGCAAAATTGACCTCAGCGAACTTAGGTGTAAGTGCATATCATGAAAATACTTCAGTACATAAATAGATAAAAGTTGAGCATTTTTTCCGTCAGAACATTTAATTTTATCTACAACAGAAAAGACTTCTTGCGGTAAGTTCTCTTCCTGCATTTGCCAGGAGAGAAGCCGACTAGTCGCAATTCCCCAAGTTCCTCCAACTGCTAACCAATCTAGTTCGCCTGCTTCTTTTGCCTCATGCAAAAATTTCGTCCAATACATATATGGACGAAGTTCCCGAATATAACTTATTCGATTTGGGTAAGGAGGTGAAGTTATTACTTTATTAATTTTGATATTATCTAAAGTGGTAATATGACGAGCATCCATTTCAATGAATTGAGCAGAGCCAGCAATCCTAGTTGCAGCAGTTTTGAGAATAAAATCAAAAATGCTTAAGAAAAGCTCTGGGATGTAATCAATCTCAAAATTATTTTTCGTGTCATTAAATGACATAGAAACATGATTAAATGCTGCTGATGAAGTTTCAATCACTAATCGACAAAAAGCAACCCAAACTAAATTATAAATACTATCTTCTGTTGGTTCACCAAATTGATGGACTAAAGCAGCCCTTAGTCCAGCAATAAAATTAAGCGTGTTTGTTGACCACCATCTCTCGATATTAAATATTTGTGGTGTCCAATGTTTTTGTTGAGTTAAACATTTATACTCTTCTAGAGCTTTTTCCACTCCTGTATAAAGATCAGTTAAGTGATTTTGAGAATAGTTGTTACACTTAACATTTCCCAGCCAAATCAGAAATGGATTAATATCAAAAGCGATCGCTCGGTATCCTTTTTCAGCAGCTACAAGTCCCGTTGTCGCTGTACCAGAAAAAGGATCAAGAATCACTGCTTCTTCTGCGACAGAGGTGATCAACTTTTCAACTAGCTTCACACCATATGCCGGTGTAAGTCGTAACCATGCATGCCGTCCAAGATTACGGTTTGCTTTAAATGTATATTCAGATTTCTGCTTAACAATAGATAGCATCAGTTTGCACTAAGTAAGGCTGCCAATGTTTCGTAAACCTCGCTCTTAATTTGCTCAGAGTGGCTACGAAAGAAACCTGCCAAATCATATCCTAAAACTTCCTGGCAGAAAACAAACAGGGAGGTTTGAGTTGTACCTGATGTAGTTCCAATAATTATACCTCCGCGACTATTTCGATATCGCAGGACTAAATCCGCGTCAATTTGTGAAGAAAAAATTGCAAAGATTGGTAAATAACCATTAGCCCAAGCAACAGCAATATTATCTATGTCTGCATTTTGTCTCTTGCTGTCTTTGCTTTTATATCCCTGCCGAACTTCAAACACTGCACCATTTTTTGGAGTAGGAACCATCAGAAATGTACTGTAATTAATTATCCACTGAATCACCCTTTCTTTGACCTCTAAGTTTTGTATAGCACTAAGTTCTAATCGAGCATCCAATGACAGCGTTTTATCCTTATCATTTTTTGTTTTAGCAATGTAAGACCATGTAGCGTTGCGTGGATCTTCATATCCTGCACTATCTATGACTATTTGTCTAAAGAGATTTTCACAGCCCTTGCCGACTTGTCGATAAACTGAGGTCATACCGCCAGCAGCTTTATGGGCAGCATACATCAAGTCTGAGTCCAGCCCGATCCAAGAGTAAAATGGATCTGCACCATAAAGTGATAAAAAACTTTCTAAATTGAGTCCTTCCTCTTTATTGCCCAAACCAAACTTTGGTTTGTAGCGTCTACAAACTTTTATAGGATCTAAAAATCTTTTGAGATAAAGGTTTTCGTCAGTCACAATGAGTTTGAAACTTCTACTACGAATAACCAAGTATAACGCCAACTTAGTCTGATATTGCACAATAAATGATAAGCCAGAGAATAAACTCTCTGGCTTATGAATGATTCAGCCGCAATTTTATTGTGTTTGAGTTTGTTTTTACTGCCAAATATAGATGAGGATAAACAAAACAATCCAGATCACATCAACAAAGTGCCAAAACAAAGAAGTTGCATTGACACCGAAGTGACCTGTATCGTAATTGCCAGGAAGAAACGATCGCCCAAAAATTATCAACTGTAATAAAATACCAGTAAAAACGTGCAAACCGTGAAATCCTGTTAACAAGTAGAACATTCCCCCGAACACACCAGAAGTAAAGCCAAATTCTAAATGACTCCATTCAATAGCTTGTCCTAATAAGAAGTAGCTACCCATTGCCATTGTTGCCAATAAAAATAGGCGGAATAACTTGATGTTTTGCCGTTTGAGAGCAAGTTCTGCAAAATAAATGACAAAACTACTAGCAACTAACACAACTGTATTGATTGCTGGATCTTTAATTTCTAACCCCTCAATGCCAACGGGCAACCAGTTAGGAGTAGTTGTTTTGTAGACAATATATCCAGCAAAAAAGCTCAAGAAAATCACACTTTCTGATAGTAAGAAAACAATAAAACCAAACATTTTATTGCCTTCTTCATCATGACCATGTTCGCCGCTTGCGTGATGCTGAGGTTGCTGCAAGTCATCTGAAACTATGTAGCTATCCATTGGCAAAATTCTTCATTAATATTGTGTCGTTAAGTTTTCTCATAGTTGGTAGTAAGCACTTTACTCGAATTGCTCACGAAATTTTTGAAGAAGAATTCAGAAGCTGTAGGGGCGGGTTCACCAGATATTCGTGAATGATTGAAGCATATTTGTAAACCCGCCCCTACCGTTTTGTGAGAAATAAGAGCTAAAGTTCTTACTACTAACTAACTGTTAGTGATGCGTGTTAGCTTCAGCGATTAATGGTTCAGACTTGCCATAACCGTAAGGTTCAGAAATCACCACGGGGATTTCTTCAAAGTTTTCTACAGGCGGGGGAGAAGCGACTAACCATTCCAAACCAATTGCCCGCCAAGGGTTATCTGGTGCTTTCTCACCTTGCATCCAAGAAACCACCATATTGAAGATGAAGGGTAATGTAGACATACCCAGTAAGAATGCACCTAAACTCGCAACGATATTCCAGCCTTCATACTCTGGGGCGTAAGAAGAAACTCGGCGTAACATTCCTTGTAATCCCAAGGGGTGCATAGGTAAAAAGTTGAGGTTAGTACCTATGAATGTTAGCCAGAAGTGCAATTTACCCCAACCTTCGTGGTACATTCTACCTGTCATCTTGGGGAACCAGTGATAAATAGCTGCATAGACACCCATCGTCACTGTACCGAAGAGGACGTAGTGGAAGTGTCCAACCACAAAGTAAGTGTTATTGACGTGAACATCAACAGGTACAGACGAAAGCATAATGCCGACAATACCGGCAAAGACAAATAGAATCAATCCACCCAAGGCGAATAACATGGGTGTGTTGAGTCGCACTTTCCCGCCCCAGATAGTTGCTACCCAGGCAAATACCTTAATACCAGTGGGTACAGATACTAACATCGTCGTCAACATGAAAAACATCCGCATCCAAGCAGGTGTACCACTGACATATAGATGGTGTACCCAGACAATAGCGCTGACGACGGCAATTAATAATGAGGAAATAGCAACTACTTTATAGCCAAATAGGGGTTTGCGAGAATAGACGGGAAAGATTTCGGAGAAGACACCAAAGATGGGCAGAATGATGACATAAACAGCCGGGTGGGAATAAAACCAGAAATAGTGCTGGAACATGACTGGATTACCACCTTTGCTGGGGTCAAAAAAGCTGGTTCCCACGGTGATATCAAATAGCAGCATCACAGCACCGGCTGTCAGGGCTGGTAAGCCAAACAATTGAATAATCTGAGCGCTAAATACTGCCCAAACAAATAAAGGCATCCGAAAGAAACCCATCCCTGGCGCACGCATCTTGACGATGGTGGTGACAAAGTTCACAGCCCCCATAATTGAGGAGACACCAGAAATAGCTACCGCTAATAGCCAGATTACCTGACCATTAATTAAGTTACCTGTGGGATTCTGGAGACTGACTGGAGGATAAGCCCACCAACCTGCTTGAGCAGGGCCACCAGGGACAAAGAAACTAGACATCAAGAGAATCCCCACAACAGGAACCATCCAAAAGGCAACGGCGTTGAGGCGAGGAAACGCCATGTCTCGCGCCCCAATCATCAGAGGGACTAGGTAGTTAGCTAAACCAACGAGGGAGGGAAATGTCCATAAGAACAGCATGACAGTGCCGTGCATGGTGAACATTCCGTTATAGACGGTGCGGTCAATTAGGTCTGCTTCTGGTGTAATCAGTTCTCCTCGCAGCACCATTGCGAAGATACCGCCAACGAGAAAGAAAATGAACGCGGTAACGAGGTACTGGATACCAATGACTTTATGATCTGTGCTAAAGCTGAAGTATCGTTTCCAGCCTCCAGGGAATTCATGCTGAGGCTCTTCTACAGGGAGATTGAGCCTATCAATAGGGATGTTGGTCATTGATGGAGTTCCTTTTAACCTGGGTAATTAACCAGAGGTGCAGCTGCGGGTGCTACTGTTTTCCAACCATTTTTGACTGACTCACTAACGGTTTGGGCATACTCAGTCGCCGCTTGATTGTGAGCAGGTGTAGGTCTATGGTTAGCGATAGTAGTTAACCATTGGTGATACTCTTCTGGTGATTCCACGACTACGTTTGCCTGCATGGTGGCAAAGTATGTGCCGCTATATTGGGAATCGGTGAGGCTATATTGACCTGGGCGGATGGGGGTAAATTCAAAGTCGATATTGTGATTGGGGATGATGTCTTGCTTGAGGCGGAAGGCTGGAATGTAAAAGCCGTGGAGGACATCATCTGAGTGGAGAGCTAATTTTACCCGGCGATCGCTTGGCAAATGCAATTCGGTACTGGTAACATCCTGTTCGGGATAGTGAAACACCCAAGCCCATTGTTTAGCCAAAACATCAATGTTTTCTACAGGTTCAGCTAAACCATCGTTGGTGGCTGCATAGGCTGACTCCATTCCCATCGGGTTATGCAGATGTACCAAGGCAGTCGGCCCTTGAATCCCCATTTGTTCGTAAATTTGGTAGCTATAACCAGCAATCCAGAATACTAAAAGAATGGGTATGGCTGTCCAAACAACTTCTAGAGTGACGTTACCTTCAATGTGGGGGCCATCGCTGAAGTCGTCTTTGGCAGCGCGATGAAAAAGTAGAGAATAGATGAGAGTACAGGTGACTCCCAGGAAAATGAACGCACCAAGGGTCACTAAGAAGCTGAATAAATCATCAATTAAGTGAGATTCAGCCGCCGCTTGAGGAGGTAACCAAGTGTAAGCCTGTTTACCTATCCAGAAACTGATAATGGTAATAGCGATCGCACCTACTACCAATGTGATAATGTTTGAAGGCTTTGGGATGTTCATAGTCAAGAGTCATTGGTCATTGGTCATTAGTCATTGGTCATTGGTCATTGGTCATTAGTCATTGGTCAAGATTCTTCTCCTATTGCCTATTGCCTATTCCCTATCCCCTACACTATTTGAGGATGGTGTTGAGGTCTTCGCCTAGTCGCAGCAATCTATCTGCGGTGTTGTGTACGCCAAATTCAGCTGCTAGTTGTGCGCCTAAAGTTCCGTGAACGTACATCAAAAACATGATGACTGCACCAGCTGCTAAATAACTCCACTGCACTTGTCTGTCTTCACCTTCAGACCAGACATAGCGCTGCCATCCTCGCCAGAGAGTCATAATCGCAATTAATCCAAAGAGGACGACTCCACCGACTCCATGCCAAAGCATCGTTTGCATGGCTTGTAATCCCCATGCGCTTTTAATATCGGTTGGTGGTGCAGCTAGCAGCATTTCATAAAAACCTGCACTGACTGTAAAGAACGTGATGATGGTGGAAGCTACCATGTTGTACCAACCAACATCAAAAAAGTTTTCCCGTTCTACAGTAATTGCCAAAAATTTGAAGACCCATTTCTGTGTAGGAAACAGCACACCCACAATATCAAAGGTGATACCAATGATGAATAAACCGAGAGTTAAATGGACTAGGTTGGGATGAATGGGTATGGTGTAGGGTAGCCCATTAGCCCCTAGTTGGACTTTTAATTGTTCAATCAGTTCTGGATTCATGGCAGCATCCCATCCTTAATGGCTTCAACAACTGGTACGGTGTGCAGTCCATATACCCACACTAGTTGATCACCGAGATATACTTGTACACCGACAATCAGGGTTAAAAGTAGTCCGGCTCCCAGATAATAAAAGGGGATTTTCTGTGGGTTGCGAGTACGGATGACATAACGCCATGCTGTCAGTGCAGCAATAATTCCTGAAAGTGACCAACCAAGTAGAGTGTGCAGATTTAATACTGACTTAGCTACTTCATAAGGTTTAGCTAAACCGGCTTCAAACTGACCAAAAATAATGGCGACAAAAATGGCGATCGTTGCCACAAACATATTCCACCAACTCACCTCAAATAGGCGAGTTTTGCCAGTAAAATAACCAACTAAATCACAAGCAAACGCAAATACTACCATCGCAATTACGAAGTGAACAACGATGGGATGAATTGTATCTGGATAAGGTAAATTGTGGTCATTCAAGGATGTAAGAAAATCAAGCATCGTCCTCTCCTAAACATATCTATTACACCTCAGTAAAACTTCAACACATGACACTAAACTCATCAAAATAGGCGTTCACACATGACCAGGATTTATTCATCAGATGTTCGTAGCGCCATCCGGTCACGCCAGTATTAGCCTTATTATCAACAAATTTGGTGAGGCTATTATTTATAGTCGATGATTAAGGTTAATTCATTTGTTCATACTGATACTTTGCAACAGCGATTTTAAATTTACCCGCTAAAATTGCTGTTATCCGGTGATTTGGTGAGACCTATTTATTAGCTTAAGGATTTTTTTAGTAGTTGTCAAAAGTAATTACAACAATTTTGTGAAAATCTTTTGATTAGCAAAAACAAGTATTTTATAATGTATCTTTGTTTGCTATTTTAGTATATTGCGAATACAAAATTCTTATGTGTGCAATGTTAACAACTACCAATTATGAATTTGTGAGTGTGAATACAATAGGTAATGGGTAATGGGTGATAGGTAATACCAATTCACAAAAATCCTGATACATATAGCTTACTCGTTGGGTATTGTCCGCCCACCGTTAAAACGGTGGTCTCATAGCTTAAGTCCATTAAAATGGACTCTGATATTCAGTCCTCTTGAGAGGACTTTAGCTATGAGACAGGGATTTACAATCCCTGACGGACTGACGGACTCACGTATTTGTATCATTATTAAAGTGAAATGGTATAACTTGTACTGAGCGCAGTCGTAAAGTTTACGGCATAGCTACGCTCAGGGCGAAGCCTCTAGTTAAGCAGAAAAGTAGGTTGGGTTGAGCGACAGCGAAACCCAACAAAGTCTTGATACCGTTGGGTTTCATTCTTCAACCCAACCTACACCAGTTGTAGTTTTTAGCCTTAACTGAACTGTATTGGGGTATAGAGGTGTACTGAGTTTTTATGTGCCAGCACAGGCTACGCTAACACAAATCATTCATCCTACTTATTAAGAATTACTGATAGGTAGAGTGAACCAGAACGTTAAGCCACGCTGACGGTTGCTGGTGACACCAATTTTCCCGCCGTGGGCTTGGATGATTTGGCGAGAGAGATACATTTTGAGACTAATGGCTGTAGAACAGGGAGCTTGAGGATCGCGGATGTATAAATCGAAGAGGCGATCGCATTCTAACTTACTCATGGTCACGCCGTTATCTTGAATTTGTGTGCGGATCATGCCATCTGCAACTGTGGCTTTGAGGCTAAAGTTTAATCCTGGGGGGTTGTGTTGCAAGCTATGGGTAAACAAATTCAGCAATACTTTCTCTAACCGCATCGTGTCTACCATCACCAAAGGTAGATTTTGCCCCACTAGGTTTTCTAAAGTCGCTTGGTTTTGGCTGAAGATAGGTTGCAAATCTCTCACAATCCTTTCTAAAAATGCGCCAAAAGGCACTAATTCTGGCTGGAGAGTCATTCCTTGTTCTTCACAGTAGTGAATTTCTAGCAAGGAATCCAGCATGGCTAATTGACGGTCATTACCTTGAATCATTCGCTCGATAATTGAGCAGGGGATGGGGACTGGGGACTGGGGACTGGGGGAGGTGGGGTTTTTGGTTCCTGTTTGGAGATTTTTGAGTACCATCAGGTTCCCGATGACGGAAGTGCGTAAATCGTGGGCTACGGTGTGGAGTACCACGTCTTTTACGCGCTGCATTTCTGCTAGTTCTCGCATTTTTTCTTGTAATTGGGCGGTGCGTTCTTCTACCTGATGTTCTAAATTGGTGTTTAAGTCTGCTAATTTTTGATATAGTTTGGCTTGTTGGATGGCGATCGCTAACTGTTCAGACATCTGCTGTAGCAAGTCGATTTCTATGGGTTGCCAATTACGGGGTGCAGAACATTGATTGGCTACGATCGCACCAAACAATTCATCACCTAAAAATATCGGTACTGCTAGGGAAGCTTTGGTTTGAAATTGTTGATAAACAGCTTGACATTGGGGCGAGGCTGCGGTTTTATTTACGTCTTCTACCACACGCAAGCGATTGCTGGTGAAAATTGTTTTTAATTCTTGTAGATAAGTTTGATCCTTGTTCGTCCAGCCTAAGATTGAGGGATATCTCACATCTACGGATTCAGCGACAGTTCTAATCCCTACACTGTCATCACTGATACCAATAAATACCCGGTCTACTTGCAAAAATTGCCGGACTTCTGTAACTGTAGTTTGGAGAATTTCTTCTAAATTGAGTGAAGAACGAATTCTGACTAAGGTTTCTGCTAAGATGCGATCGCGTTGTGCGCTCAGGCGTAATTGGGCTTCGGTTTGTTTGCGTTCAGTAATATTATGGTTAACTGCCAAAATGTAAGGTATACCATCTAAATCAATCACCTCGGCAGAAAGCAATGATGTCATGATTTCGCCCGATTTACACCTATAGGCTATTTCCCAATTGCGAATTACTCCTTGTGTCTGCAATTGTTGAATTAATTTTAGGCGATCGTCTTCATTCACCCAAATATTTAATTCTAAAGCAGTGTGACCAATTGTTTCTTCTCGCCCATAGCCGGAAAGTTGCACAAAACTGTCATTGACTTCTATAAAGCGTCCTTCGTGGAGAGTACTAATAGTAATAGGATCAGGACTGCAATTAAAAGCTTTAGAAAATTTTTGGGCAAAATTTTGCAAAGTACTTTCGGCTTGTTTGCGTTCGGTGATATCTCTGACAATCGCTAAAACTTCATCTGGACTGCTGACTACCAAACGCGCCTCATAATCTCGCATTCCTAAAGGTGTTGATAACTGATACTCACAGGTTTGTAAGGTTCCGGTATCTAAAGTTTTTGCAATGATTTCTTGAGCATTAATTGCCACATCTGCTGGTAAAACATCCCGCAAGTTACGCCCAATGATTTCTTCCTGACAACAAGTAATGTTTGTTGCTTCACCTTGTAAATCCAGATACTTACCATCACGGCTAAGACGAAATATTAAATCAGGAATAGCATTCAAAATAGCTTGATACCGTGCTTCCGTTGTTTGCAATTGTATTTGTGTCTGTTTGTGGTCTGTAATATCCATGACCAATCCATCCCACAGAATGTCACCATTAGCCTGTAATTCTAGTTGGGATGCACCGTGAATCCACTTGACTTTACCACTGGGGGTAACAATTCGCCCTTGCCAATGCCAAGGTTTTATTGTATCTGTGGCTAGAGCGATCGATTCAGTAAAGCTGGTTAAATCTTCTACATGAATTAGTTTGTGAAATACTGGTAAATCTAGTTGGATGACTTCAGGCTCTAATTCATACAAGTCTCGACTACCAGAACTGACGTAAATAGCACATTGAGAACCGTCTTGCTGGACAAGAAATTGAAAAATTATTCCTGGTAAATTGGCTGCAACCTTTTCCCAGTTATTAATTATCTGTTGTTGATTATCTGGTTGATACCATAATTTTATCGTTTCATCCACTCTTTGACCCTGAGATATACCAGCAAATAATGTATTATTAACGGTTATCATAGCTATTTTGACAGTTTTTCAGAATAGTGATGCTATCAGCATCATCCATAGCAGCAGCAAAACCGCTTCTTACTTCAGGTTAGTTCCTGATGAGGCGATCGCATTCACCCAATCGGGTGAACCATTCTAGGACTTACGCAGTATCACCAAATTTTCTGGCTTTTTTGTCAATAGTCAATCGTGAGATAGTGCGTTCCTGTTCACCCCCGTGAGCAGGTTTCCCGACTTGTAGCTGGCTCCCCTTGACTAACGACTAACGACTAATGACTAATGACTCATAACTAATGACTAATGACTAATGACTCATAACTAATGACCAATGACCATTGATTAATGACTATTGACCATTGACTAATGACTATTGACCATTGACCATTGACCATTGACCTTAAATCAACCCATCTCCCCCTGGCTGACTAATCACTAATCGCAATACAGATAAAGCTAAAATTATTAAAAATAAGACTAAGCCAATTGTGCAAGCATAGCTAATTTCTAAGTTATCAAAAGCTTGCTCGTAGAGATAATACACAATTGTCTTGGAACTATTTAGTGGCCCTCCTTGAGTCATAATATAAACTTCTTCAAATACTTTAGTCGCCGAAATTGCCGAAATTACTGCCACTAATGCCAAATAAGGCTTCATTAAAGGTATGGTAATATCCCAATGTTTACGCATACCATCTGAGCCATCAATCGCAGCAGCTTCATACACATCTGCGGGAATTGATTGCAATCCAGCTAAATAAATTACCATGTAATAACCAAGTCCTTTCCAGATTGTTACAGCCATCACACTGGCTAAAGAAATTGGGACAATACCGAAAAGTTTAGCTGGACTGGTAAGCCAGGGAATCCCATCGGGGAAAAGACCTACGGTTTTTAATAACTGATTGAGCAAACCATTTTCTGCATATAACCATTTCCAAGCTATACCCGCCACCACCATAGAAATTACTACTGGGGTGTAATAAGCGGCTCTAAACCAATTAATTCCCCGCAATTTTTGATTCACTAAAATTGCTAACCCCAAAGGCGTAATTACTAAAATTGGGACGACACCAACAAGGTAGAGAAAAGTGTTTTCTAGCGTTTTCCAGAAAACAGTATCTTTCCACAGACGCAAGAAGTTTGTCAAACCTATCCATTGAGGTGGTTGGCTGAGGTCTTCATAGCTGGTAAAACTTAAATAAAACGCTTGCAATGCTGGCCAAAAGACAGTTAACCCCAATAAAATCAAAGCAGGTAGCAAGAACAAATAAGGAGTCAAGCGCTGTTTGATAAGTATCCAATCTTTAGCTGTCAATTGATTCATAAAAGCAGTTTAATTTACCAGTAAAGACCAATTAAGTAAGCAAAAAAAATTGTAGGTTGGGTGGAGGCTTTGCGAAACCCAACACCAATATCCATACTGGGTTTTTAAGATCCATGTTGGGTTGCTGCGCTTAACCCAACCTACGTCTACTGGCTGGCTAGATAGCAAATTCTCTATCTGCCAAAACCACGGATTAAGCGCTTGATCGCACGATCTGTAACACTACTATAAGATAGTTCACCACAGAGAATCTGACTCATAAATTTAGGTGCAGCAGGATGCTTGACACCAACTTTGTAAGCAATACCAGGAAAGCGATAGAAAGCCCCAGCTAATTTTTGCGCCCAGGCCATCTCTGTACCCCAACTTTCCTGGATGATTTGGGTATATTTTTCTAAAGCGTTAATATCACCAGCCAAGGCTTGATCAATGGCTCCTGCGGCAATTAAACCACTATAAATTGACGGACGAATACCTTCTGCCGTGATCGGATCAACTATACAAGCTGCTTCCCCTGCCAATACGGCATTTTGGGTATGTAACTTTTGATTACCATTCCAAATGGCTATTGGATGACCATATTGTTTGCTAGTTTGTACATCTATATTAAACAATTGGGCATATTCAGCCAAAATTTTCTTAAAATCTTGGGGTTGACCACCAATAAATGTACCTACACCGATGGAATAACCATTATCTTTGGGAAAGTTCCAGATATAGCCATTTTTCACTAAGCCAAACTCTAGGTGAATTGTAGATTTATTCACCACATTGGCGGGAACTTCTGCTTCTAAAGCCCCAGCTAAACGGCGTTGACGATCTTTAAAACCCAACCATTTGGCCATTGATCCTTTAGCACCATCAGCCGCAATCAGATAACGACTGGTAAATGAACTATCAGCTGTGTTGACTTGCCAATAGTCAGTTTTAAATTCAATACCCGTTACTTCCGTATTATCTCGGAGTTCAGCCCCTTGTTTTTGGGCTTGCTGGACTAAAAAATGGTCAAAAATATCTCTACGCACCATCCAAACTGGTTCTTTGGTGTCAATTTTAGCTTCTACGGGGTCGCCTAAGTTCCAGGTAAAGCGAAATGAGTCGGCTTTGACAGAAATTGCTGGACTAAAGTCGAAGTCAAACCACTCAGCGATCGCTGGTGATACACCCCCCCCACATGGTTTATATCTGGGTAGGGATGCTTTTTCTAACACTAATACTGAGTGTCCTTTTTTGGCTAGATGATAAGCTGCTGTTCCACCCGCAGGCCCAGCACCAACAACAATGGCATTGTACATAACAATTCAAAATTCAAAATTCAAAATTAAGAAACTTAATTTTTGTCAAGATTCAATCATCTAGGACTTACGCAGTGTCACAAAGTTTTCTGGCTGTTTTGACCATTGACCATTGACCATTGACCACCTTCTTTTATGGTTTCTTGGTTGAGTGCATAAGTCCTATAATCAAAGTTTTTTATTTCCCAATAATTCAGGCTGAAGCACAAAAATCTCCAGCCTTAATTATGTTTAGACAGTGGTGATGTCTTTTTCTTTTTCTGTCAACAACTCGTCAATTTTGGTTGTGTACTGATTGGTGAGTTTTTGCAGTTTATCTTGTTGGTCTTTGGATTCGTCCTCAGAAATTTCCGAGGCTTTTTCCTGTTTGCGAATTGAGTCTAAGGTATCACGGCGGATATTACGAATACCGACACGACCTTCTTCAGCATACTTGGCTGCTAGTTTGACTAATTCTTTGCGGCGATCGCTTGTTAAGGGGGGAATGTTTAGCCGCACTACAGCACCGTCATTACTGGGGGTTAAACCCACATCTGACAGAGAAATTGCCTTCTCGACAATATTTAAACTGCTTTTATCGTAGGGCTGAATCAGGATGGTTGTGGCATCTGGTGTACTGATATTCGCCAGTGATTTTAGGGGGGTGGGTGAACCGTAATAGTCCACTAACACCTTATCTAATAAACTGGCATTGGCACGACCAGTGCGAATGGTGTTAAAAGCCTGCTGAGTTGCCTCAACAGTTTTTTGCATTTTATTTTGAGCTTCAGCTAATTTCACAAGAACCTCCCACAAGGGTACCGATTGATTCTCCTAAAACTGCGCGACGAACATTACCTCGCACTGTTAGGTCAAAGACAAGAATGGGGATATTATTTTCTTTGCACAGGGCGATCGCTGTACTATCCATAACCCGCAAGTCTTGAGCAAGAACCTGGGCATAGGTGATGCTAGTGTAACGTTTAGCGTTAGGATAGATTTGCGGATCGGCATCATACACACCATCTACCTTAGTAGCTTTAAAAATGACTTCAGCATCAATTTCTGCGGCTCTTAAGGCGGCTGTGGTGTCGGTCGTGAAAAATGGATTTCCTGAACCAGCACCAAAAATAACCACCCGTCCTTTTTCTAGATGACGGATGGCGCGGCGGCGGATATAGGGTTCTGCTAACTCTTGCATGGCGATCGCTGTTTGCACTCGCGTCTGCACTCCTATGCGTTCTAGCGAATCTTGCAGTGTCATGGCATTCATTACCGTGGCAATCATGCCGATGTAGTCGGCAGTTGCTCTATCCATCCCCGCCGATGCTGCTTTCACACCTCGAAAAATGTTGCCCCCACCTACAACGATAGCAATTTGCACACCAGTTGCTATCACCTCCGCTATTTCTTGTGCTATCTCTTTGACCACTTCTGGATCAATCCCATAGCCCATGTTGCCCATTAAGGCTTCACCACTTAGTTTGAGTAAAACCCGTCGGTAATTCGTTCCCATGAAGTTACGCTTTATCAAAAAAGTTGCAATTGCCTCCAATTTAAGATAGCAGTACAGTGACTATCTATGTCTATATACGCCAGATTATTGAAGTGCCTACTGGTTCCGTCTCAGGTACTAAGATGTCTTCGCCTTTAAACAGAGCAGCGATCGCATTTCGCAGGTAGTTTTCACCTAAAAATGATGATTTTTGAGGATGATTGTCAATCTGTCCTCTATACCGCAATATACCATGAGTGTCGATCAAGAAGGCTGTGGGAGTTTTGATCGCGCCAAAGCTACGACTTACTTCTTGCGTTGAATCCCATAAATAAGGAAAATTTAAGCCTTTTTCTTGGGCAAAAGCTTGCATACTTGCCAAACTTGACCCAGTTCGTTCACTAAAATCACTGGCATTCATGCCGATGAGGGTAAAACGCTGGTGAGCAAATTCCGCTTGAATATTTTTTAGTCTGTCTAAATAAAAATTTACATAAGGGCAGTAATTGCACATAGATACAACACCAACCGCCCGAAAATTCTCCAAATAACGGCGAAGATGGTGGACTTGATTGTCAATCCCTGGCAATTCAAAATCTGGCGCGTAGCTACCAACAGGAGTATCAATTGTTTCTAGTCTAATCATCTTCTTTAGCCGTAATGCACTAGGAACAAAAATTGCAGTGAAAATTAGCGTTACTGTTCAGGTATCAGCTACCTCGTATTGTATCCGTATCACTCAATTGCGGAAATTGTAAAACTACTGAATCTGTATTCATGCTAATTTCACATTTCTGGAAAAATTTTAAATTATAACCATTGCATAAATAATCATCTACTATTTCTTTACTGAGCCTTAACGTATATTTATTACTAGTATATATGTCAACCAAGCCACGTGAAACTGGTAACTAAGAGACAGATATTGTAAAGATGTAAGTATGAAATATTGCTAGATATTTTGACATTTTCTTTCTGTAGCGATCGCCTTCCTGAAGAAAACCCTGGTGGCTAGTAGGACAAGATAAAATTCTCCAGCTAGAATATTTACATAAAGGAGCTTTCACTCATAACAATTAATAGCTTGCTTTTTGACATACTCTGCTTCAAAATTGATAGCTGACTGTTTGATAAATCTCACCACCATCAAAAAAGCACACTATACTGTCAAATACTCTACTTTAATATCTTAAGTATTCCTAAAATTCTATGACTAATCCTAATTCTACAAAAACTTGGATTTGGCGAGGTTTCCCCATCTCCTATCAAACCAAAGGAGATACAGGCCCAGCCGTTGTTCTAGTGCATGGCTTTGGTGCTTCTAGTTGGCATTGGCGAAAAAACATATCTGTCCTAGCAAACAATTTTCGTGTCTATGCTATTGATTTAATCGGTTTTGGAGGTTCAGCTAAACCTGAACCAAATACAGAAATTACTTACACACTAGAAACTTGGGGACAACAAGTTGCAGATTTTTGTCGTGAAATAGTAAGAGAACCAGCTTTTTTAGTAGGAAATTCCATTGGCTGTATTGTTGTCATGCAAACAGCAGTCAGTAACCCAGACACTACCTTAAGCGTGGCTTTACTCAACTGTTCTCTGCGATTATTGCACGATCGCAAACGACCAACCTTACCCTGGTCTCGTCGTGTTGGTGCGCCTTTACTCCAACGTATACTAGCCATTAAACCAGTCGGTCAGTTCTTTTTTCGGCAGGTGGCTCAACCAAAAACCGTGAGAAAAATTCTCCTCCAAGCCTACGCTCACGCTGAGACAGTCACAGAAGAACTAGTAGATATTTTAACAGCACCAGCGAATGATCCTGGTGCTGTAGCCGTCTTCCTGGCTTTTACCTCATATTCTTCCGGCCCCCTACCAGAAGACCTTTTACCCCTGTTACCTTGTCCAGCAATTATTGTCTGGGGTACAGCAGATCCTTGGGAACCAGTAGACTTGGGACGAAAACTAGCTAACTATCCCCAAGTCCTCAAGTTCATTCCTTTGGAAGGAGTCGGACATTGTCCCCAAGATGAAGCACCCGAATTAGTCAACCCAATTTTACAAGATTGGATTTGGGAGCAAACAAGAACAATAGAATCTCAAACACTCGAAAGTAATTCTCAAGTCATTAGTTAGCAAAAACACAAATATATTTTTCTCTGTGTCTTTAATAGTCGATAAAAAGATTTTTTAAACACAAAGACACAGAGACACAGAGATGGGAATGAGATTACCTCCAAAAACCACCTAATCTACGTCCAGACCGTCCCCAGAAACCACCGCGTCCCCAGAAACCACCGCGTCCAAACCAGGCTCGTCCCCACAAGTTACCACCTGCAAGTTTTTCTTGGTTTTCTGCGGATAGCTCTACCAGTAAATCAGATTGAACTTCTTGATTTGACATGATTGTTTGTCCCTATTTTTTACCTGAGTACATCAGATAGGTCTACACAAAAACCCATGAGCATATGTATGTGACTGTGAATGTGTAATACCTGTAATTTCTTTTATAAACATGGTTGTTTAATATTAAATTCTCCCCCAGTTATAAATAAATGTATTTAATTTATCGCTTTAGTAGGATTACTATAGGAATCCGATTTTATTTCTGTTGGCGTAGCCTGTGCTTACACAAAAAATCTAAGTATATGTAATAGCGTGGCAAGGCTAAAATAGTGCAATAAAATTGTAGGTTGGGTTGAGGCTTTGGGAAACCCAACATCAGATCCATACTAAGTTTTTGAGATCCATGTTGGGTTGCGCTGCGTTTAACCCAACCTACACCTACTGGTAATTCAAAAATAAAAATCAATAATAGTCATATAGAACTCCTATTTGATTTCTAGAAAAACTCAGTATACATCTGTTACTTCTTTTCCTGTTCCCTATTACCTATTACCTGTTACCTGTTACCTACCTACGCAAGTAATTTCAATAATCAAGTCGAACTCCTATATATGTAAATAAAGCCTTAATGTAAGGCTTTTTAAAGAGAGATGTACAATAAGAATAGATGCCAACGGCTGATGCTTGAATTGACCATTACAGCTACTTGTTCGTTGATTGGCTGTAGTGGTAGGAGACGTTCAGCATATTTATAGGCAGAGGGGATATCTCGTAAAACTTGTCCTGAAAAGAGTTTCATACTCTGGGTCGTTAAACTTTGGAATCTACACAGTTACGAAAATTTGAGTGTAGTACCAGTGACTGAATATCAATTGTTATTTTGCTGAGTAATCAGCACAGATGGTCTATTGTCAATTACCTCAAAAGCCCTGCCAGATTTAAAAATCCAGAGGAATCAATGACTAACACTAGTTTTACGAAAGGTAAAAATACATATAGCCACCTTGCGGAAGAACATCATCTCCCAACAAAAATTCAGATAAAAAATGGTAGCAAAAACGAAGTCCCCAAGCAGCGAGAACCAAGGACTGATTTGTCTATTACTAATGACATGAATCGTGGACGAGTAGCTATTTTTATTGATGGTGGTAACTTATTTCATGCTGCTTTACAACTCGGTATTGAAATTGATTATCTCAAATTATTGTGTCGTTTAACTGCTGGTTCGCGGCTACTCCGTGCTTTCTTCTACACAGGAATTGACAACTCTAGACCAAATCCTACACGTCAACGCACTAATGATAAACAGCAAGGGTTTCTTTTTTGGATGCGTCGTAATGGCTATCGTGTAGTCACTAAAGATATTCAACTCACAGAGAACTCGAAAAAACCTAATGTGAATGTAGAAATTGCTGTGGATATGATTACTTTAGCTCCCTACTACGACACGGCTGTCTTAGTTAGTGGAGATGGAGACTTAGCTTATGCTGTCAATGCAGTTAGCAGTACAGGAGTGCGGGTAGAGGTCGTAAGTCTGCGGACTATGACAAATGATCATTTAATTGACGTAGCTGACTATTTCATCGACCTAGATAGTATCAAACAACATATCCAAAAAGATTCTCATTTAGGATATGGCTATCGCACGCTTTCTAATACTAATCTTTAGCCAAAAATGTAGGTCGAATGGAGGAACGGAACCCAACACCCTGATCCTACATCTAATACCAATTTCCTTTAAGTGTGAACGGTAGAGACGTTGCATTGCAACGTCTCTACATAATTTATGTGTATCATGTCATGATTAACGTGAAATGGTATAACCTCTACAACTAGAATGAGGAGTGCTGAGTAATTTTTCTTTTCCTGAGAATTCAGCACTCAAAACTCGGCACTCAGCACTCAGCACTCAATACTGAGTATAGTAAAATGGCAAGCCAGGAACTCTGCGTATTGAAATCTTAGTCAAAATGGATATTTTAATTGTTGAGGACGAATCAGAGATTGCTCAGTTAATCCAACATTCTCTAGAAAAAGAGGGATTTTCTTGTCGCACTAGCCGCGATGGGGTGAATGCGCTACGACTGTTTCAGGAACAAGCACCAGATTTAATTATCCTAGACTTAATGATTCCTGGGTTGGATGGGTTGGAAGTTTGCGCGAGAATTCGCCAAAAACCAGGTGCGAAAGATCCGTATATTCTCATGCTGACAGCGAAGGGTGAGGAAATAGATCGGGTTATCGGCTTGTCTACTGGTGCTGATGATTACATGGTTAAACCTTTTAGCCCTAGAGAGTTGGTGGCGAGGGTACGAGCTTTATTGCGGCGTAGCTTGCGTCAAGGGGGACAAACTCAAGTTAATCGCACCCAACATTTTATAGTAGATGTAGACCAACGGACTGCCAGCCGTCAAATGAATGCCGAGGAGTCAGAAGTTCTGGATTTGACTACCTTAGAATTTAATTTGTTGACTACTTTTGTGAGTAATCCTGGGCGGGTGTGGAACCGTACCCAATTGATTGACAAGCTGTGGGGAGATAACTTTTTTGGTGATGAACGTGTGGTTGATACTCATGTAGCTCGTTTAAGAAAAAAGATAGAGCCTGATCCGGCTAACCCTAGTTTTATTAAAACTGTAGTAGGAGTGGGTTATAAATTTGAAGACTCGCCTGTAGTTTCAGCATGAACAAAATCGCTTGGCGTTGGACAAAATCCTTGCCTTTAGCATCTAGACTGTTTTTGTCCCACTTGGTAGTGATGATTGTGGGAGTAATTAGTCTTGTGGTGATTAGCAAAGTCTCTTCTCCCCGCTTTTTTGTGCTGCATTTACAAAGATTGGAAAGTGAAGGGTGGGATTTAATCGATATCCGTACAGATTTAGTGCAGGGATTTGAGACTGCTTGGCAGCGTAGTACTATTTGGTCAGTTTTAGTTGGTACTAGTGCGGCGGGAGGATTAAGTTTTTGGGTTTCTAAACGGATTATGCTGCGATTAAAAGAAATGGAACAAATCACGCAAAAGTTTGCTGCTGGACATTTAGAAGCTAGACTACCTTTATCGGAAATTCCAGAACTGAATCGATTGGGTACGAGTTTTAATCGGATGGCTGCTAGTTTGGAAGGGGTGGAGGCAAGGCGGAGAGAATTGATTGGTGATATGACTCATGAACTACGGACACCTTTAACGGTGGTGCGTGGTTATTTAGAGGAACTGGCTGATGGAGGGATGGAACCGTCACCAGAGATTTATCGGCGGTTGGTGACAGAGACAAGACGTTTAGAGCGTTTGGTGAATGATTTACAAGAGTTATCTAAGGCGGAGGCTGGTTATTTACCGATTAATATACAACCTGTAAATTTATATCCTTTACTAGAGTCATTGGTGGAGAAATTTAACGATCAGCTGTTAGAAGATGGGCCGGTTTTGCGTTCAGAATATCCATCTCAAATACCGCTTGTGTTGGCAGATATCGATCGCACAGAACAAGTACTAGTAAATTTGTTGGGTAATGCTATCCGTTATACAGCAGAGGGTTCTATTACTCTCCGTACTTGGAGTGAAGGCGGGAAACTTTGGATTGCCGTGATTGACACGGGAATTGGTATGAATCCAGAGGATTTATCTCACGTGTTTGAGCGTTTCTGGCGAGCTGATCAATCACGCGATCGCCATTCTGGAGGTACGGGAATTGGTTTAACGATCACTAGGCGTTTGGTGGAATTACAAGGTGGCGAAATTCAGGTAAACAGCGAAATTGGTGTCGGTAGTACGTTTCGTTTTTCTTTGCCTCTGGCATAGATTGGAACTTATCTGTGTGCAGCGCTAGATTTTAGTTAATGTTTCTAGGGTAAACTTTTTGGGTATGGTATGTGATGGGAGTTGTCACCCCTCACCCCGATTTATGCTTGGACAACTTAAAATAGAAAAAACGATCACAGTGATAACCGTGATCGTAGACGAATTAACTATACAGTTTCAATCTTACTACGAACAAACATCTATTACCCTATCCCCCAAAGGGGGGTTTTTTTTAAGCTTAAATGTGCATATTCCAGTATTTATAGCCGATAACACTCAATTAACCTGCTTTCCGACTTTTAACATAACTATTTCCGTTTAAATACGAACATAAGTACGAGAATTTCACCAACAATTCCGGCAATCATCCCATACGCAGCAGAAATAGCTCCACTATGTTCGGTGAAAATGAGAGTTCCAGATACTATCAAGGTGAGGGCTGTGGCTACTAAGGTGGCAAAATTAATGAACCAGTTCTGGGTACTGTGAATTAAAAGTCCTTGAAATGTATTTTGGAGAGCGAGCAGGAGAGGTAAGCAAGAAAGCAGTTGGATGACTGGAAGTGCTGCTGCTATCAAAGATGGGTTATCGCCAAAAAACTGCCGCAGCAGGGAGAATCCTTGGCTTGTAAACCCCAGAAAAAAGGGTATTGAGGTAAAACTCAACCCGACAAGAATTACGAAAGTCGCAAGTGTCCGCTTTGATGTTTCTTCATAAGAGGAAATTACTACTTGTTGAACCATTCGTGTACCGTTGGCAATGGAAAGAACCAGTCCCCAGGCTGCTGGCCACACAGCCAGAGCCAGACTACCATCGAAGGAGCGCGCCACGAAACTCAAGAGTATTGCCCTAGCGCCCCAAATTAGAAGCATGGTTGAGGCAAGAGGAAGATAGTAGAGTGTTACACCTGGGAAAGTTTTAGGAAGTTTTTTCGTATTCTCGTGTATCTGCTGATCAAGAATAGAGGTAATATTCAGACGTGAGCAAAACCATGTCACCAGCACCGCTTCAATAATTATTGCTCCCATCATGGTGACACCTGCCAGAAAGGCTCCATCACTACCGAGACTGACTCCTACTGCTAGCGCCACAATTACCCAAGTTAATCGCGCGACACTTGCCCATCCTACGGCTACGCTCTTGCGGGCGCGGATCAGTAACCCTTGAAACAATCGTCGCCAAGCAATCACGAAAGGCCACAAGAACATCAGGAGAAAAGCAGTTCTTCCCCGCGCGGCGATAAATGGGCTAACGCCAAATACTTTTAAAAGTAGCCAGTTGTATAAAGGCTCCCAAGTGAGTAACAGAAAAATCCCACTCAGAGAAAGTCCCGCAATGATTGTAAATTGCCAAAGTGCGCGCCGAGATGCAATGTTGCCGCCCAGAGCATTTGAGGCATGAAGAATCATGATAATGGGGCTTTCCAGAAATACAGCAACTCCTTTGACTACGCCAACTCCAGCTAATGTCTCTTGGGGAAAGTCTAGGCGACTGAGTGCAGCAGTCTGAAGCGGATCTCCGAGAGTCATAGCCACATCAGTCAAGGAAAGAGGGATGAACTGAGTAAGTAGCATCAATAGCGATCGCTCTGAAGCTGTGTTATGACTTTCCTGTTCTTGCTGGGGTGAGGTGTTCATGATGTTTGATATTTTTCACTAAAAATACACAGGAGTCAGTGAGGCGATCGCATCATCAAGATGTTCTCCTTCTTTGAGGGTAAATTGATGACGCTCCAGCCAATCAGCATCGTAAACTGTCTCCAGGTATCTATCACCCCGGTCTGGATTAATCATCAGAATCCGCGCACCAGCACCAAGAGCGCGTGCCAGATGCAGGCCACCAGCGACAATTGCCCCTGTGGATGCACCAAGAAGCAATCCTTCACGCCTTGCCAGTGCATGACAAACTGAATAGGCGATCGCCTCTGGTATGACGTAAGCACGATTTAGCAGCGAAATATCCAAATTAGGTGGAAAGAACGATAATCCAATACCCGTCATCTTATATGGTTTGGCTGGCGTTCCCATAATCACTGAACCTTCAACATCAACGCCAACAATACGTATTTTAGGAAATCGTGGTACGAGATAACGGGCTATTCCCATGATTTGTCCCGCCGTACTCACACCAACCACGACAGCATCAAGTTCATCACTAAAATGGGCTGCAATTTCTCGCGCAGTGTAGTATGAATGTGCCTCAGTATTCTCAGGATTCAAGTGCTGACATGGATACCAAGCATTAGGGATAGTGGCAGCAAGCTCTTGCGCTCGTTTCATTCTGGCCTTTTGCATCGAGCCTGATTCGTCTGCTTCATCTAGTGGGACATCGACAAGTTCCGCACCATATGCTTTCAGCATTCGTCTAAACGGTGGTGCAGTTTTGGCATCGACCACAATCATCACTCGATATCCCCGGACTGCCCCTACCATCGCTAGACCAATACCGAAATTACCTGAGCTAGACTCGATAATCGTACCACCAGGCACAAGTAATCCCTCTTCTTCTGCACGGGTAACGAGATAAACTGCATTTTTTTCCTTAATTGATCCTCCAGGATTACAACTCTCAAGTTTTAATAAACACTCTGATTCCAGACAGATAGGAGAGATGTTTCCCAAGCGGACAATCGGGACATTTCCTAATGCCTGAGTAACATCGACAGATACATTTTTTTGATATCTCTGAAGATTTTTGTATTGTGAACTAGAAAGTTTCTCGAATGATAAAGATGGGGGAAGATAATTCATATAAATATCTAGAAAATGATAACTTTCAGGAAGTTAATTGAATCGCTAATTTAGCAACTTAATTATTTACGGTTTAGTCTGATATCGGCAAGATATAAGATAAATAAAGCCGATATTTATATGCTGAAATATAAGTATGAAATCAAGATGAAATTTCCGATTTTGCCTGAAAAATTCCCAAAAATCAGTAGAGACAATATTGTGATTGTCTCAATAGAATCTTGTCATACTTAGTAAATTTATATTGGGTTGCACTGCACGCCACCCAACATCAGAAATCAAACGGGATGCCGATATAGCAACTTACTTTTAACAGGTGAAATATATGAGAGTGCTGCTAGTTGAAGATGAACCAGACTTGGGTGCTGCGATGAAGCGGACTCTTACCCAGGAGAAGTACTTAGTTGATTGGGTACTGGATGGTAATGATGCCTGGGCATATCTAGAAAATAAGTGGACACAATACACGCTAGCTATTTTCGATTGGATGTTGCCGGGAATATCAGGTTTAGAGTTGTGTAAAAGGCTACGTTCTCATCAAAATCCTTTACCTGTTTTAATGCTGACAGCTAAAGACAGAATGGAAGATAAAGTAACTGGGCTGGATGCAGGTGCGGATGACTACTTAGTCAAGCCTTTTGGCATGGCAGAATTACTGGCTAGGTTGAGAGCATTACAAAGGCGATCGCCTCAATTTCAGCCCCAGGAATTAACTGTTGGTAATCTGACACTGGATTACGGCAACAATATAGTTATTAGTCAAAATATTGTAGGCGAAAAACAGGAGATTTCCCTGACTAATAAGGAATTCCAACTACTAGAATATTTTATGAAACACCCAAACCAAATTATCACTACCGAACAAATTCGTAATCAGCTTTGGGAGGTGAGTGCAGAACCCATTAGTAATGTGGTGGCGGCTCAAATGCGTTTGCTGCGGCGCAAACTAGCTAATAGTGGTTGTGAAAATATGATTGAAACTTTGCATGGTACAGGATATCGTCTTAATTTCACACCATGAATCAAAATAAACTGTTTCAACAAACCCGCTTGCGTTTAGCATTGTGGTATGCACTGGTTATGGCTTTGATTTTAAGCCTATGCGGATTTGGTATCTACAGAGCGATCGCTCATGCTCATTGGATGACATTAGATCGAGAACTGGAGTCTGTTGCAGGAACTTTACATGACAGTATTGAGCTAAAATTACAGCAACCGGGTGAATTAGAACCAGTTGTACAAAAGCTTTTACCTAATATCTGTGTCGTTGATCAAAGCTGTATCCAAGAGGAGTTAAATTCCCAACGCCATATTTTAAGTGCCATCAATCAAGGTAATTATTATGTGCGTTTTTTTGATAATTCTGGACGTTTGATTGCTCTAGCCGGCACTTATCCAGAAGGATTACCCCTAGTCTTTAACAAGCAACTTTGGCAAAATCTTAAAGATAGCAAAGGACATTCATACCACCAAATTTCTTTTGTTCTACACACCCAAGACAATCGTGATTGGGGTTACATTCAAGTAGGCCGGAGTCTGGCAGATTTCAATAGTTATCTTGTGGCTGTGAAACTGACTTTAGGATTAGGATTACCTCTAATCATGGTTTTGGTTGGTGTTGCTAGTTGGTGGTTAGCAGGATTAGCAATACAGCCAATTTATCGCTCATATAGACAGATTCAACAATTTACAGCCGATGCTGCACACGAGTTAAGAACACCGCTAGCAGCAACCCAAGCGACAGTAGAATCAGCTCTTTTGATGCCCCAAATAGATGAAATAGAGGCGCGGGACATTCTGCAAACTCTACAGCGTCAAAATCAGCGACTCACAACTCTGGTTACAGATTTATTACTACTAACTCGCTTAGATCGTCAACCAGCACCAATCACACGAGACATTTGCTGCTTAGATGATATTGTGAATGACTTAGTAGAGGAATTTGCCGCATTGGCGATCGCATCTGGTGTAACATTGACATCTTCAGTCTGGGTGTCAACTTCTTTGAATGTGATTGGGAATGTAGATCAGCTTTATCGCTTGTTTTCTAACTTAATTATCAATGCAATTCAATACACGCCAAAAGGAGGAAAGATAACTGTTGACTTAGATCGCAGTGACCATTATGCTGTAATTCAGGTTCAAGATACGGGCATAGGAATTCCGCAGCAGGATTTGACTCGAATTTTTGACCGCTTCTATCGAGTAAATAGCGATCGCTCTCGTAAGACAGGCGGTTCAGGATTAGGACTAGCGATCGCCCAAGCAATTGTTTTGGCACATCACGGTAGGATAGATGTGCAAAGTGAATTTGGTAAAGGTAGCACTTTTACGATTAAGTTACCTTTCGATCTCCGTCCACTTGATAGCGTTCGCTCTATTTACCCATTAAAAATGCGATGGCGTAGGCGATCGCTGTAAAATATCTAAATCTCATGATGCAAAGTGATTTGACTAGGAAATTCCCCAGCATTTTTACGCAAAATCGCATATCCTGGGCTATCTTACTCCTGATCACAGTACTAGCTATAACTTTAGTACTTTCTCTCTCCCAAGGAGCTGTACCCTTAACTACCAGTGAATTGTGGCAAGCACTGCTTCGTCAAGGTGATCCCATTAAACAAACAATTATTTGGGATTTGCGTCTCCCACGCATTACGGCAGCGCTCATCGTTGGTGCAGCTTTGGGAATGTCAGGAGCGCTATTACAGGGGATGTTACGCAACAGTTTGGCTGATCCCTTTATTTTGGGCATTTCCGCCGGTGCAGGACTAATAGTCATTGTGATGATTGTCTTACAAGTCTTACCTATCGCCATTCCTCTGGCGGCATGGATAGGGGGAATTTTGACTTCAGCTATTGTGATTTTACTTGGTCGTGCGGGTTCTGGTATTTCCGTTGAGAGATTGATTTTAGGGGGAGTAGCAGTTAGTTCATTATTAGGCGCAGTGCAAAGCACATTGTTGCTCTTGGCTGAAGATGGACAAATTCAAATTGCCCTCAGTTGGTTGGTGGGTAGCTTAAATGGTAGGGGTTGGCAAGAAATTTACACGGCTGGCCCTTACATTATGGTTGCATTGTTGGCAGGATGGTTACTAGCTAGGTCAGTCAACGTGCTGGCTTTGGGTGATGATTTAGCTGTGGGTTTGGGTGTATCATTAACGCGATCGCGTCTTTTAATTGGTGGTGTGGCTACTCTATTAGCCGCAGGTGCAGTCAGCATCAGTGGTTTAATCGGGTTTGTTGGTCTAGTTGTACCTCACGGTGTCCGCCTAATTGTCGGTACAGATCACCGCTTTGTGCTACCATTATCAGCCCTAGCCGGTGCATGGTTACTGGTTTTTGCAGATTTACTTTCCAGACTAGGCACAGTCGAACTCCCTGTAGGTTCTGTCACCGCCTTACTAGGTTCACCATTATTTATCTGGTTACTATATCGCCGTTCTTCAGGATTGAATAAATAGAGACACTGCATCGCCACGTCTTTGCATAATCAAATTTTGAATTTTGAATTTTGAATTGATCAAATGCCTCTAGAATTACAACATCTCACTGGTGGCTACACCACAATTCCCATCATTCAAGATATTAACCTCACTCTACAAACAGGAGAATGGTTAAGTTTAGTTGGTGCGAATGGTTCGGGTAAATCTACATTACTCAAATTACTCAGTCGTATTCTTGCACCACAGCAAGGAAAAGTATTACTAGATGGTAAAGCTATTCACTCACAACCAGCACATTTAGTAGCGCAGAAACTAGCATTGTTACCCCAACAACAAACAGTACCCGTAGGCTTAACAGTGCGACAATTAGTCAGTTTAGGACGTACACCTCATCAACCTTGGTGGCAATGGGAATTAACCCCCGAAGATTGGCACAAAGTTGAGGAGGCAATACAAAAAACCCAGCTTGAAAAATTCAGCGATCGCCTAGTTGAAAATCTCTCAGGTGGTGAAAGACAACGAGCTTTTTTAGCTTTGGCTCTAGCCCAAGAACCCAAGGTATTATTATTAGATGAACCTACAACATATTTAGATATTAATTATCAATTACAACTTTTAGAATTACTCAAAAATCTCAACGAACAGCAAGAGATCACAATTATCACAGTTTTACATGAATTGAATTTGGCAGCACGTTACAGTTCTCGGATTGCTTTATTAAAACAAGGTCAACTTTGGCAAGTAGGGACACCAATCCAAGTTCTCACACCTGATAATATAGCCCAAGTTTTTGGTGTAGAATCTGTGATTATTCACACACCTGTTGGGTTACAGGTTTGTGCAATTGCTGCTGTTTAATTTAATCAGATCATCCTGCTTGCTGATTTAAGCAGGCTTGTGACATACTCCACTAGGGAAAAATCTAATGGTTTAAACACTGTTTGACTGTCTCGAGTATAGATAGAGAAAGGCTTTCTAATTCATAACCACCTTCTAAACCGAAAAGAATTCTCGGTGTAATCTTGAGGCAATAATCAGTTAGTATGGCGTAATCGTGGGGCTGTAAATTGATCTTAGAAAGTAAATCAGCTTGGTTAGCATCGTATCCTGCACTTACAATCAAAATATCTGGGTAAAAATTTTGGAAAAAAGGTATAACCTTCTGCTCAAACAACTTGCAGTAGTCTTGTATTGAACTACCTGGAGCAATCGGAAGATTCAATAAATTGTTAAATTTGCCATGTTCGTCGGACGTTCCTGTGTGTGGATATCCTGGTGATTGATGAATTGAACAAAAAGCAATGTTGGGTTCATTTTCTACAGCTGCTTGGGTTCCATTACCGTGATGCACATCCCAGTCAAGAATTCCCACTCGTTTGATTTGTCCCATTGCCAAAGCGTAAAGGGCAGATATCGCAGGATTACAGAAAATACAAAATCCCATTCCTTGATCTTTAAGTGCATGATGTCCTGGGGGTCTTGCCAAAACAAAGCACGGTCTTCCAAGCTGCCAAATATTATCAACCCCATCTAACCAAGCATTCACAGCCAGGCAAGCAACCTCAAAGCTTTGGGGAGAAATCTGTGTTGATTCAAAACAACCCCAACCTCTAGTAGAATAGGCGCGAACTAACTCAATGTATTTGCTACAATGGACTCGTTCAATCTCGGCGATCGCATTTCTAGAAGTAGAAGGATTTAACCATTGAATTTGGTCTGCTATTGTTGAAGTCCTTAAGCTATCCACAATTGTGGTCAGTCGTTCTGGTTGCTCAGGGTGCATATACCCTGTTTCATGTTGAAGGAATTTCTCTGAGTAGATGATGGATATCATTGAGTCTCAAACTTTCTGACTAATTCAGGCGTTGATTTGAATAGGCATGATATAAAACCAAGTTTAATATAGGTATTTTACCTCAATAATCGTAAACCACTGAGAGTAACTAAGACTGTCGAACCTTCATGGCCAATTACGCCGATAGGGAGGTTGATGTTACCGAAAAAGTTGGCAATTAATAAGATGGCAATAAATCCCAAAGCGATCGCTATATTTTGTTTGATTATATTGTGCGATCGCCTACCTAGTTGCATAGCTACAGCAATTTTCTCTAATCTATCTGCCATCAAGACAATATCTGCTGTTTCTAGAGCTACGTCACTACCTGCGACTCCCATCGCAATACCCACACTGGCTTGTGCTAAAGCTGGTGCATCATTAATCCCATCGCCTACCATTGCTACTGTGTGATACTTTTTCTGCAAACTGCGAATCACATCTAACTTATCTTCCGGTAGGAGTTCGGCAAATACTTGAGTAATTCCCACTGTTTGGGCGACATTTTGGGCTGTTCGTTGATTATCTCCCGTAATCATGACAATTTGTTCTATCCCTAACTGCCGCAATTTGGCGATTGTTGCAGATGCTTCTGGTCTAATCATATCTGCAACAGCGATCGCACCCGCTACCTCATATCCAATTTGCCGACTCTGTGCTACCCAGATAACAGTTTTCCCTTCATGTTCCAGAGATTCAGCTGCTGTTTGTAATTCCTCTGGTAATTGAGTCACATACTCTTGCATAAAAGCAGCATTTCCCACAATTATTTTCTGCCCATCAGCAATACCCATAATTCCCTGTCCTGGTATCGCTTGCACCTCAACCGCACGTACCCAGTTTAAATCACTAGCCGCCTGGACAATAGCTTGAGCGATAGGATGCTCGGAACAAGATTCTAAAGTAGCTGCGGTTTTTAATACATCTGCTTGTGTGTATTTACTAGCGGACATAACTTGTGAGACTTGTAGTTGTCCTGTGGTGAGAGTACCAGTTTTATCGAAGGCGATCGCTCTCACTTTACCAATCTTCTCTAACTGCGCGCCATTTTTAAATAAAATCCCCTGTCTTGCTCCATTGGCAATACCCGATAATAATGTTGGCATAATTGCTGCCATCAGCGCACAAGGAGAAGCCACCACCAAAAAAGTTAAGGCGCGGTAAATTGTAGTTTCCCAATCCCAACCCCAAATAAAAGGTGGTAAAGTTGCCAGCAATAACCCAGCAATCACAATTACCATTGCATATCCCCTCTCAAACCGTTCAATAAATTGTTGAGAAGGTGGTGCTTGAGTTTGTGCTTGTTCTACCAAACGAATGACACGTTGAATCAAACTGCTAGCAGCTGGTTTATGTACTCGTAATTTCAGCGCCCCATAGCCATTAAGTGTGCCAGCAAAAACTTCTTCTCCTACTGTTTTTTCTACAGGTAACGACTCACCTGTAATTGCCGCTTGATTGAGAGTACTATAACCAGACACAATTACGCCATCAGTCGGAATCATCTCACCTGGTTTAACAACAATCTCATCTCCCACTCGTAACTGGCTAATAGGAATAGTTGCTTCCGTCCCTTGATGTAACATTCTGGCTGTATCCGGCGTTAAACTCATCAAACTGCGGATACTTTTCTCAGTACGCTGCATCGCGTAACCTTCTAAAGCGCCACTGATGGCAAAGATGAGAATCAAAATTGCCCCATCAACAATTAAATGGTACTCCCTACGCCACAACCCCAACCCGGCTGCACCCACAGCCGCCACAATCATCAACAAATCTACATCCAGTTCTTTTTCCTTAATTAGCGTCGTCAACCCCTCACGCGCGCTTTCATAGCCACCAATGACATAAGCCGCAGGTAAAAGTAGCAACGCCCATCCTAACCAACCAAGATGTAAAGCGAACCAACCAAAAAACAGTAACACTCCACAAAGCAGTGCTGCTAGAGTATCGGCGTGTTCTTTGGTAAATTGGCTAAAACGTTGTGAGTAGAGCATGAGATTGACATATATACAACTACTCCCAGGCTAAACCTTGACATTAATGTTAATGTCAAGGGAATTACGAACTACAAATTAGTATAAGTCTTGTGACAGTATGTTAATTTTTGACCTGAATGAGATGTATTATGCCATATCACTTTTCCCAAAACTGGACTATCAATGTTAGCCAAAAAACTTAGCGATCGCCTTCCCACATCATTGGTTAATTCTCCTTGGTTGATTATCATTATTTTTTCTATTCTTGGTTTAATAGGTATTCTCAATCATGCCATGTGGCGAGATGAATTAAATCCCTGGTTAATTGTTAGAGATAGTCAATCTTTCACAGATTTAATTGGCAACATTCGTTATGAAGGTCATCCAATTCTCTGGTATTTTTCTTTAGCCTTCCTCAGAAGAATTATTGATAATCCAGTAATCATGCAACTGTTCCATTTAGCTATTGCTATCGCTTCAGTTGCTATGTTTTGCCTATACAGTCCTTTCAGTCATAAACAAAAATTTGTTTTTGCTTTTGGGTTTCTACCTTTTTATGAATATCTGGTAATTTCTAGGAACTACGCATTTAGTTTACTATTTCTCTTTAGTTTTTGTACAATATTCTCGTCTAGAAAAAAAAATTATGTATATTTATCACTATTGCTAGGATTATTAGCTAACAGTAATTTGTATGCTTTATTTATAGCAACTTGTTTATTAACAACTTTGGCAGTCGAATTTATTTTTGATAGTGAACATCGACAACAATATTTTAGTCAAAGCCAAAAATTTGATTTATTGTTAAGCATTTTAATTATTGTATTTTCTTTCTTTCTGGCTATTTATATCATGACTCCACCAATAGACAGTTATCTCAATGGTGGATTAAGTGATGGATGGTCAATCAAATTAGACTTACATCATCTTTTTAGAAGCTTAGGGAGAGTATTTGGTGGTTATTTATTAATAGTACCATCACATAAAAGATGGCTGGATTTAATTATTTGCGCTTTGATTGCCATCTTTATTATAACTTTAACTGCGATCAAATTATGTAAGAAACCATTAATTTTATTTTTTTACATACTAGGTACTTCTCTAATATTTGCATTCACCTATTTAAGATTTACTGGTGTATCACGGCATTTTGGGCATTTCTATTTAGTTTTGATAGTAGCTCTGTGGCTAGAGAAATATTATCAAGATTCCCCATTTTTAATAGATAGACTTTCTATTCAGAATCATCTATTAAAATTTGCTCAAAGATGGTATCCCTTGGTATTTATGGTTATTCTTTACACTCATCTTGTAGGAGGAATCACAAATTTTACTAAAGATTTATTCATTCCCTTCTCGGCAGGACGAGAAACATCTCATTACTTGCAAAAATCCCATCTAGAGAATGAATTTATTGTGGCTAGTCGAGATGCTAATATGGCTTCTTTATCTGGTTATTTAAAGCGCCAGTTTTATTATCCTGAAGTGCAACGAATGGGAAGTTATACAATTTTTAGAAAAGGTCGTCAGCGTGTTACACAAGCAGAAATATTAAGACAAATTAGTTTCCTTTTAAAAACTCAAGAAGAACCAAATAAAATTTTGCTAATCTTGAATAAAGAACTAAAATTCAACCGCAGCGATTTAAATATTAATCCAATAAAAAACTTTAAAAAGGCTTGGGTAGATAGCGAGAGATACTATCTTTATTGGGTCAATAAAGAAGTAGGACGATGAGGAGAAAAACTCATAAATAATTTTCTCCTTATCCCTTACAGCCCCACACCCCTAATCTATCGGTAAAACATCGTGAAAATATTTATAGTCAATGTAACGATGCCCATCATCAGTGTGGTGAAAAATATCCACAAATCGACTATTCCATAAAATATTCCTAGGTGTATAACTGTGACGAGCATGAACTACTTGTGCTACCGTTTCATCGATGCCACTAATAGAAATGACAATATTGGTGTTTGTCTGAGATAGTGATTCTGCTGTCATGCCATACAGGGGACTCAACTCATCAATAGGGTGCATTGCTAGCCAACTTAATGTAAAACTAGGTGTTTGATTTCTTAACAATCTAAGATCGTGAAAGCGGCGGATAAATTGACCTTCGGCGGTAATTTCATCACGCATCAAATACACCCGCATATGTGCTTCTAAAATTAAATTGCGCCGACGATTAGCTGTGCGAAACATGAGAGTGGGTACACCTTCATAGGGTGTAATCACCGCAACACGGCTAAATGTAACACGCGCAGTTGGTCGGGAGAAGCGAGCAAACGCCAATCCTGTCATGACGGCAATTCCCATCAAACCAATCATGGCTTCGATGGTGACAATGATGTTAGCGTAAACTGTCTTCGGGTACATCGCTCCATAGCCAATGGATGCGAGTGTCTGCACGCTAAAAAAGAATAAATCAGCAAAAGATCCTGGGCGAGCATTGGCGATACAATCTCCCCCTAGTGAGTAAGCTAGGGCAAATAGGAGGTTAATCGCTATGTAAAAAAGACAAATCAGAAATACGAAGCCAGTCCAAGGAATTTTTAGCAGCAGATGATAAGGATCGCGCCAATAGGAGTACCATGCACCCATGCCAATAATCTCAAATTGTCCATCTTGAATTTTGATGTGAACTCGCTGTGGTCGTTTCTTTGACAGTCTCTTCAGTCGAAATCTCATCGGCAGTAGCCACAAGAACGGCAATAATTAGTAATCTTACTAAATTACCGTTAAAGATTATAGTCACTTGCTACAATATTAGAAACCAAAGCAACCCAGTGGCTTCCCAACTGGCAATTTTTTCGTAACATTTTAGCTTTACCACCCTACAACTAGCTAATTAGGCAAGTCAGAGACTATCTTTTACTTACCAATCTGTACTTGTGATAAAGTTTGAGCATATTTCATGATTTGATGCCAGATATCTTGTGGTGTGATACCAAAACCGATGTTGAGTAACACAAGAATTGCCGCAAGCGTTAAGGCATTGCTAATAGTGGCTTTTAATACTTTCCAAACTATTATAAATACGATCCAAGCAACAATGAGAGTAGGTATCATAAATATCACTTCCTAAAAAATTGCTTTGTTTGTATGTTTTATTAGTAAAAATAGATTAAAATTTTTGAGTATAGATTTTCTCGCTTTAGTTAGTTATATTTTTTTGAGGCTGGAAATTAGATACTAGACTGTACGTCATCTGACTAGGAACCGCTATAATTAACGAATTAATAATACACTCTCGCTTCCGAAATTAAACGATAGTTTAAAGAAAATTAGACAAAACCATACAGAAATCCTATATTTCTCAATATAGGCAGCGTTGGCGTAGCCTCTCTGAAAGAGAATCGCCGCCGCATTCAATAAGGATTGTGGGTGACCTACCAGTAGCTATTGTGTCAGTCATACCTGTCACGTTAATCAACAGGTCGCTGGTAGCATTAAATGCCGCTATACTATCGTTGAGAACAATGCGATCGCCATTAAAGTCAGTGTGGATATTGAATTAAGGGAAAATGTGATGGAAAATTTGTCTATAATAAAAACAAATAAGGTGAGATTATGTAATTTGTTTCAGACACGGAAGCTAGTCAAGCTTTTGCCGCAGTCATTGATCAAGCGCAACGTGAACCTGTAACTATCCGTCAACAAAATCGTGATGTTGCGGTTATTATGTCCATTGAAGATTATCAACGCATAACTCGTCTTAATATTCAAGAATTTCAACAATTTAGAGAAAGTATCGGACGTAAAGCTCAAGAATGTGGTTTAACTGAAGACAAGTTGAATGAGCTTTTAAGTAACGCTATCAAAACACTTAGTAAAGAGCCGATTGAGGAATAAAAGTAGCATCTTTTCTGAAAAGATCACTACCATCGGCAGGATCAATCCAAAGTTCAAAATTTTTGTGTCTGATATAGTGTGCGGGAAAATTATAGGATTCAAAAGACGTTCCTGTACCTGCAACTCCTGCTCTTTGACAGAAAGTAGCATCTTGTTGAAATAGCCTACTACCATCATTTCTAGCCAACTTCAGCCTGAAATCTTGATGTCTTAAAAAATGTCCTGGAAAATTTATTGATTCAAATGATGTACATTTTGAATTTGCTAATCCATTTCTAAGACGAAAAGTAGCATCTTTTCTTCCTAATTCATCATTGACAGGTTCGATATATCCTAAGTAGTTTCGATGACGAATATAGCGATCTGGAAAATTATAAGAACTAAATGAGTAATTTCCTCGAATTCCCTGCGCCAATACTTGCGTTATTTGTAAGTTACTAACGATAGAATAAGCTGCTAAAGTTATTGTAATACCGACTGCTGGAAATAATTTAAATAATTTCATAGTTTTAATCCTGTCTTTTATCGACAATTATTTGATTTTTTTCTAAACTTAGAGAATTTTACCATGAATACCTGATCATTCAGACTGACCAAGTTTCTCTCTCAATAGAGCTTACACTTGAGTTTCAAGATTTTCTAAATCAAATGAGTAAGATTGTTGTGTCGCTGGATCACGACGCTCCCAGCATGAAAGAGTTCTGTAGGCAGAGAACTGGGGTAATTGAGGGATTTTTATTTTTAATTCTTCTCAGCCAGAAGCTTACGAACACTGGGAGAACGAAAACCTAGAATAATGTCTTTGTGATCAACCCCACGCTGAATTAGTTCTCGATCTATAAAAATCTCAGTGCTGTTATGCTGAATCCAAATCTTCCCCTCGATAATATCTAGCTGCATCGCACATCCGTAAATGCGGGATTCATTGCGCCATTCGTTGTGCATAACTAAATAGCGATCGCGCACTGGATCAAAAATCAACTGCGCTTGCACATCGTAAATAGTAAATTCTTGTAAAAAATCACAGACAATTCGCCGATATTCTGCTATTCGATCCATTGTTCTATGACCTCCAGAACAGGATGATAATTAATTAATCTCACCTTATATTTTTCAATGACTGTTTTAGCTGGTTCAAAGCGGAGAAAGGTTTGATAAGTATCTCTGGGTACAGCGAGATAGAGGATACGTTCTGGCTCATCGGAAACGTCTAAGGCAGCTTGGTAATTGAGAAACTGACCTAACGCTGTATGAAACTCAGAAATCGTCGAGCCACCAGCAAAGCTTTTTACTTCTACTGCTATTTTACGTCCTTCTTTCTCTGCTGCGATCGCCGATTCTGCGGCTAGGTCAATATAGACATCGACAAGACCGTAGCGCAATTGGTAAGGATCATGGGTGATCGTCCAACCGTCCTTTTGCAGCGCAGTTTTAACGGCGTTATGAAAAATATCTTTGGCCATACTGAACTATCGCTACTTGGTAATTTTTGTAGGGCTTGGGGCGGAGCATCGTCGCACAAGCATCTGGTGAATAACTACTCAGACTGACCAAGTTTCTCTCTTAACAGAGCTTCTACTTGAGTTTCAGGATTTTCTAAATCAAATGGGTAAGGTTGCTGTGTCGCGGGATCGCGACGACTCATCAAAACTTCTAACGCTGCACGAAATGCTTCTTCATTGTTACGGTTTTCTGAGAGAAAACGTTTTAGCTCAGTATTGGTCATGTGGCTAAGGTTTTGCATCATAATACGAAGTTCCAATTCCCATCTTGATTAATTATGACTGCAATTTCATCTGCTCTACCAGCTTGAATGTAAAGCGTTTTTAACGTTTGGTCGTAACGAAATATTTGAATGGGCTGATATAGATTTGAGAGCAATTGGCAGAGAAATATTGCTGTATCTGACTGTTTTTTTGTCTGCAAGAAACCAATCCTCACAATACACCAAGCATAGCGTACCAGAAAGCTAATCTCTTTATTGACTACTGAGATGTCATAAAGCAAAGTAGTTGTTTGGAGTTAACGCACCAGTAGCTAGCGTACCAGTCATACCTGTGACATTAATTAAGAGGTCAGTGGTAGCATTAAATGCCGCAGTACTATCGTTGACTGATAGGTAAGTCCCTCCATTCCAACCGAAGAATACAGCTTGTTTAACTGCTAATGCTTGGGTTCCAGTCAAATTGGGATTGACATCTGCATAAGCAGCTATCGCCGCAGCATTCAATGTAGAATAGCTAGCGGTTGAGAAAATACCAGCATTGAAGAGTGCGGTGGGCAGTGAAGTTGGGGTATTGACGACAATGCGATCGCCTCCAGATGGATTAAAATCGGTAATGCGATCGGGTGCAGCTAAGAGAGAATCTTTAAAATCAGGGTAGACAAAGCGATCTGCACCTAGTCCTCCAGTGAGAATATCTGCTCCAGCTCGTCCAGAAAGAATGTCATTACCAGCCGCACCATTAAGAGTATTGTTAGCAGCATTACCTGTAATAGCGTTACTGATGCTGTTTCCTGTACCGTTGATAGCAGCACTACCTGTGAGAACCAATTTTTCTAAGTTTGCGCTCAAAGTGTAGCTAACAGAGGACTGGACGGTATCAATTTCAGTAGCTAGAGTTGATGATTCTGTCACTACATCACCAGTAGCGTCAACAATGTATATATCGTTGCCTAATCCACCAATCATCGTGTCGTTACCAGCACCACCATTGAGGATATTGTTAGCAGTATTGCCCGTAATAGTGTTATTTAGGCTGTTGCCTGTACCATTGATAGCAGCACTACCTGTGAGGATTAATTTTTCTAGGTTTGCGCCTAAAGTGTAGCTGACAGAGGATTGAACTGTATCAATTTCAGTAGCTAAGGTAGAGGTTTCAGTCACAACATCACCTGTACTGTCAACAACGTATGTATCGTTGCCTAATCCACCAATCATGGTGTCATTACCAATACCACCGTCTAAGAAATCGTTTCCATTAAAGCTAAAGATAATGTCATTACCTTCTGCACCCAAGAGAGTATCATTACCTTGACTCCCTTTGATTTCATCATTACCATTACCGCCAAATAGCTTGCCATTTTTGTTAACCACAAAGGTAGCCATTCTACCTTCACGATATCCCCAAATGATGTAATGATAGAGAGCAGATGGTATTTTTCCTTGCTTGATTTCTGCGTCTATATCAAGATAACGCGCACGGTAAGCAGCTTCATCAAAAGTGAAATTACTAGCTCTACCTTCACTCAAACCGTGATTTACAAGATGATGAATTGCATCGGGAATAGTTCCTTCTCGCAAAGCTTGATCAACTCCTGTATGAATCATACGATATAAGGATTCATTGAAATCTTTTAGGGTTAATCTTGCTTCATTCTTGCCTTTAAATAAGTGATATTCAAAGGCTGACTTGTATTTACTCCAGTCAATTTCTGGGTACATCTGACGATAGACACTATCAAATGATTGGAGCCAGCGCAGGGAATATTCTCCATCAGCAAAGCGTACTGCTTCAATATCATATTTTAAGAAATCAGTGTCGTCACGTCCTTGAATGCTATCGCTAACATGAAAACCGTCTTGGAAAAAAACTATTGAATAATCAAATAGATTGCCTTTGAATATGGCAATATCGTTACCATTACCTCCATAAAGCGTATCGTTACCTAAACTACCAACCATGATGTCATTACCGTCACCCCCAACTAGAGTGTCGTTACCAATTCCACCGTCTAGAAAATTATTACCATGAGATACTTGCAGGATATCGGAATTAGAAGTACCCCGAAGAGGTGCATTGCTATTGACAGCATTAAATTTAGCAACTCGTCCTTCTCGATAGCCCCAATTAATGTAGTGATAGATAGCTGATGATAAAATTCCCGCTTTGATATCTCGGTCAACATCTAAGTTATTACTGCGGTAATATTGTTCGTCGAAATTGAGGTTTGTGACTCGTCCTTCCCAATAGCCATGGTTGATGTAGTGGTGTAGAGCAGAAGGCTGTATTCCTGCTTTGATAGCATTATCTACATCTGAGTTAACTAGACGATAAAAGGCTTGATCGAACTGAAAATTAGTTGCTCGTTTCTCTCCATATCCCCAATTAATATAGTGGAAAATTCCAGAAGGAATTGTACCAGCTTTGATTGCTGCATCGACATCTTGATTAATCAGACGATAGAATTGCTCATTAAAGTCATTTGCTGTTAATCTACCTTCATTTTTGCCGTATAATTCGTAGTGTTGAAGCCCTGAGTTAATTAATCCTACTTTGACTTCGTTATCTACATCTTTGTTAATTAGACGATAGAATTGCTCAAAGTCTTTAAGTTCTGAAATACGGTAATTACGATCTGAGAATTGGATAAATTCAGAGCCAATCAAAGTATCTTGACCATCTCGATTGGTTTTGGTGTCGGTGATTGTTAGACTTCCTGATATACTGAAATCAAATTTATATTCAATCGATTTACCAGTCAGAATAACGGTATCGTTGCCATCTCCACCATCAAGGGTGTCATTACCTAAACCACCATTAAGGGTGTCATTACCATCTTGTCCGAAAAGGTTATCGTTACCCCCAAGCCCAAAGAGCTTGTCATTACCAGCATTACCACCGATGTAGAAGTCACTACCAGCCCCGCCAGTTACAACATCATCTCCATCAAGACCAGAGAAACGAGCGCCCATTTCTCTGATTTGTGCTAAAGAAAAAGTTCCATCTGCAAATCGAACATTTTCTATGTTAGACAGAGTATCCGTACCATCTCTGTTAATAGAGTCACTGACATGAGTAAAATTGTTGGAGTAGAAAACAATGTGGTACTCAGCACGATTTCCTCTGTAAACAGCAGTGTCAACACCATCACCACCATTAATTCCATCATTTCCGCCAAAACCAGAAATAGTGTCATTTCCTCCCCTACTGTAAAATATCTCATTAGCTGGGCCACCATTAATTAAATCATTACCCAAAAATAGATTTGGATTCTTAAACAACTTTATGTCAACATTAATTGGTATATCAGTTACATAGACGATGATAAATTTTAAACCATCGGATATTGCTTGATTTAAGGCATCATAAAAATCTTGAGGATCAGCTTCAACACCTAAATCTTTTAAAAAAGTAAAAACTCCACCACCATTTGGATCGATACCCAGAACATCATCAAATAAACTGTAAATTCCGCCGCCGTTAGGGTCTATCCCTAGAACATCATCAAAGAAATCGCTAAAAAAACCCATGTTAGTTTTACTCCTAGTATTTGATTGAATGAAGAAAAATTTTTGAGATTTATATCAGCCCAACTGCAATAGCGATCGCACTTCAATAAATGCTTTCCACAAAGAAGCGATCGCACATTTATCTTCTGGGGTAGCAATTCGTTGAATGTATAACATACTTCTCTCCATGCTAGTGATTTGGGTTTAAAGCTTTTCCATCAAAGAGCGATCGCCTGTGTGGCAAAACCAGTTTTGAAGAACAAACGTATACTAGAATTTGTCTGCGATCAGTGGTTTGCACTTTGTGCCAAAATGTGAAAGTGGCGATCGCACTTCAATAAATGCTTTCCACAAAAGAGCGATCGCACATTTATCGACAGGGGTAGCAATTCGTTGAATGTATGACATACTTCTCTCTATGCTAGTTATTTAGAGCGAAACCAATTTTGCACAACAAAGGTATATTAGAGTTTTTGTGCAAGCGGTACTTTGCACTTTCCTGCCAAATTATTAAAATAGCGATCGCACAATTAAAAGTGTGGGATATAGAAGCTCTGATTAGTCTATTTCCCCGACATCTCGTAGCACTGCATCAATGAGGCTAGATCGGATATAAATTCCATTAGTACGTAACTGCTCAATGTATGCTTTAACCTCAAGAATCAAACCTGTTTTTTTCGCCCGACGTAAAACGCCCAGAGTTCCAATCCGGCGAATTCCTAAACGTTCTGCAACTCGTCGTGCTTGAGCATCATCCAAAAGTACTGTACTATCTGGAATGGACTGAGCTAAAGCAATAGCTTCAGCTTCTCCACGATCAACTAGGATTGATAATGGCTCTAATATGAGGGCTTCAGGCGTTTGAATTTCCAGCCAAGATAATTGACTGATGGCTTGTGAACCTGGTAAACCTGCACCTTGGACTGTTACTTCGTCCCATACGGCTGGAGGAATTAATATTCGTTGATACAGTTGGGGTAGAAGTTCTAGTTGCGCGATAATTGACAACGAGATGAGAGGGCTACTATCGGCAACGATGACAGAGTTAATCATCACGCAATTCGTCGGCTATTTGGTCATCATCTAGGTTGATAACAGGGATTTGCAAACGCCCTAGTTCGTACATGAATTGAGGTTTGTTCATGTTGCAAAAAGCAGCCGCTTTACCAAGCGATAGTCGGCGTAGTTCAAATAATTTGACAGCAAGCAAAAATATAAGTTCTGCTTCTAATGCTTGGGGTGATTTGCCGGAGGTAATGAGTAAGTCATCGGGATAATTAAGGGATAGGATGTGCATGGTTCTCCTTTCGGTTCTGGATTCCTAATTCTTTTTTGATTATGGTTGAATCTCAGGAGTTAATAAAATTAATTCTGTTACCTCTCACTTAATTTTTTCAGAAGGATGAAAATCCATGAAGCCTACACCAGTCTGATCAAGATAGCAATGATCTACAGTCGGGTGTAGGCGATCGCATCAGTCTTAATTTGAATACGTGACATACTTATCAATTATTCAATTCCGTATATTCAACTCCTATTACTTAACTCGTGTATTAAGTTCTGATGAAGTGTGACCTACCCTACAGCTCCACCGACTCAACACGCTACACAACAATTAAGTATAAGTTGGGCTATTTAAGCTCTATTAGTTGGGCTGTTGACACTTCTTGCTTACACGCTTCAAAATACTGGTACTATGTAACCATTCATATCATTGTCAAAATTACTGAAACCCTTGATTTTTGGTTGATGAATAGACAGTGATATCAATAAATATAATAAAAAAGTATATTCTGATACTAATATGTGTCACCCAAATACAGACGCAAGCCTTTGTCCAGAGTGCTTAGAAGCTCAAAAAAGGTCGGGAATAGATGTTAAACGCTTGTTGTGGCAACTTACACAGTTCAAGTATGAGTATTATCCACAAAGTCAAGAGCTATCTGATAAAGAAATTAAATACCTCTGTCTTTCGCTATCTCGCTATAGCAAAGGAGAGATTGCTTACTATTTTTACAAACATAAAATTCCCACTATGCAAGAATTAGCTGCTTGTAAAGATATAGAAAGGCAGATAAAAAACTTGAATTCGGAAATGTCTAATCGCATACACAAATATATTAAGCGATTAATGAATTTGACAAATGAAAATCAACGTATGCCACCCTGGAAAAATATTACTGAATTTTTAGAAAAAAGTGGCTATAAAATAGCACAAACTTGTACATCGACAAGACAAGTAAATCTGATGTTAGTTGAAAGTGATATCAGTGCTGATGAACTTCAATCTTTCTTAAAAAATAGAGGCTACCACAGCAAAATTAGTCGAGTCATTGAGCATTAAACCAATATTAGAGACATAACATTATGCCAAAACGCAAAACTTTTATTATTGAAGGCCCTCAAGATGAACTGGACGAAATTCTAGCTCTTTTTGAAGCTGGCGAATTAAATAACCTCTTAGATATAAAAGTTTTAGATGTGAAGATGGTGTCTGCTGAACAACTAGAATCTGAGCCAGCAACAGCAGCATTGGAATTAGATTTATACAGGGTTTGGTTAGATAGTCTTTGGCAAAAGGGATTACAACCAGCTGTCAGAAGTACCCAATCTACTACAGGTATCAAGCTAATTAAATTTCAGGATAATTCTGTAGAACTGCTAATCACAATAGGTTCATTAAGTCCAACAGAAATTCAAATATTTTTGCAAGTTCGTCCACTCGCAGGTAAGGGGTATTTACCTGTAGGATTAAAAGCCAGCATCTTTGATGAATTTGGCGAAATTATTCTCGAAAAATCTGCGGATGCTCAAAGTAATATACTGGATATTACTTATGGTCAAAGATTTACTTGTGAATTGAGCGATCGCTTTAGTGTTGGCTTAACTTTGGGAAATGAAACTATTCAAGAAGATTTTCCAGGGTAGCTGTTTGTCATGGTGAAAAGAATATACCTGAAATTTGGGTCTTGCGTCCAATTAGAACGTGTCACTGTAGCAGCTTTACCTGTCACACTCACAGTTTATGATGATGTGGGACTGTTGCAAGAACTGGGTTCTGGTTCTTATTTATCTCTTTTACCTAAAAATCTGATAAATTCATTGCGTCAATGGCAAAAATATGTTGCACCTAATCTTCATGATGCTTCTGTCAGGCGAATTAAGTTAGAACCTCTAGCCAAAAATAATCATGTTGAAAGTGATGATAGCAATATTAACTTTGAGCAAATAGCGAATAATTTTAAGACTGGATTAAATCAATGGCTGAATGAAAGTGGATGGATTAATGAAGATGGCAATCAAGATCCTAAAATTAAGCAAGTTCTAGAAAGTTACTATGCAGGTAAAGAAGAGATCCAGGTTTTTATTCAAACTGAAAATAGAGATTTAAGAGCGCTACCTTGGCAAGAATGGGACGTACTCCAAAGATTTTTTATTAATCACTCTCATACGGAAGTATCGATTAGTGCCACAAATTTCAAGCGTCCAGAGCAAAAACAAACACTTTTGTTAGATGCACGAGTGAGAATTCTGGCAGTTTTTGGAGATGAAACACTAGATTTAGATGAAGAAAAGAGTCTAATTGCCAGTTTAGAAAAATATGGGGGACTAATTGAATTTTTGCACCAACCAAATCGAGAAGCTTTAGAAAAAGCGTTGCAAGAACCAAAAGGTTGGCATATATTTTTCTTTGCTGGTCATAGTGGCAGTGATCAGAACGGTAAAATTGGTTGGATTGAAATCAAACTTGGTGAAAGGATTCCTATTGATGATCTCACAACTCAATTAGAAAAGCTAATTCGAGATAAGTTACAGTTAGCTATTTTTAATTCTTGTGATGGTTTGGGTTTAGCAAATCAACTAACTTCTCTATCTTTACCTTACTGTATCGTCATGCGTGAGCCTGTCGAATCTTTGTTGGCTCGGAGGCTATTGAGACATTTGCTCACCGCTTTTGTCAAAGGTAAATCGCTATTTGCTTCCATGCGTACAGCGCGTGAGTTTTTGCGCCAAGAGTTTGACGAAGATGGTAAACATCCTGGTAAAAGTTGGCTACCTGTAATTGTAGCGAATCCGGAAGCGCGATCGCTCACCTGGGATGGGATGTTTACTGAGCGTCGATTAGATAGAAAATGGGAATTTCTGCTTTTGGCCATCTTGCTATTAGCAGTTATAGGACTACCACTCAGCATTTGGTTAGAGTTTGGAAATTTCCAGACTTTCAAGCTTTATGCTCAACTTTATCCACATATTGTCATTTATCCATCTCTATTTCTTGGCATCTCACTATATGGACTATACCGAGCAATTTGCCTAATTCGCCAAAAGGCCAAGATATTTTGGAGTTTCACCGCAGTAGTATTTGTTCTTAGTTGTATTTCTTTGGCTTTAGATTTAAGTGCTGATCCCCCATTGCTGTTAGAGTTAAAACCGAATGCAATGGTATTTGTACATTCACAAGACCTGGGTGAGGCATTTAATCAAGAGCAGAAAGTCTTCTCAAATGAAATAAAAACTATTAATCAAGATTTATTGGATGTTACTAAATTAATTGATTCAGCAGGTAATCTGAGAATAAAAAAGCAATATATTGAAGAATCTGTACAAAAAATTATTAGTGTTAAGCTTCAAAATAACCAGAAGCAAAACTATCAAAGCTACAATAGTTTTCTAAAACTTACCTTAAAATATCAACTATGGCAGAGTCAATTATCTATCAGTCGTTGGTTTTATGCTTTTAGTTACTTCGTGATCTTTTTTTGTGGAGCAGAGCTATTTGCTTTACTGATTCAAAACTTACTTGAACCTACATCAGTATTCAAGAAGCACAAATATATTATTTATTTAACTCTCTGCGATACAGGACTGTTACTTTGGTTACCATTTTATTCGTATTATATACACAACACAAAGACATTATTATTTAATATACAAACAGAATTAACGAATCTCACTGGACTTTTATACTTATTTCTATTTGCTCTATTAGTGCTGACACTCATTGTGACGATGACTCAGCTGAAAATACCAAAGTATCGCCATACTTTAAGTCTGATTGTGATTGCTGTGGTAGTGCTTACCAATCTTATGAGGATTTGGGGTGGCATATCTCTCATTGATCAGATGTTTGGAATTAGTAGTAACAGTATCTTTATTACTTGGTTAGGAGCAATTGCCTTTTTTATTTTTTTGTTTCTGCTAATCATTTATTTAATTGATCATAACGTCAGAGAAATATAAAATGGCTGCATCAGGATATGAAAAAATTAAAGTGACATTAATTATTGGAGCATTATATATCTTTCCGGTTGCTTCAATGCTGGTTGGTTTTATCCCATTTGGCTATCGATTTTTATTACTAATAATAGTTTTTATTTTAGTAATCTTATCTGCTATGGTCAAAAATCTAAATTTACAAGAGCTAGGTTTTGCTGATGACAATCTATTACCGGCGCTAAGAGATATATTACCGATAACATTAGGATTTATTGTATTAATTACACTGCGTTATTTTCTTCAGGGAACACGAGTTGATAATTCTACTCTCCAGTGGTACTTTTATTTATTTTTTATCTTTATATCTGCACCTATACAAGAATTTTTATATAGAGGTTATCTATTGCATCTTGTCTCAAAGTTAGGTTTTTCTCAATATTTCCTTGCTATTTCTTCTATTTTGTATAGCTTTGTCCATGCTATTTACTGGGATTTAACAACTGTATTATTGACGCTAATAATTGGTTTTATTTGGGGATATCATTACATTCGGTTCAAAAATCTGTATAGTGTTACTCTTAGTCATATTTTGCTGGGACTAGTTGCCCTGAAAACTGGATTATTGTAGAAACTCATATTTTGCAGCAGGCGACTGGAAGTCGCAGCTACACAGGCAAAACCCGCCTACGCGGGTTAAGAGATTTCCAGAAATGTAGGTTGAGTGGAGGCTTTGCGTCACCCAACATGATCTAAAAAACCCAATGGATATTTTGGTGTAGGGTGACGCTACTCATACACCCTACAGTCCTTAATCTTCAACTATCAGCCAAGAGAGACTTGCAAATTGCCGGGTTCTGCTAGACTTCCCTGGAAGACGATACCGCGTTGATTGGCGTGCAAATGACGCAGAATCTTATAAATTGCTTCAATTTGATCAACTGCATCTAATTTTTGAGCAATTTGTTCTAGAGTCAGGGGTGTTTTTTCAGTTTGCAGTAACCCGACAACTTTGGTTTGCAAATCCAGAATCACAGCAGCAGCTTTTTTACCAGCTTCTACTCCTGGTTGGTGGTAGGCGTTAATGTTAACCAAGCTAGCGTATAACCCAACAGCGCGTTCATATAAAGCAATTAATGCACCGACTGTGCGAGCATTAGCTTGGGGAATTGTCACTGTAATTGAGTCGCGTTGATTTTCGTAAAGGGCTTGGCGAGTTCCTTGGAGAAAACCAGACAGATAATCCCCTGCAGTCACACCGGGATCTATTTCTGGGGATATACCCTGACGATCTTCGAGAACTTCAATTAAGGTAGCAAAGAAATTCGGTACACCTTCGCGCAACTGCTGGACGTAAGCGTGTTGGTCTGTTGAACCCTTGTTACCATAAACAGCAATACCTTGATGCACCACATTGCCGTCTAAATCTTTTTCTTTACCCAAAGATTCCATCACCAGCTGTTGTAAATAACGACTAAACAACAGCAAGCTATCTTTGTAGGGTAAGACAACCATGTCTTTTTCACCCTTACCATTGCCAGAAAAATACCAAGATAAAGCCAACAAAGCCGCCGGGTTTTTCTTGACATCGGGGATGCGGGTAGCGTCATCCATTTCTTTTGCACCATCTAACATGGCACGAACATCAATACCTTGTAATGCGGCGGGAACCAAGCCGACAGCAGACAATTCTGAGGTACGTCCACCCACCCAATCATACATGGGGAATCTAGCCAGCCAACCTTCGGATTTAGCGATTTTGTCTAAGTTGCTGTCAACACTAGTAACAGCTACTGCATATTGAGCAAAATCTAGATTTTGTCCAGCGTAGGCTTTTTTGACTTCAATCATGCCATTGCGGGGTTCTGGTGTACCTCCAGATTTGGAGATGACGATTACCAGGGTGCTGGCAAGATGATTGCGCAGGTGAGTTAAAATCCGGTCTATGCCAGTAGGATCAGTATTGTCGATAAAGTGGATTTTGAGGGGAGGAAATTCTGGTGCTAGGGCTTCAGCGACGAATTGGGGGCCAAGGGCAGAACCACCAATGCCAATGGAAATAATATCTGTATAGCGGTTAGCTTTGGGTGGATGAATAGCACCTGTTTGGATTTTTTCCGCAAAGGCTTCGATTTGTTCTAGGGTTTGGACTATTTCTTGTGTAAGTTCTGGAGTGGGTGCTAAATCTGGGTTTCGCAGCCAGTAATGTCCCACCATGCGGTTTTCGTCGGGATTAGCGATCGCGCCCTTCTCCAACTGTTCCATATCCGCAAACGCTTTGTCAAACTTCGGTCGCAACGACTCCACGAAGGCATCATCAAAACGCATCCGACTTACATCTAGATACAGTCCTAATCCCTCGTGGAAATATAACCAATCTTGGTATCGTTGCCAAAGTGCCTTTGCATCCATAGGGATATCTCTAGTAAAGTGTCTTTCCACATCAAGTTTAATGTAAGCTTAGAGCCACCCCTGCTCAGTCTTATACAGTTTTAAGTGTTGAAAAATTCCTCACTCTAAACATCTGGCATAGGTATGACCCGAAGAAATTTTACAATCTCACCGCGAATTTCTATGCCAATTAAATAATTATCTATCGTAAAGCGATGAAAAATTCCTTCATCATCCAGTCGTCTCAATTCCGGCAAACAATGCAAAGGCCACTTTTCGGCAAAATCAAAAAACACAAAATCATATACTCGCTGATAGGCAGCAGGCTCTAAACTTTTCAGGTCTACTAAAAAAGACCTAGCATAGCGCATTTCCAGAGTCACTAGAGTCACCGTAAGGGGGATGGGGAGGCAGGGGGAGCAGGGGAGGCAGGGGGAGCAGGGGAGGCAGGGAGGGGGGGCAGGGGAGAATAATTAATGACTACTCACAACTCAGCACTCAGCACGGGCTAAACGCCCCGCTTCCGCTAACAGCACTCACTACTCAGCACTCACTACTCTGTTTTAAACAAACATCAACATCCGTATTGCTTCTTCTTGGGTTAAGATATCCCACGGTTGCTGCGATCGCTTGACTTGTTGTATTGCTTTTGTCATATAAAAGTCACAGTGCAAAGCATGGATATCCAGCCAAACACTCTCCAATTCTTCATCACCCAATTGTTCAATTAAATGATGAATTCTGATTCTCAGTAAGTTCATACACTACTCACATTGCCCAAAACACAATGGTATTGTTCCCAAAAATTACCATTGGTTAACGGTAAGCTTACCTCGACCTAAAGGTACGAGGCTTTAGCCTCAGATTTGAGATACCGGAAACAGAGACATTTGCCCCTGCAATTGACAGCTCATCCCCGGACTTTCGGGACTGCTTACACAAGCCCCCAAAGCAGCAATATTATTAGCCGCGTTTATATCAGAATCATGCTCAAATCCACAATGCCCACACTTAAAGACCTTCCCGTTGCGATACGACTTCCCCTTGACTGGGTGGACGTGATGGCAACGCGAACAAGTTTGACTAGTATAAGCAGGTGGAACAAATACCACTGGAACGCCAGCAATATTTGCCTTGTACCCGACGAACAAACGCAGTTGATAGAACGCCCAATTATTAGTTCTACGGCGTTCAGTCTTGCTTCTTGGCTTTTGATTAAGCGACTCTCTAATATTAGTCAAATCTTCAAAAGCCAGTGTCGCGTTTGCCTGTTTTGCGTCATGAACAAGCTGTTTAGAAATGTTGTGATTCAACCACTTTTGAAAGCGTTGTTCTCTGCCAGAAAGCCTTCTCATCAGTCGCCTAGAACTGCGAGTGCGTTTGCTTTGAACGTTCGCCCTGACCTTACTGTATCGGTCACGAACCAATTGAATCTGTTTACCACTCCACGATTCACCCCTAGAAGTAGTGGCGATGTCGCGCCTACCCAAATCAACCCCGATTACACTTCGGCTACGCTCAGTGCTAGCCTTGGGAGTTTTGCCCGTAGGCTGGGTTGGAATATCAACACAGATATTGATGTAGTAGTCACCCTGTTTCGTCTTGTTGAGGGTAGCAGCCGTTGGGGATTGCCCTTTGAGCAATGCCAACTGGTAGTTACCAATACTCAACTTGAACTTAACTCGACCACACATCAATGTAACGCCAACGGTTTGCAGTTCTTCCAGGTATTGAAAAGTCCGAATATCCAGATTCAACGATGTTGGTCTGAACTTGTGGACTTGTTTAACTGCCTTAGCGTTACCAATCACGCGACGAATTGCTTGGCACACATGGTTTGCCTTCAAGCCCGTTGCTTCACGTACTGCCTTATAAACCATGTGGTGAAGCTTAGTCGTATTCCAACAGTTCTCGCGTTTTGCGGTTTCATATATCTGGTTACAAGCGTCAGCAAATCCTTGCAAGGTAAGGTCTATCTCAGAGCGCAACTCTACAGGTACTTGAAGCTTGCATTTAACAGATATAGTTTGCATTGGAGTGAGTTAAATACTCATCCCATTGTATCATGTAAAGCCGTGCTAGAAGCACGGGGTTTCAAACCCATTTTTCTGATGAGTCACGCAAGATAGACTACATTGGGGATTGGGAACAGATGACAGGTGACAGGTGACAGGTGATAGGTGACAGGTGACAGGGAATAGGGGATTGGGGAGTGAGGGAGTGAGGGAGTGAGGGAGTGAGGGGTGTAAACAGTGAACAGTGAACAGTAAACAGTGAACAGTGAACGTTTATTAACTGGTAACTGATTTGGGGAGTGAGGGAGTGCTGAGTGGAAGTCGGAAGTCGGAAGTCGGAGAGTGCTAACTAATGACTATTGACTAATGACTATTGACTAATGACTATTGACTAATGACTATTGACTAATGACTAATGACTAATGACTAATGACTAATGACTATTGACTAATGACTATTGACTAATGACTATTGACTAATGACTATTGACTAATGACTATTGACTATTGACCAATGATTGAATACCTAATTTTTCTCGCAATTTCTACAGCCGTTTTCGCCCTGTTTGGTTTAGGACTGAATTTACAGTGGGGTTTTACAGGGTTAATTAACTTTGGTCATATTGCTTTTATGACTTTGGGTGCTTACACCACGGTGTTGTTAAGCCTCAAGGGTGTGCCTTTATTTATATCGGCTATTGTGGGGGCAATTGTCGCTGCTTTGTTGGGGTTGGTGATTGGGTTTGCGACTTTGCGTTTAAGGGAAGATTATCTAGCGATTGTGACGATTGGCACAGGGGAACTGATCCGGTTGGTGGTGAATAATCAGGAATTACCGGTGGGTGATGCTTGGGTGTCTGGGGCGTTTGGTGTGCAAAGTTATCCCATCCCTTTGTCAACAGAACCAAATTTATTCTGGCGATTTTTAATGATTGGGTTGTTGACGCTGCTATTTGCTGTAACTGTTTTCTCTTTGTGGGGGTGGATTCGTCGCGCGCAGAAGTCGCGGGTGACTGATACGCTGCACAAATCTAGTAGCCAGCAAGAGTTTGTTTCTCGTTTGGGAGTGGGAATTGTTTTAGGATTGTTGGCAACAGCCATTTATATTTCTGGTGTGATTACCCTGTACAATTACATTCCCAAAGCAGGTTTGATGCTAGTATCTTTGCTAGTTCTGGGTTTTGTCTTCTGGCGCTTGGAATATCTAGTGCGATCGCCTTGGGGTCGAGTCCTCAAAGCTATCCGTGAAGATGAAGAAATCCCCAAAGCTATGGGAAAAAATGTTTTTTGGTATAAACTTCAATCTCTCATGCTAGGGGGTGCGATCGCTGGAGTGGCTGGTGCTTTCTTCGCTTGGCAAATTAGCGCTATTTACCCCGATAATTTCCAACCCCAACTGACCTTTGACTCTTGGATTATGGTCATTCTCGGCGGTTCTGGGAATAACATCGGCACAATTTTAGGCGCAGTCATTTATTTTGCCTATGATGCGATTACCCGCGAAGTTTTACCAAAAATCGTCCCCCTTGATGAAGCCAGGTTGGGTGCATTTCGCATCATGGTGATTGGTCTAATTTTGATGGTGCTGATGATTTGGCGACCTCAAGGTATCTTAGGGAAAAAGGAGGAACTCACCCTTGGTAAATAACCAGTCATGCCCTGTGCCTTTATTAGCAGCTACCGGACTTTGTAAAAGTTTCGGCGGGATCAAAGCTGTGAAGGAGGCAAAAATCGAAGTTGCTCAAGGTAGCATTACTGGCTTGATTGGCCCCAATGGTGCTGGTAAAACTACTTTATTTAATTTACTTTCCAATTTCATCCGCCCAGACAAAGGACGTGTCGTTTTTGACGGCGAACCCATTCAGCACTTACAACCGCATCAAATTGCCCAACAAGGAATGGTGCGGACTTTTCAGGTAGCCCGCACCTTATCGCGGTTGTCGGTGTTAGAAAATATGCTACTGGCAGCCCAAAAACAAACTGGGGAGAATTTTTGGCAGGTGCAGTTACAACCGCACGTAGTTGCTAAGGAAGAAAAGCAATTGCAAGAACGCGCGATGTTTTTGTTAGAGTCTGTGGGTTTGGCACAAAAAGCTCATGAATATGCTGGTGGTTTATCTGGTGGACAACGCAAGCTGCTAGAAATGGGTAGGGCTTTGATGACGAACCCCAAGTTGATTTTGCTGGATGAACCAGCCGCCGGCGTGAACCCCAGATTAATTGATGATATTTGCGATCGCATTATTACTTGGAATCGCCAAGAAGGCATGACTTTCTTAATTATTGAACATAACATGGACGTGATCATGTCTTTGTGCGATCGCGTGTGGGTACTAGCTGAAGGACAGAATCTAGCCGATGGTACACCACCAGAAATTCAAAGTAATTCCCAAGTTTTAGAAGCTTATTTAGGGAAATAAAGGCTAGAGGCTAGCCCCTAACCTCTATATTCGCCAATAAACTCCATCCTCTCGTTGCATTAACTGATAACCAATCAACTCGCGTCTTAGTGTGGCGTAGTCTGGATGGTAGCGCTTGAGGATGTTGTTAACTTCACGTTCGGGATATTTGATTTCCCACTCAAATTTACTAGCTAACCACTTGAGAATGACCAAACGTTTTTTACGGCTGGCCGGAATTTCTTTAAGTCGCTGAATTCCTTCTGTAGTACCGGGTTCTATTTCCAGATAATTTTGTAACACCTTACTTTCCCAAGCTTCAGTATCTACATCGTCTACTAAAGAAGCTATTCTCTCTGGAGTCAAAATTTCCTTACTCATAGTTTGTAAGACTTCACTGTCTAGTTGATATATCCGGCTATTACCCTCTGGACGCATTGTCACTAAGTTTAGTTCTCTCAGTTTTGCCAGATGATGAGAAACAGTAGGTTCTTTGAGTTGCATAAGTACCGCCAATTCTTCGACGCTGCACTCCTGATTTGCTAAAATCCCTAAAATCTTCAATCGGCTTTCGTCAGCCAATGCTTTGAAAAATTGCAGTAGGGTCTGAAATTGTTCTTTGTTCATAATTTGTTATAATCGATTCGATCTCAATCTAATTAGAGCTGGATCGAATTACCGATGCTGCCTTCGTCTGATGCAGCACAAGCTCTGCTTGGTTTAATTGTGAATTAATGTTAATTTTGCGATTTGTTGTGAGAAAAGTTGAGTTTTCTTAAGTTGTTCTTTACATTTTGATATGTTGAAATTTCTATCGCACCGTAGAAGAAGAAATCAGAGTATGCCTAGACAAGGTACTTCGCTTGTCCAAGCTGCTCGATTTTTGGGGATGGATCAAAGCTCTCTGTATATGGCTCTGCAAAAAGGACAAATTCCCACTCACAGGAGTAATGGACGGACGGTAATTAGTCAGGGTGCTTTGTTAGACTACCAAGCTAGAACCAGAAAACTCTACTGAGTTGGTCATTGGTCATTGGTCAATAGTCAATAGTCAATAGTCAATAGTCAATAGTCAATAGTCATTGGTCATTAGTGTTGAGTGAAGTTGACTCATATGTTGCACCAAGCGACTAGAAGTCGCAGCTACACAGACAAAACCCGCCTACGCGAGTTAAAAGCTTGATTTTACGTTAGTCAGCCTTCACGGACTTGGTTGGTATCGCCGCGATGTCTAATCGCTAGGGCTGGATGCAAGACGTGAGTTGACTTAATTATGACTAGCAATTTCACAATAACGCTGCGAGAATTTGGTCAAAATCGCGTCTGTATACCTGTTGACTATAATGCCGCCAGTCTTGATGTGAAGAATAGGGATATCGTTCTAAGGTTGCCTGTTGTACATAAGCCATTAATGGACGACGCAGTGACTCATATTTCTGGAAGGCTCTTATTATGGCTGGTTTGTCGTCCCAGTTATGCTCCTTGGCAATTTTAGCAATTACTGTAACTAGAGCGATCGCATCTTCCAATCCTTGATTAGCTCCTTGTGCCATAAATGGAGGCATTCCATGTGCTGCATCACCGGCTAAGACAACTCTACCTACACTCCAAGGAGGTTGAATTTGCTGAGATTCATCATCGGCAATATTTACCCGGTGAATGTAATAGGGACGCTGCTGCATATTATGAGGGGGAGATAAATGCACTAGCTGCTTGAGTGCATTAGCAAATCCTGCTTTCTCCAATGCTTGCAAAGCTATTTCAATTAATGAATTTCCCGACTGATTTTGTAGTGATGCTAAACTTACAGCCAGATGTATCAGATATCCATATTCACCACTTGCATTACGGAATAACATCATTCTGGTATCTTCTACATCACCCACAGAGTTTTTAGAAGATTCATCATGACAGATAGTAATAATGGGAGAGTTTTGTAAAAATTTATCAGCAATTTCTACTTGCAATTCATGAGGAATATCGACTATTTGCCGACAAGATATAGCTGCATATCCAGAATATTCTGGTTGAGCAAAATCTTGATATGGGCTATCTTGGTAAATTACTCGGCGCATAGTAGAATTAATCCCATCTGCGGCAACAATTAGTTTAGCGCGGAAAGATTTTGTCACTGTTTGCGGAGAAACATTTTCGGAATTTTGCCCTTTTTCCTCATTCCAGTAGGCATAGGGATTCGCTGCTATCGATGTGTCAGATACACAATCAATCCTGACACATTCATTCTCTGGCTCATCGACAACATGAATACAACGGTGATTTGCTTTCACTCTATCTTCAGGAAGTTGCTGTCTTAAAGTGGTTTGCAAAACATACCAAGGAATTGACACTCGACCTTCACCATAATCTTGCAACCATTCATCAAAACTCAGAGAAATAGAGCGAATTGTTTCTCCTTGCAAGTTTTTAAAAGACCATTGAGGAGTCTTTTTTTCTTGACTAATTAATTGTTGAGAATTGAAAAAATCAAAAGCAGCATTTTTCACTGCTGCATAGGCATCAGTATCTATATATTTGAGAGATTTTAACCCATTAGGTAAAAGATCCAAAACTTGACCAACCTGACGAAAAGCACGAGTTTGATCTAATACCAAAATATTTTCAATTCCCCGCTTGCGTAAGCCAAGAGCAGTTGCCAATCCAACAGGCCCAGCACCGACTATCACAACATCATAAATATCAAATGACATAGCTTAAGAGAAAATAGGGCATTTAGTCAGCATAAATTAAATATCTAAAGTTGAGATCAGCCTTAATCAAGAATTTTGTTCTTGGCTCTATCGTCTTGTAGCTTCTCGCGTTGAGTTCTGAGGTTGAAGAATCGCACTTTTAACTCAAACTTTCACCTTCGGAAGTCAAATGATGGTGTTCTGAGCTTGAAAAATCGCACTTTTTACACAAACTTTCGTGTTCAGAAGTCAAATGATGGTGTTTTGAGCTTGAAGAATCGCACTTTTAACTCAAGCTTTCGTGTTCAGAAGTCAAATGATGGTGTTCTGAGCTTGAAAAATCGCACTTTTTACACAAAACTTAGCTTTCGGAAGTATAACTACGTCAGATGCAACTGTTTATACAGGTTAAATTATTAATTAACTTGATTTTACTGGTGCGATCGCCAAATAATCCTGCTCATGAGTAACCAAGAACTGCTGCAAATTATCGAACAAGCTGCCAGAGATAACGTGACAGAGTTAGACCTTTCTAATAAAGAGTTAACAACGTTGCCGCCGGAAATTGGACAACTTAGTCAGATGCGATCGCTCGACCTCCGTTTCAATCAACTGAGTAGTCTGCTACCAGAATTTGGACAACTCACCAACCTGCAATCGCTCGACCTCAGAAGTAATCAACTGAGCAGTCTACCACCAGAATTTGGACAACTCACCAACCTGCAATCGCTCGACCTCAGAAGCAATCAACTGAGGACTCTGCCACCAGAATTTGGACAACTCACCAACTTGCAATCGCTCTACCTCAGCAGTAATCAACTGAGCAGTCTACCACCAGAATTTGGACAACTCACCAACCTGCAATCGCTCTACCTCAGTAGCAATCCACTGAGCAGTCTGCCACTGGAAATTGTTCAACTCACCAAGCTGCAATCGCTCTACCTCAGTAGTAATCAACTGAGCAGTCTGCCACCGGAAATTGTCCAACTCACCAACCTGCAATCGCTCAATCTCAGAAGTAATAAACTGAGCAGTCTGCCACCGGAAATTGTCCAACTCACCAACCTGCGATCGCTCAACCTCAACAGTAATAAACTGAGCAGTCTGCCACCGGAAATTGTCCAACTCACCAACCTGCGATCGCTCGACCTCAACGGTAATAAACTGAGCAGTCTGCCACCGGAAATTGGACAACTCACCAACCTGCGATCGCTCGACCTCAACAGTAATAAACTGAGCAGTCTGCCACCGGAAATTGGACAACTCACCAAACTGAAATCGCTCAATCTCAAAAGTAATCCGCTTGAATCACCTCCACCAGAAATACTTAAAGATGGGTTAAAAGCAATTTTGAACTTTTACAGACAACAGCTAGAACAAGAAACTGATCACATCTACGAAGCAAAGTTACTCATCATAGGAGAAGGTGGTGCAGGTAAAACTACCCTAGCTCAAAAAATTCAAAACACAAATTATCAACTACAAGCAGATGAAAAATCTACCGAGGGTATTGATGTTATTCAATGGAAATTTCCACTAGATAAAGATAGGGAATTTCAGATTAATATATGGGACTTTGGAGGACAAGAAATTTACCACTCTACTCACCAGTTTTTTCTCACTAAACGCTCACTTTATGTTGTGGTCGCAGATACTCGTAAAGAAGACACAGATTTTTACTATTGGCTGAATGTTGTAGAATTACTAAGTGATAATAGTCCTATATTAATTATCAAAAATGAAAAGCAAGATCGTAAACGAGATATAAATGAGAGAAATTTAAAAGCTAATTTTACCAACTTTAAAGAAACACTATCTACAAACTTTGCGACAAATCGTGGCTTACAAGAAATCCTGAACAAAATTAAATATTATATTAGCAACCTACCTCATGTAGGTGTAGAACTACCTAAAAATTGGATTAAAGTACGAGAAGCTTTAGAGCTTGATAAACATGAATATATTGGTTTGGAAGAATATCTAGATATTTGCCAAAAACATGGTTTTACTAATCAGGAGGATAAACTCCAACTTAGCGGATATCTTCACGATTTAGGCGTATGCTTACATTTTCAAGATGATGACTTACTCAGAAAAACTGTAATTCTCAAACCAACTTGGGGAACAGATGCAGTTTACAAAGTATTAGATAACCCACAAGTTATTCAAAACAATGGTCAATTCACACGCAATGATTTAGCAAATATTTGGCGTGATAACAAATATGCCAATATGCTCCCAGAATTGTTGCAATTAATGATGAAATTTAAACTATGCTATGAAATTCCCAGTTGTCCTGGTACTTATATCGCACCTCAATTACTCTCTGCAAATCAACCTGAATATAACTGGGATGATTCTGATAACCTGATTCTGCGCTACAGTTATGAATTTATGCCCAAGGGTATTTTAAGCCGCTTCATCGTAGAGACACACCGTTTTATTGAACAACAAACTCTTGTTTGGAAAACTGGTGTTGTTCTCAACAAAGACAACAGCCGTGCAGAAGTAATTGAACATTATCATCAAAGAGAAATTAAAATTCGTGTTGCCGGAAATCGTAAGCAGGAATTGCTAGCAATCATTAGGCATGAACTAGAAAAAATTCACAATTCTTACGAACGCCTGCAATATAAAGAACTTGTTCCCTGTAACTGTGAAGAATGTAAGGATAGTCAAGTACCTCATGCCTATCCCTTGGACGTGTTACATAATTCTTTGAATGTTAAGAATTATCAAATACAATGCCAAAAAAGCTTTCTGATGGTAGATGTACTTAGATTAATTGACGATGTTTTAACAACAAATCAAGATATACAAAGCACATTTAAACCTATGACTAGAAATCAAGTTTTTATCAGCTATAGCCATCAAGATCAAGAGTGGCTGACTAAACTACAGACGCACTTAAAACCTATGATTCGCAACCAAACATTAGTAGCCTGGGATGATACAAAAATCAAACCTGGTGCTAAGTGGCGTATAGAGATTAAAGATGCTTTAGCAGCAGCAAAAGTGGCAGTTTTAATGGTCAGCCCAAACTTTTTAGCATCAGATTTTATTGCTGATAATGAATTACCACCTTTGTTGAATGCGGCTGAAGCAGAAGGACTGACAATTATTTGGATACCTTTAAGTTTTAGCTCTTACGAAGAAACTGAAATTGCCGAGTATCAGGCAGCACACGAGCCGAAAAATCCTTTAAAGAAGCTCAGTGAATCAGAATTAGATGAGGCATTAGTTAATATATGTAAGAAAATTAAAGTAGCAGTCAATAGTTAAATATTTCATATCTTAACTTCGTGTCTTTGTGTCTCTGTAGTTAAATATACTTCTTTACCACAAAGGCACAAAAACACAGAGAAATTTGTCATTATAAATGTTGTACATCATCCTGAGCGCTTGTGAATTATCAGAATGAATAGGATATATCAATTTTCAGGTTTTTAGTTGTAAGTAAAAAAGGGTTAATTAAGGATTTGTATATATGCTTAGTCGTGCAAATTTAGTGGCTTTAAGTCTAACAGGTTTAAGTTTTGTCACTGTCAATATGGCGACAGTTGTTGCAGGGGAACCAATTATTGATAGAAATTGCCGCTTGTATCTAAGAAAGCCAGAAACTATCAGCAAAATTCCTCCAGAAAATCGGGGAACTGTATATTTTACTTCTAGCTTTAAGGCAAATAATCAAAAATACTTTTTGCAAGTGCTGAGATTTCCTGATTCTACACGGGTATTTTGTTTGTTAGGAACTAATCAGCAACCTAATCAAAGATTAACTCTATTGAACTTTATTCAAGATAAGCAGATTGAAAAAGTAGAAAAACTTGCTTCTCAAGAAGCTAAGTATATAGTTATAGTTAAAGGCGATAACGATGAAGAGGTATTCAGAACTTTTTATAAATTAAATTTGAGTAATCCCAGTCAGCCACAGGTGACAACACTTGTTCAATTGTATAAAAAACCCTCTTAAAACGGTTATCACATCATATCTTGCACCAGGCGACTAGAAGTCGCGGCTACACAGACAAAACCCGCCTACGCGGGTTAAAGGCTTGGTTTTACGTTAGTCCGCGATTTCTAATCGCTAGGTCTAGATGCAAGATGTGAGTCACGGCGTAAATCATTCTTTACTGATAACTGTTAAAACGGTGTTTGTGTCTGTAAATGAAGAGTTTTTCCTGTGTGGGGATGGGTGAAACTCAGTTCTCTGGCGTGTAAATGTAAACGCATGACTCCAGCACTACACCCATACAAGCGATCGCCTAATATTACCACTCCCAATCCTGCCCTATCCGCAGCATGAACTCTCAGTTGATGGGTACGTCCGGTCAACGGTACAAATTCTACACGGGTGTAGTCCCCCTCTCTAGCTATGATGCGAAAGTGGGTAATGCTGGGTTTACCACGTTGCCAGTCAACTTGTTGATAGGGACGATTCTCTGGATTTCCCCATAATGGCAAGTCTATGACACCTTGTTCTTGGGTGAGAACACTAGCGAGTATGGCTTCATAAACCTTATGGACTTGTCGTTGTTGAAATTGCTGGCTTAATTGATGATGAGTTTGGCGATCGCCTGCTAGTAACAGAATACCAGATGTGTCTTGATCCAAGCGATGCACAGCAGTCACTCCAGAGAACTGATAACTCAAGCGGCTAAGAACACTATCCTGAGTTTCTAAATAACGCCCTGGAACTGATAACAGTCCAGCCGGTTTGTTGACAGCAATTATCCATTCATCCTGATAAATAATCTTTACCTCACCCCCAACCCCTCTCCTTGTAGGAGAGGGGCTTTTGACTCCCCCTTCCCTTGCAGGGAAGGGGGCTGGGGGGTTAGGTCTTAAACCCGACAACAAAAACCCCATCAACGGCTGACAACGTTCAGCACAAGCGCCATAAAATTCGCCCTGGATTTTGTCTCCTAGAGATGTCCCCCACCAAAACTCGGCCATTGCTAGAGGTTTGAGTTGATGTGTCGCTGCATAATGTAATAATTTGGGGGCGCAACAGTCACCTGTTCCTGTAGGCATTGATCCACCAGGCATTAATTGTTGTAATGATACAGATTGTCCAAGGAAATTCATCAGCGAATAAGCAGCGTGGAGTTGTGCTTGTAATTGCCGAGATAAGGCTTTACGCTGTTGTTTGAGTTCCTGGATGCGGTGATTTGCTGAAGCGATCGCTGTTTCTAATGGTTGCAATACAGCATCTCGTTGTTGCTTGAATCGCCGTCTTTCCATCCCATCTTGACGACTTTCTTCATCCAGTTGTTCTAGGGCTGCGGGAGAGAGTGTATTTAGTAGCTGACGTTTTTGTTGCCTTTGGTATTTGCGATCGCGGTGACGTTCATTTATCATTTGCAACTGTTGTTCAAACTCACCAGCGAATTTTTCATACTGTTTTCTTGCTGGTAATTCCTTGAGGTGAATCAGTTCTTTTTTAATAACATCCAACTCAGCTACAGTCCGCGCTTCTGCTAAAGCAACTTGTTCTCTCCCTGGAATTGGGGGAACCCAACCTGCAACTATACTTTGACCATTAAGTAAACCGGAAAAAGCTTTGATTACCCTTTGTTCACCTGTAGGTAATTCCACTAACAACACACCATACATTTTACCCTCACAGGAATAAAGCGCATCTGAAGCTAAATGTTGCATTAAACCATGAGCGATCGCCTCTATTAAATCAGTACGCGGCAATCTTAATAAATCACCAGATTGCCAACAATATCCTTCATACCAATAACTAACAGATGAGTTATCAGCAATCAAATCACAGTCAAGAAAATCTGATAACGGATGCAAAATCTCTGACAGAGACATCATGAGAAAAAGGGGTGGGATATGATTTTTATACAAGTAAGCACTAAGTTTTTGTTTTAGCTAGTCCCTCAACTAATATTTGGGTGACAAAGACAGCGAAATGATCAAAGGATTGAGTAGCAGAGAAGGGAATTTGACCATCCATCCACAGCTTTGACCAACCATGCACCAATGCCCAAGCAGTTAAGGCTAATTGTTCAGAGTCATCTGCCCGAATTACCCCTACCGCTTGCCCTCGTGCAATCACATCAACAAGAACCATGAAGACTTCTCTGGCAGCATATTCCAACTCAGGATTTTGTTGATTGGAGGACGAGCGATAAGCACCAAACATCAAATCATAGTGGGAAGGATGCTCAAGGGCGAATGTTATGTATGCAACTCCAATATCCTGTATTTGCTGCAAAGGATCAGTGGATGAGGTTTGAATTGCCTCTGCCAATTTGTGATGCAGCATTTCAAATCCATCTTTGGCTACGGCTGCCAGCAGAGACTCTTTATCTGCAAAGTGGCGATAGGGCGCTGCATGGGAGACACCAACTCGACGTGCTACCTCTCTCAGAGAAACCCCGGCAACAGTCTTCTCAGAAATGAGTTCTAAGGTAGCGGTAATCAGAGTTTGACGCAAATCTCCATGATGATAAGGTTCTTGTTCTGACATCAGTTGTGATCTGGTATATACATGATGCCTAAATTCTAAAACAAGTATGTTGACACTGTAAACATGAGGTGCTAGATTAATGTTGACAGTGTAAACATACAAGTCATGAAAGAACGAAAACTCATCCGATGGATTCATCTCATCAGTTCTGTGGCAATTGGAACCTTTGTTTATTCACCCTGGCGGAATCAAGCTGAGTTTCTCCTATTTATGCGGATATTGATTATTCCAGTCTTAACTCTGACTGGACTGTGGATGTGGAAAGGACAGCAAATAAAACAACTTCTGAGTTCATCTCAGCACCAAACAAAAGCTTAATCACAAGGAGCCACCAGTATGTATACCTATATTGTTCGTCAGTTTGTCAAGAGAACCTTTGAGTATTTAAACAACGGTGATTATGAATCAGTTCTTCAAGGTGTTTCTCCGGCAATCACTCATACCTTTAGCGGCACTCATGCCTTGGGCGGGACTCGTCATAGTGTTGAGGCAATGCGACAGTGGTTTCAGCGTCTTTATCGTTTGTCACCCAAATTAGAATTTGAGATTAAAAACATTGTTGTTAGCGGGGTTCCTTGGGACACAACAATTGCTGTGGAGTGGGTTGATAGCGCCATACCCGCAGATGGTTCAGAGTATGTCAATGAAGGAGTTCACATCATCAAGATGCAGTGGGGTAAAGCTGTATACATCCATGCTTACCTGGATACACATCGAGTTGAAGCTTTAATGAAGCGTTTGTCAGCTTACGGTATTGCAGAAGCTTCTGCGCCTCCAATTGAAGACTAACGGTGTGGTAATTCCACCAACACACCATACATTTTTCCTTGACGAGAATAAAGCGCATCGGTCGCTAGATGTTTCATTAAACCATGAGCGATCGCCTCTATTAAATCATTACGCGGCAATCTTAATAAATCACCAGATTGCCAACAATATCCTTCATACCAATAACTCACAGATGAGTTATCAGCCATCAAATCACAGTCAATCAAATCTGATAACGGATACATCACGAAATTTATAACACCGAAGTCCAGAGGCTGTAGGGGCGGGTTCACAAATATGCTTCCATCATGCACAAATATCTCGTAAACCCGCCCCTACCATTTTGCGAGAAATGCAGGGTTAATCATGATACACATAAATTATTTAGAGACGTTGTATTGCAATGTCTCTACTGGCAAATTATTTGATATTTAAAAAATCAAATTTCCCATTAACACCGTTTGCTTCCGTCTTTAATCGAGCAACATAAAACTGTTTTTGAATCACATCGCCAACGGGTGTGAAAGCAATTTCTCCTAGAGGAGTTTGATAAGTTAATTTGAGTATCTCCTGATTCAATTCTGTACGCAACTGTGGTAAAGTCAAATCTTTAATTGGTTTTTTCTTATCTAAAGATTGCAGTGCTTCTACAAAAACCTGTAAAGCAGAAAAAGCTTGAGCGCTGATTTGGGGTGGTTCTCTACGATATTGCTCAAGATAGGCTTGACGAAATACCGTGTTAATTTCGCTCTTGTATTCGGGACTATAAGATTGGGCAACAATTACACCCTCACAAAGCGCTCTGCACACTGCAAATATATGAGATGAATTAAATCCATTACCACCCACAATTAAACCTTTGTAACCAAGTTCTCGTAATTGTTTAACTAAATTACCTCCATCCACAACTAACCCAGAAATGATAACTAAATCCGGGTTTAAATTAATCGCACTACTAACTTGAGTTTGAAAATCTGTATCTGTGGTTTGAAACTTTTGGATTGTGACTATATCTAATTTTAAATCTTTAATTGTTTTCTGGAAAATTTCTGTTTCCGACTTACTAAAGGCATCATTTTGAGCATAAAATACTGCTACTTTTTTTAGTTGCGGATTTTGTTGTAGTGCGGCTTTGATGGCATAAGGAGCAACGACACTGACAGATGAGGAAACACGAGCAATATAATCACCAATTTCGGGAATACCTTTAGCCGTATTTGATGCCCCAACAACAGGAACTTGATAGCGTTCTGCTATAGGGTCAGCGCTAAATGCTTGTTGTGATAGAGTAGGGCCAATTAAACCCACAACTTTATTTTGATTGATTAAAGTTTGAAAGGCATTAATTGCACCCACTTCATCGCCACCAGTATCTTGAAAGATTAATTTAATCGGTCTACCATTAACACCACCTTTGTTATTAAAATACTTTTCAGCAATTTTTATCCCATCAGTTCCTTCTTGACCAAGTAATGCCACATTGCTGGTTTGAGCAAAGGCAACACCAATAGAAATATCATTAACTGCACCTGTAGTTGCTGGGGAATTATTCGCAGAATTTACAGCAACATCGCCATTTTTAACACAAGCTGTCAGCAGCAGAGAACAGATAAATAATAATTTTGTGTGATGAGAGATGGCGACACTCAGTCTGACAGAAAAGCTATTTTTCATAGATGTCTCTAAGAGATACAAAAAAACAACCTCCTCTAGATGTGGGGTTGTTTTTCATTTTCGACTAATTTTGTCAAATATTTTAGTCTAGAATGGAGCGATCGCTAAACACAGAGTAGCCAAGATCGCGGCAACTAAATAAAATACTGCCACAACTTTTAATTCCGACCAGCCAGATAATTCTAGGTGATGGTGTAAAGGAGCCATTTTGAACAACCGCTTACCTTTACCATCGGGGCCTTTTGTGGCTTTGTAATAACTAACCTGTGCCATCACAGACAAGGTTTCGACGAAGAAGATACCACTTAAGATAAACAATGCTACGAGACTGTTAGTTAGCAACGCCACAGCGCCTAGTGCGCCGCCCAAAGCTAGAGAACCGGTGTCTCCCATGAACACCCTAGCTGGGTTGCGGTTGTGGGCTAAGAAACCCAAGCAGCTACCGCTTAACGCTGCACAGAAAACCATCAATCCCAGGGAAGTAGGAGCAACTATAGCACCTAACGCTAGTAAAGCGATCGCTACAGTCCCACCTGCCAAACCATCGATACCATCAGTTAAATTAGTTGCATTACTCTCTGCCACAAGGACAAAGCCAGCTAGAGGCCAGAACAAGAAACCCAAAGGTAGAGCAAAACTCACCCAAGGTAAAGCAATACTGGTAATATTTGCGGGTTGATTAAACGCCAGCCACAGACAAAAAGCCACAGCAAAACCAATTTGCAATGCTAGTTTCATCCGGGGGGATATACCCTTATTCGACTTGCGGCGGAGGATTTGCCAATCGTCAATCCAGCCGATAAACCCATAGCTAAGAGTCAAAGCAGAAACCGCTAGCACTTCAGGAGCAAAACTAGACCAGACACAAGCCACTATCACCGCCACCGGGATAAAAAATATCCCACCCATCGTAGGTGTACCCGCCTTTTTTAAATGGGCTTGGGGGCCATCTTCGCGGATGATTTGCCCCGTTTTGAGTGCTTGTAATACAGGTATGACAACATAGCCCACAGCAGCCGAGATCAGCGTACATAGCAAAAGTGGCAAAGTAAGTGACATACCCTGCCAGGGGGTTCTATTTGCCAGCCAATCAAGAAACATCGCTGCCAAACCTAGCCCAATGGCTAGAGAAGAAGCAAGACCGATACCAGAAATATTTAATCCTTGGTTAGGCGATAGTTTAGCGTCCACAACAGTTTCCCTTCACTCCACACTTATAAAAATGAACAATAGGGACGAATTATATTGATCAAGTCCCCTTTTGAGAAGACTAATCTTCTTCTATGGTGATGTCGTCATCATCATCATCAAGATAGTCAATACCGTCTTCTCCTCCCAGAAACTCTGATATTTCTTCTTCCTCATCGGAAAAATCAGGTTCATGAACGTCACGCGCAATCAGACGATTATTTGCTTGCAACCAATCTAATAAAGAAGATTCTTGCTTTAGGGGGATGACAGCTGCCCGTTGGTTGCGGGGTTCTTCACGTAAAGGAGAATTCAACATATCGACAAATACACAACAAGACTTATGTAACTAGACATTAAGCAGTCTATCACTTGAGACGCGATAATTTAGTTATTCCTTCAACTCTCGGATTCATAAATCCGCAAGCTGTCAAAAATAATTTATCTAATAGATATAAATCGATCAAAAAGGGATTTTGCGTAATTTTCACGGCTACTTAATCTGATTGTAATTTTGATTTTTTTTGAGGAAATAAATCATGTTGAAAAAAACAGCTTTACTCGATGCGATCGCTGGGACAAATCGCGGCTTACTAGCGACTCAACAGCAGAAACAGGCTATCTTGGCAGCGATCGCTACTTTAGAAGACCTCAATCCTACACCGCGTCCAGTAGAAGCTCCCAACTTATTAGAGGGCAATTGGCGACTACTATACACCACTAGCAAAGCTCTTTTAAACTTAGATCGCGTACCCGTCTATAAACTTGGTCAAATTTATCAGTGTATTCGAGTAGAAACCACCAGCGTCTACAACATAGCCGAGATTTACGGCTTACCTTATCTAGAAGGATTAGTCAGTGTAGCAGCTAAATTTGCACCAGTTTCTGAGCGCCGTGTCCAAGTAAAATTTCAACGTTCTATCGTTGGTTTACAGAAACTAATCGGTTACACCTCACCGGCAAATTTTATCCAACAAATTGAGGCTGGCAAAAAATTTACAGCGATCGACGTGCCGATTCAGAGTGATACACAAACAGGTTGGTTGGATATCACCTACCTAGACAACGATATGCGTATCGGCAGGGGCAACGAGGGTAGCGTGTTTGTTTTAAGCAAAACATAAGCTGTTTCTTAAAAAATGTATTTGCGAACGAAGTTACGCGATCATGGGAACTTTGTCAAGCAGGGTGTGACACTATATTAGGTGTGATACCCAAAGTGGAACAGTGACTAAAGGTAGAGATTGGATGGGGGATAGGCAATAGGCAATAGTCATTAGTCATTAGTCAATAGTCATTAGTCAATAGTCATTAGTTACCACTCAGCACTCCCTCACTCCCTCACTCCCTCACTCAGCACTCTCTCACTCCCTCACTCCCTCACTCAGCACGCGGCTCATCGCCCCGCTTCCGCTAACAGCACTCAGCACTCTCTCCCACTGAACTAATGACAAATAACTTAACAAAGCCTCTAGTAATGCCCTGCAAGATGTAGAGTGAAATCAAACAGCCCTATTAATTGGCGATTGATAACTAAAAGGGAAGATAATCATGGTTCAACGTGGTTCTAAAGTACGTATTCTCCGCCCAGAATCCTACTGGTTCCAAGATACAGGAACCGTAGCATCTGTTGACCAAAGTGGTATCAAGTACTCAGTAATTGTCCGCTTTGATAAGGTAAATTACTCTGGTATCAACACCAACAACTTTGCTCCCGATGAATTACTAGAGGTAGCAGCACCTAAAGCTAAGGCTAAATAATCATTAGCCCAAGCTCAAAGGGATTATTTAATGGGATGATGAAGAGAAAGCTTAAAGAGTGTCCGAAGGATAAAATTATAGTTTTTCATCCTTGACCCCAGCCTACTCTACAGTACGAGAATAGCCCTGCGGGTATTTACTGATTCTCTTTTCTCACCTCTAAAAAACATTCCTATCGCTTGCTAAATCAGTTTAAATGCCCGAACTGCCAGAAGTTGAAACAGTCCGACGAGGACTAAATCAATTAACCGTTAACCGGAAAATTACGGGTGGAGATGTGTTGCTGAACCGCACCATCGCCCACCCTTTTTCTGTAGATGAATTTATTCATGGAATTACCGGGAGTACGATTAGTACTTGGCATCGTCGCGGTAAATATCTCCTGGCAGAATTGGCAAGGGGACAAGGGGACAAGGGGACAATTCTTTCCCCCCTCCCCCCATCCCCCCATCCCCCCGGTGGTTGGCTGGGAGTACATCTCCGAATGACCGGTCAATTATTATGGTTAAAGCCAGAGGAAACTTTACACAAACATACACGAGTCAGATTATTTTTGGCAGAACAGCAGGAATTACGGTTTGTTGATCAGCGTACCTTTGGTCAAATGTGGTGGGTTCCGCCTGGAGTAGCCATAGAAAGTGTCATTACTGGCTTAGGTAAACTGGCTGTAGATCCCTTCTCACCTGAATTCACTGTTGAATATTTAGCCAATAAACTACATAATCGCCGTCGTCCTATCAAGACTGCACTATTAGATCAGTCAGTTGTGGCAGGATTAGGCAACATCTATGCTGATGAAGCGCTCTTTAAAAGTGGCGTGTTACCAGAAACTGTATGCACAGATGTGCAACCGAAGCAAGTTGATCTGTTGCGAACCGCGATTATTCAAGTACTAGAAACCAGTATCCAAGCTGGTGGTACAACTTTTAGTAACTTCCTCAATGTCAACGGGATCAACGGTAACTACGGCGGTGTCGCCTGGGTTTACAATCGTGCTGGAGAAAATTGTAAAATCTGTGGTGACATAATCCAGCGCATAAAACTAGGTGGTAGATCCAGTCATTTTTGCCCCCAGTGCCAGCATTAAAAGATATGAGAGACTAAAACCATACCCCATCCTCAATTAAGCTAAAATCCTCTAAGAAGCAACGTAAAAACCTCAGAGGGGACTTATGCCAGTAAAAAAAGGTGAATTGGTTCGCGCCGTCCGTGAGAAACTAGAAAATAGTTTAGAAGCAAAAGCCAGCGACACAAGATTTCCTGCTTATTTATTTGAAAGTCAAGGCGAAGTTGTCGATATTAAAGGTGATTACGCTCTAGTGAAATTTGGAAAAGTCCCCACACCAAATATTTGGTTACGTTTAGATCAAATTGAAGCATTTAAATAAGGATAGAGGCTAGGGGCTAGGCAAGCAGAGAAGCAGGGGAGCAGGGGAGCAGGGGAGCAGGGGAGAATAATTAATCACTACTAATGACTCAGCACGCTGCTCATCGCCGCGCTACTGCTCTAAGCGCAGCCATGCTCTAAGGGCTTTAGAGCACTCCCTCACTCTCTTACTCAGCACTCAATACGTTTCGGTTAAAGAGACAAATAAAGTTTTTAGGTAGATGAGCAAAAATATTTACAGTCATTGCGAGAGAAGCGAAGCAATCACAAAGTCTCTGGGATTGCTTCGCTTCTCTCCGAGACGCTAACGCGAACGCTCGCAATGACACTAACCGAACTGTATTGACTCAGCACTCAGCACTATAATCAATACTTATGAACTTACCATCATTACGGGTTTGGTAATTTAATCGTCTGCTAATCTGCCTTCTACGGTTGCCGATGTTTGTTTATAGAGTTAAAAAAGGCTGTACTATTAACTCTTCTCAACAGAATTCGGGTCAATTGTGGTGGAATTTAATCAGCAAAAATTAGCAGCAGTTCTCCAGGTAGAAAGTCAGTATTCATATTTACCATTTTCACTACATATTTTTGATTGCGTTGCTTCAACTAACCTTACCCTGTGGGAATTAATCGACAAAGGTGCAGGTGCAGGTACAGTCGTCATTGCTACTCAGCAAACAGCTGGAAGGGGACAATGGGGTCGTCAGTGGGTTTCTCCCAACGGTGGATTATATGTTTCTGTGGCTATTTCTCCTCAACTAGCTGCTAATTATGCTTACCAATTAACCTTCGCTAGTGCTTGGGGGATTGCTCATCAGCTACGTGAATGTGGGATAAATGTGGGGATTAAATGGCCTAATGATTTAGTTTTAGATGGTCGTAAACTCGGCGGCATTTTGACAGAAACTAAAATTAATCAAGGTGAGATTACGGAAGCTGTAGTGGGTGTGGGTATTAATTGGTCTAATCCAGTTCCAGAGACGGGAATTAATTTAAAATCCTGGCTAGCTAAGGAAGGAATAGGGGACAGGGGGACAAATCAATTCAAAATTCAAAATGACGCTCGCGGACTCGCTAACGCTGCGCTAACAAAATTCAAAATGAAAGAAGGGGACAATTCTTTCTCCCCATTTCCCCTCCCTCCATCTCCCCCTCTTCCCATCTCTTGTCTAGAAACTCTCACCTCCAAGGTTTTACTGGGAATAGAATCCGGTATGGTTTGTCTTGGGCAAGAAGGAGTAGACATACTCTTGTCTCGCTATGTAGAGTTTTTGGTGAATATGGGCGATCGCGTATCTGTGAATGAACTTTCAGGTATTGTTGTTGGTGTGACAACCCAAGGCAAATTAAGGTTATCTTTGGAGACGGACTGCATAACTGATATAAAAACACCAGAACTTTATCTAGAACCCGGTACAATCAGTTTGGGTTATCGTAATTCTTGAGGTTGATATTCGGTTTGTTTAAAAATTCGCTCTTTGGGCAAGACAAACCACTAGCATCATCTGTTTAGTAAAATTCAACATAACTGAGAGAACAAATGACGCAGCGCAATAACTCTGCCCACAACCGTTCACACCAATCACAACAGCGAAGTTTCCAGCCCAAAAGCTTGGCTTATACTTTACCAGCACAGGGTTTGTGCTTGTTAGGTAGCGTGAGCCTTCTAAGTGGTGGCTTGGTGTTAGCCCAAACGGAAACATCAATAGATAACATCGTTCCTACTATTGAAAATTCTCAGCCTACAGCCGGGACAAATACTGTAAAAAGAGATATTGTTATACCACAAGCAGCACCAATACAGCCAAAATTCTCTGAAAGGCGAACCACACTTAGACAAAGACTGCGTAAACAATCCGTTTCTCAGTCAACGGAGTCAGTTAGACAATCTCCACCTAAGATTGAGTCTAATGAGCCTGTGTTTAGTGTAAGACAATCGAAACCACAGGTTACTCCCACTAAAAACCCAGAAGTTAAACCCAAATTTGCCGAGACACAACGAGTTACCCCGACTAAAAAGCCAGCAGTCGTAACTCCTGATAACTCCTTATCTGATAATCTGCCAGCATTTGCTAAACCCACAAACAACTCGAATAGTGGTGTCACAGCAGAGAAAACCAAGGATTATAACAACGCCTATATTGACCCGATTGACTATGGTGATAAGACAGCCGGGACTTATCAAGCACCAAATTCGGTGATTCTGACAGAACGTGCTAGTGGTTGTCGTACCGTTTTGTCGTCTGGACAAGGGGTATCTGGCAGTGCTTGTGCTAAACCATCCAGTAGCGATCGCCTAGCAAATTCTCGTGGTAAATCAACCCCCACTTGGCTCAGAAGAAGCGAAAATGCTCAATTAGCTACAGTCCCTACAGGCAGACGCTTACTAGCTACTACTAACAATAACAGTAAATGGGGTAATTCTGAAATTGGTGCTGGTAGCGTTACCAAAACAGGCTATCGCCCTAATAGATTTATTCCTAACCCCAGTGATTTTGTCGCCACCACCAGAGTCAGCAATACTCCTCTTGCCCCTAGCGGTGGTACACTACCCCCACCAATGGCTGAAGGTAATATCGTTCCCCGTGACAGTACGGTGGCTTATGACATCCCCCTAGCCTCGGTATTACCACAAATTCCTTACACCAGCACCATTGCTTATCAGGGTACAGGCATGGTTTATCCCTTGTCTGTACCTTCTCCCATTACTTCCTTATTTGGCTGGCGCGTCCACCCCATCACAGGCGATCGCCGCTTCCATGCTGGGACTGACTTGGGTGCGCCCACAGGAACACCCGTGTTAGCAGCCGCCAGAGGTCAAGTAGCAACTGCTGACTGGGTAGGTGGTTACGGTTTAACCGTCATCCTCAATCACAGTTCTGCCCAACAAACCCTCTACGGGCATATGTCAGAACTACTAGTCCAGCCAGGACAATGGGTAGAACCAGGTACAGTCATCGGTCGTGTGGGTAGCACAGGCAACTCCACAGGCCCCCACCTGCACTTTGAAGTCCGCCACCTCACCCAAAATGGCTGGGTTGCCGTTGACCCCGGTGTACAACTGCAAATCGCCCTCAGTCAATTACTCCAAGGCATACAAACCGCCCAAGCACTCCGGGAGCCAGGGAGATAGGGGATTGGGGATTGGGGACAAATCAATTCAAAATTCAAAATTCAAAATGAAAGAAGGGGACAAGGATAATTCTTTCCCCCTCTCCCCATCTCCCCCTCTCCTCATCCTCCCATCCCCCACTCCCCAATTCATAATTACGAATTACGTAGGCGCAAGCCTACTCTTCGAGTTCTCCTTTGGAGTACCCGTAGGGTATTACGAATTACGAACTACAAATACCCATGCTCCAGGAGAAAAGCTGGTGATATGTCTCCAGGACTGTTACTATCTGTAGTTGTGGTGTGTCGTTGACCGGGTTGCAGAAACTTTTCTACATATTTGCCTAAGATATCTCCTTCTAAATTCACTAAGCTGCCAGGGACAAGATAGCGGAGATTCGTCTCGGCATAAGTGAGAGGGATAACTGCCACGGTGAACTGAGATAATTCTGGCTCGTAAGCAGCTACCGTGAGACTAATGCCGTTGACAGTAATGCTACCTTTGGGAACAATGTAACGGGCGATCGCTTCTGGTGCTGTAAAACTCATTTCCCAAGAACTAGCAGTCTGTTCAGCCGCTAGTAATTGACCTACCCCATCTACATGACCCATGACAAAATGACCACCGACTTTGCCTCCTACTCGTAAAGAAGTTTCTAGATTCACATACCCCTGTTGTGCTTGCTGTATGCCTAAAGTTGTCCGGCGCAGAGTCTCTGGGGAAGCTGAGGCAATAAACCCATCCTTTAAAATTTCTGCCACTGTCAGGCAAACACCATCTACAGCTACACTGTCACCGTAAGCCAAATCCGACATAATTGATAATGACTGACTCACACAAGTAATTTGCCAAGAATCGCCCCCTAAAGGCTTGATTGTTCCTAATGCTTGGATTAATCCTGTAAACACGGCTTTTTTGTCAAACTAACTCTATTTATTACTTAATTTTGCGGAAAATCCACTGGTAATTCTCACAAGAATGCCGAAAATTCTGAGTATATTTTCTGACTTTTTTTATTATAAGGTTATTAACACAATGCCATCCTTCACAGGGCATACTTGGTTAAGGAGGTTATTGTCTACAAAGACCAATTTGACTTACTCTGGTGTTCACTACCAGTTCGGAGTTTAATAGAGGCAATTATAGAAAACAATGCCTATGTTTATTTCAGTTTCTACCTACCCGATAAAGGGTATGTTTTATCACCTATCATTAAGCGCTCAAAGAATTGTAGAGACTTAGCCAATGATTGAAATGAAAGTCGCTGGCATAGCATTAGATGCCATAACCCGTAGCCCAATTGTTTTGTTAAAAGATGCTTCAGATCGGCGTGCTTTACCAATTTATATTGGTCAAGAACAGGCAAGAGCAATTATGGGCGCACTGGATAACCAAAAGCCTCCCCGACCATTAACTCATGACCTAATTGTCAATATCCTAGAAGCATGGAGTATGACCCTAGAAAAGGTCATCATTCATTCCTTACAAAAGGATACATTTTATGCAGCATTGATTGTCCAGCAAGGCGAAGTCAAAAAAGAAATTGACGCACGTCCTAGCGATGCGATCGCTGTTGCTCTCCGGACAAATGCTCCCATATGGGTAATGGAAGAAGTCATTGCTGATGCTTCTATCCCCGTTGATCGTGACGCTGATGAAGCAGAACAACAAGCGTTCCGGGAGTTTATTTCTAATCTTCGTCCAGAAGATTTAATCAAACGCTTTGGCAATGGTGATAGCTAGGAAAGTGCTGAGTCATGAGTATAGTTAACAAAGACCGAGCGATTTAGCTCGTGCTGAGAAAGAATAAAGAATAGGACTTAAGTTAAAGTTATCTCTTATACCTATTTCTTGATGTCTTTTGTGACTAATTTTTCAATGATCTAGCGTAAATCTTCAACAAGAGATGAAAATAAAACTTTTTATTTACTCATCACTCATTACTCAGCACTCCGTTTATGCAGTACCGACGCTTTGGTAAAACTAACCTCCACCTCTCGGTTTTTTCGTTAGGAACAATGCGTTATCTAGCTGATAGTGAAAATGCCAAGAACACTATCAACACAGCCTTAGCGCTAGGAATTAATCATCTAGAAACAGCCAGAGGTTATGGTCAAAGTGAAGTGTATCTTGGTCAAGCAATTATCAGTGGCTTGTTAGTACCCCGTTCTCAGCTTCACATCACCAGCAAAATTCCGCCCACGGCTGATGCTGAGAGTATGCGTCGGTACATTGATGAATCGCTCGAACGCTTGCAAGTAGATTATCTCGATTGTCTGGGAATTCATGGTTTGAACACTTGGGAACATCTGGAGTGGGTGCAAGCCAAAGGTGGTTGTATGCTAGCCGTTGCAGAAGCGATCGCTGATGGTAGAGTTAGACACGTTGGCTTTTCCACCCATGGTTCATTAGAGATTATTCAATCCGCCATCAATACAGATTTTTTTGAATTTGTCAATCTGCATTATTACTATTTTTTTCAAAGAAATGCACCAGCAATTGAGTTAGCTACCCAAAAAGATATGGGCATTTTTATTATCTCCCCAGCCGATAAGGGCGGACGGCTTTATACACCACCCCAACTACTTAAAGATTTGTCTCAGCCATTTTCACCTTTAGCATTAAACTACAGATTTTTATTAAGTGACCAACGAATTACTACCCTAAGTGTCGGTGCAGCCAATCCAGAAGAATTAATAGAACCTCTAAAGGTTGCTGATAATAATAGTGATTTAACATCAGCAGAAACCTTAGCTTTTCAACGCCTAGAAAAGCAGCAAAAAACAGTTTTAGGAACTACACAATGTAGTCAATGTTATGCCTGTTTACCTTGTCCAGAAAACATCAATATTCCGGAAGTTCTGCGGTTACGTAATTTGGCAGTAGCTTATGATATGACAGATTACGGACAATATCGTTATGGAATGTTTGAAAATGCTGGTCACTGGTTCCCAGGGATGAAAGCCAACCGTTGTACAGAATGTGGTGATTGTTTACCTCGTTGTCCAGAAAATTTAGATATTCCAGCATTATTAGAAGACACTCACAATCGATTAAGCGGTAAAGCTGGTAGAAGACTTTGGGGATAGCGAAGCACGGCTAACAACATTTCTTACCATAACCGTAAATATTCAGTTATCACTGAAATTGCTAGTTTTTATAATTAAATAAGCTAAAAATCGATTATTCAATTATAAAAAACATGGAAATTAACTATCCAGCCAAGCTTAAAGCAATTTCACTTCATCCACCTTATGCCTACGCAATTATACGGCGATTGAAACATGAAGAGTACAGAAGTAAGCCAACAAAACGGAAGGGATGGATATTAATTCACGCTTCAAAATCAACTGCAAGCGATGATTGTTTTCAACAATATGGGATTAATCCAGCAAATATTAAACGTGGTGCAATTATCGGAGCCTGCAAAATTATAAGCTGTAGGCAAGCTGGATTTGATAACTATGCTTATCAATTATCAGAAGCTTTTGAATTTAGAATTCCCATAGATTGTGCAGGCTCACAATCTATCTTCTGGGGCGCGACTAACGAAGACAGAAAAGTAGTATTCACATTGGCAAGTGAACAGATAAGAAGTTATTTATTAAAGTAATATCGGAATCCGCTTTGATTACTGTTAGCGCAGCTTGGCGCGCCAAGCGCTGCGCTTAAACCAACCTACACATAACTGAAAATCCCTAACTACAGCCAATTACCTACTAAAATAAATGCCGACCAATGATAGGGACGATTATAATCTCTATTGGTAGATGATTGTAAAAATGACAGTTGCGTATTTCTTAAAGCTTCTGATTTAGTAATTTTTCCCCTATTCAATTCTTGGTAAAACTTAATCATAAACTCGGCTGTAGAAGCATCGTTGATCTGCCACAAGCTAGCTAGAGTAGTGCGCGCACCGGCACGAATCGCTACTCCTGCTAATCCCAAAGCGGCGCGTTTGTCACCACTGGCTGTTTCACAAGCACTCAAAATTAATAATTCAATAGGATTAGTACTTCTTTGGTAATTTAAACGCAGTAAGTTATCTAAATCTTTAACATTGATGCGTCCATTCCAATCAAGAATATAGGTTTGTTCGGGGTTGGAACTAAACTTTCCATGAGTTGCTAAATGCAGAATATTGAAAGGTTTTTGATTAATATTGGCTTGGACATTTTTCTTGATAAATGCTTGATTTTCTAGGATCTGATGACGTTGAATATTCTCTTTAATACCTTCTAATTCGACTGCCACATTATCTATTGTGCCTAATCCTTCTTTTTTAAAGCTAGGTGCGTCAGTTGCACCAGCAATTAAAACCCTCAGTACTTCTGTTTGTAGCGGTTTGGCTTCAAGTAGCTGCAATGTCGGGGTGACACTCACAGCATATCTTTCTATCAAATATTTTTGTCCATCGTGCAGAATTGACATGGGTAAATTTCGCAATGAACCATCAAGGACAAAAACTAAAGTTTTAATCTGGCTTTGCTCTCGTGTTTTTGCAGTTTCCAGTTCATCTGCAAACGGTTTAATTAACCAGTCATATATCTGTTGCGATTGTGTTTTTAGTTGTTTTAAACTGGTGCTGGGTCGTTTGAGAGACTTTTGCAGTTGTGTGACGGCTGCATCGATTTGGGTTTCCGAAATATTGGTATGAGCATAATGACGTAAATTATCTGAGCCTGGTAATTTAACAATCACCTCCAAGCGGTTAGCTAAGATAATTGGGTAAATAACGGCGGCGTTGGGGTCTAATTGATCAATATTTACCTGTTTTGGTTGCACACAAGCATCCCCAAAAAAGTTATCTAGTTCTGCTAGTTGTAGTGCTTCCATTACCTGACGCGCTTGAATCAGGTTATCTCGACTTGTTTGTGGCGATGATAAGAGTAAATCAACTAATTGCCGATAAACTGGTTCTGTACTGGCTCTAAAGGAAAACTGAACTTCTGGATTCAGAGCAACTAAATCGCTGCGTAAATTACTGAGATTTTTAAAAGCTTCGGTGTAATATGTAATAGCTTGAGTCGGGGTATTTTCTGCCCGGAGTAATCGCCCCATTTGCCATTGCCATTGATAGCTAATATCTGGTGCGTTAATTGCTTGAGCCAGGACTAAAGCAGACTGAGTATGTTTTTTGGCATTAGACCAATCTCCAGCTTGTTCATAAACTGCACCGAGAGTGCCAAGGGTATAGGATTCTGCCTGTTGATCTGCTAGGTTTCTAGCCTGTTCAATGGCTGTTGCTAGTATCTGGATAATTTGTGGATGCTCGCTTGTTTTCGCCATTTTCAGTAAACTTTTGGCAAAATTCACACGAGCATAAATAGATACTCGACTTGTTGGTAATTGATTCAGGTCGGCTGTGATTTGTGCAATTATAGGTGAAGTTAATGTAAATTGCTTAGTTTCAATTAGTACAGCAAAATAATTCAGTTGAGCTTGAATTTTGGTCGTGGGTAAAGTAGCGATCGCATTAGCTTTCTGATACCGTTCTAAAGCTTGTTGTTTATACTCTTCAGTACGTTGTGTGTCTTTTAATTCTTCAGCTTGGTGGGCGATCGCTAATTCTGTATTTCCTAAATTGAGTAAAGCTGTACTTTCGGCTTCAGGTAAACGCAATCTTTGAGTAATGGTCAAACTCTGGGTTAAAATTTCCCGAGATTTTTCTAAATCACCATTAAATCGGCGCAGATTACCCAGGTTAAGTAAACCATTAACTTTAAGAGGAGAGTCTGGTTGTTGGTAGAGTTGTTGTTCTACTTGCACTAGCAGTTTCTCTGCACGGCGGTAAAGTCCTAAAGTTTGCAGTGCCAAAGCTCTATTAATTTGGCTACCAACAACACCAAGAGTATCCTGAGATTGAATATATAATTTTTCTGCTTTTTCCCAACTGACTAAAGCAGACTCAGTTTGTCCTTGTGCCAATTGCCAATGTCCTAAACTATTCAATACTTGAGCATGAATGCGGCTCAATTTTTTGTCAGATGGTAACTTAGCTAATAAATTTAAACTAGCATCTATTGCAGTTTTTGCTTTCTGCCAATGCCCAAGTTTTTGCTCAACCAAAGACAGTAAGCTCAATGTTTGAGCTTGGTGAGCTATGTCTCCTGAAGTTTGATAAACTTGTGCTGCTTGTTGTAAAAGTTGTGTAGCTACAGCAAATTGCCCGGCATCATAATATTGTTTACCAGATTGTACTAGCGTTAAGGCTGATGTCTGTTGAATTGGACTGGGATAATTTTGAGCAACGACAGGAAATAGGATTGACATACCCAAGCTAAAGCTTAAGCCGAAAATCACCAACACAACTAATCTCAAAGCGCGTCTCATAGACAATAGGAATCAGGGTTGTAACCTAGTTCATTCATTGATTATGAGCAAAAATTTGATCTCTGCACCTGAATTTAACTGAATTTAACTAAAACAGATCATTTAAATTCAACGATATATACCTGATTTTGACTCAATTATTCTTAGCAATTATCAAAGAAGATAGCAATAGTAATCAACAAACTCTTTCTCATTACCTAAGAGGACGTTTGAAAAGTCTGTTTCTTTGTCATGTTGAATGCAGCGTAGCGGAATGAAACATCTCGGTATGTGCCACAAAACCTAGATTCTTCCTGACGCTCCACTCCAGTCAGAATGACATTTTTATACCTACTGAAACTTTTCCAACACCCTCTAATTTGAGGCTAATTGAGAACCTGTAACTAAATGATTTTCAGGAGAAACAAAAATGTCTTGGTGGAATCCATTCGATTGGGTAAGCTGGTTATCGGGCAAAATTTCCTACGCCTTCGATAAAATCGGAGATGGTTTAGATTTTGCCTTTGAGCAAGTCGGCTTAGACTTTGTGGGAGATGGTGCAAATTGGTTAAGTGATAAAATAGGACAAAAAATTCAAGGGACAGTTGATCGAGCTGTTAATTATGTCAAGTCACTGCCTAGTAACTTGGAACAAGATTTTAAGGATCTTTTTAACGAGCAAATCTACACCAATTTTGGTAAATGGTTTGGAACTAACTTATTAAATGCTGCTGAACTGGCGGGAATTCCTGAGATTTTAGAAACAGCCGCAGACATCATTAAGTTTAATACTCGTACCTTAACTGCCAGAGAAAAGGAGCTTGCCAGAAGCGTTTTCGGTGACTCCATTCGCTTAGATTTAGTGCGGATTGATGAATATACCTTTACTGGACTGTTGAACGGCGATCGCGCTTACACTACTTTCCACACGATTAATACTTGGGGTGGCATCAGTGATGATACCTTGATTCACGAATTAACCCATGTTTGGCAGTTTGAACGCTATGGTGCGGATTATATACCCAGGGCGATTGATGCTCAAGCCAACGATGGCTATGACTATGGTGGTGTGAGTGAATTACTCAACCGGATGTTTCAAGGGAAAGGACTCAGTAGTTTCAATTATGAGCAGCAAGCTCAAATTGTTCAAGATTATTACAGTCGGATAGAATCTGGTAACTATAGTGATTTGGGTATCTATGCGTACTATGTCAAGCAGGTTTCTAGCTTACCGCTAAGTCAACTCAATCATAACAATGATGTTCTGATCGGCGGTAATGGCAACGATTACCTCAATGGTGGAATAGGGAACGATGCTATTTATGGTCAAGGAGGAGATGACATTCTCCATGGAGAAGCAGGTAACGATACTCTCGATGGCGGCGCAGGAAACGATGTTCTCAGAGGTGGTGGTAGCGGTGTAGCTTTCGGTGAAATAATCGTCGCCAATTCTGGCTTCAACGTGAATGGAGGCGGTTGGAGTAGCTTTGATCGCTACCCCCGCCAAGTTGCAGATGTCAATGGTGACGGTCGGGCAGATATCATTGGTTTTGGGATTGATACTGTTTATGTCGGCCTCGGTCAAGCTGATGGTACTTTTGGTCCAGGCTTTGCAGCGATCGCTGATTTTGCCCCGAACAATGGTGGTTGGACGAGCTTCAACAGCTATCCCCGCCAAGTTGCCGATGTCAATGGTGATGGTCGAGCAGATATCGTCGGTTTTGGCATCGATACCGTTTATGTCGCCCTTGGTCAAGCTAATGGTACATTTGGTCAACCGATCGCGGCGATCGCTGACTTTGCCCCGAATAATGGTGGTTGGACGAGCTTCAACAGCTATCCCCGCCAAGTTGCAGATGTGAATGGTGATGGTCGAGCAGATATTGTCGGTTTTGGCATTGATACTGTTTATGTTGCCCTTGGTCAAGCTAATGGCACATTTGGTCAGTCCATTGCTGCGATCGCTGACTTCGCCCCGAACAGTGGTGGTTGGAGTAGCTTTGATCGCTATCCCCGCCAACTTGCAGATGTCAATGGCGATGGCCGGGCTGATATCGTGGGTTTTGGCATTGATACTGTTTATGTTGCCCTTGGTCAAGCTAATGGTACATTTGGTGGAGCGATCGCTGCAACTAACCAATTTACCGAAATCAATGGTGGTTGGAATAGTTTCAATCGCTATCCCCGCCAACTCGCAGATGTCAATGGTGATGGTCGGGCTGATATCGTGGGTTTTGGGCAAAATGGTGTGTATGCAGCCCTCGGTCAAGCTAACGGTACTTTTGGCGGAGCAGTCTATGTTCATAATGATTTCAACGTCATTGGCGGTGGTTGGAGTAGCTTTGATCGCTATCCCCGCCAAGTTGCTGATGTCAATGGTGATGGTCGGGCTGACATCATTGGTTTTGGCAATAATAATGTATATGTTGCCTTGTCTGGTGATGGCAATGACACCTTGAATGGCGGAGAAGGCAACGATAGCCTAGACGGAGGTACTGGTAACGATACCCTCATCGGCGGTGGTGGCTACGACACCGCTTTCTACAGCCAATCATATACCAGCTATAATACCTATTTCACCCGTGAGGGATACTTACAAGTCGCAGGTAGCGACGGCACTGACCTGTTAATAGGTATTGAGCAAGTCAACTTTGGTGATGGCGGAGTCTACAAAATTTACAATGGAGATGGGGGTAATAACATCCTCACTGCCGATCCTTTCTACTGGTCTTTTCTTTACGGCGGTGGCGGTAACGATACTTTAACCGGTGGTAACTACACCGACACACTTTATGGAGGCAATGGTAACGATACCCTAATCGGTGGCACTGGCTACGACTTTGCTATCTACAGCGAAGTGTATACCAACTATAATGTCTCCTTTAATGGCAATGGAGATATACAAGTTACTGGTAGTGAAGGGACTGACATACTCAAAGGTATTGAGCAAATCAACTTTGCTGGCGGCGGAGTCTATAAAGTTTACACCGGAGATGGTAATAATAACACCATCATCAGTGATCCTAACTACTGGGCTGTGCTTGATGGCGGTAACGGCAACGACACTCTAATCAGTGGTTACGGCAACGATATCCTCTCTGGTGGTGCTGGAGACGACTATCTGAATGGTGGTTCTGGTGCAGATAAAATGTTTGGTGGTAGTGGTAACGACACCTACATTGTCGATAATACTGCTGATGTAATTACTGAGTATGCTGGTCAAGGAACTGATATTGTCTACGCTACTAGCAGCTATACCTTGGCAGCAAACGTGGAAAACTTAACCTTAAATGGTACTGCGGCGATTAATGGTATTGGTAACGTTCTCAACAACGTTATTACTGGTAATGCTGCCAATAACTCTATTGCTGGTGGCGATGGCAACGATATTCTCAATGGTGGAGCAGGGGACGACTACCTCAACGGCGGCGCTGGCGCTGATAAAATGTTTGGTGGTAGCGGTAACGACAAGTACCTTGTTGATAATGGTGATGTCGTAATTGAGAATGCTTCTGAGGGAACTGATACCGTCATCACAGGCAAAACCTATACCTTGGGAGCAAACGTTGAAAACCTCACCTTGACAGATTCTGCTGTCATCAATGGCACGGGTAACGACTTGAATAACTATATTTTAGGTAACGCTGCCGCTAACATCATCGACGGGAGAGGGGGAGATGATCAAATCAATGGCAGAGCCGGCGATGATGTGATTAATGGTGGTGCTGGCAATGACACAATTGCTGGTGACATTGGCAATGACAACATTGATGGTGGAACAGGTAACGATATCCTCTATGGTAACGAGGGCAACGACACCCTGCGAGGTTCCACAGGTAATGATGTCCTCTACGGTAACGATGGTAATGACACACTTTTCGGTGGCGATGACAAAGACGTATTAACTGGCGGTAATGGTAACGATATCTTAGCTGGCGGTAATGGTATTGATACTCTCTTTGGTGGTTTAGGCGCAGATAAATTCAGATTCAACTCTCGAACTGAAGGTATCGACATCATCAAAGACTTCAACCGTACTGAAGGCGACAAGATTGAAATCATCAAATCAAGTTTTGGCGCTACCTCCCTCAGCCAATTCAAATATAACAGCAGTACTGGTGGTTTATTCTTTGATGCTTCACCCACGGATAATCTGGCAGCTATTCAGTTAGGAACTCTTGAAAATAAGCCGGCTGGTTTCTCAACTCAACTCGATATTGTTCTGGTCTAATTATTTGTAGGTTGAAGCTCAGAGGGTGACAACCTACCTATAAAGTTTGCTGCATAAGAGATAGGGCATAAAAACCACGCTGAAAATAGAAATATGGTGCGTTACGGCTGATTTTTACTTTCTCAAACTTCCAAATCCTTGCACAGCCTTAACACACCCTACCTGAATACTTACTTTATAAATAAGCGCTTATATATTTGCAGCATAATAGTAAATTTATCCGCGCCGTAAGCTAACACAAAAAATGCTAATTATGTACCAATACGGTTCAGTTAAGGCTAAAAACTATAACTGGTGTAGGTTGGGTTGAAGAATGAAACCCAACAGTATCAAGACTTTGTTGGGTTTCGCTGTCGCTCAACCCAACCTACTTTTCTGCTTAACTGAACTAACACAAAAAATGCTAATTATGTACATCAATTAAATATCTCCCCAGTTATTTCTTACTGTTACATCGAGATGTAACAGTTTTTCTTTTTGCCTTATTTTTATACTATTTACATCAGTAGTATTTAAATATTTTTATTGACTAGTTACCGATTGCTCGACATCATTTTTTGGGTTCCAAGCTACGGGAAATAGCTAATTAGTAAAAATTCATTTCTTAAAGTATCTCAAATTATAACGTTCTTGGTATTTTGCAATATAATCTACATTGCGTTGCTCTAATTTGGAAAGTAATTTTGTCGGAAATGTCTTGGGTGAATATGTAGGATTATACCAAGGTTGATTATTAAAATAATCTTGTAAACCAGGAGTGTCAAAACGGCGACCATGACGAGCGAAAATGGTATTTCGCATAATATCTAGTTGCAAGCCATCTTTATTTTCCAAATCTGCATCAGTTACAGGTCTTTCAGATAGCCAAACATAATTGTCGTCGTTGTTGGTTGGGTTGACATCTACTGATTTTGATATATTCGTGGGTTGTGTGGGGGATATCACTACTGATTTTGAAATGCTTGTCGGTTGTGTAGAAGATGTAACTACTGGTGGTGTAACGGGAGGTTGGGAAACAATGGGGGTGGGTGTGATTGATGATGTGACTTCGGGTGTAATCTTTTGTTCTTGTCTAAATACCGAAGCAAAAATTATAGATGCACCAACTAATCCTCCAGCAATTAAACTCCCAAAGAGAATACCTTTTTGATTATTACTGGTAACTGTCGCCTTGGGTGCTACAGGAACAGTGGGTGTCGGTGGTGTAGATACAGGCGATGGGGGAGAGTATGGTTGTGTGGGTGGAATGGGATTGGTAGTGCCTTGCAAAGCGTCTAACATAGCTCTAGCTGTCGGGTAGCGATCGCGTGGATGATAAGCGATCGCCCGATCAATTACACTAGCCATCACGGGACTAATATGACTGGCATACTCTCGCCACATAATCTCACCCATCTGAGGATCTGTTGCTAATTCTTGTGGCTGTCTACCAGTTAATAAATATATAGCTGTCAAACCTAAACTATATAAATCACTAGAATAAACTGGTCTACCTGCGGCTTGTTCGCTGGGCATATATCCAGGTGTGCCAATAACAATGGAACTGGTAGGTAACCCATGGGAGTTTACCACTGTTCCCATCGATTCCCGCACCGCACCAAAATCAATCAACACAGGTTTACCATCACGATGACGCAGAATAATGTTATCCGGTTTGATATCGCGGTGAACGATGTGTTTGGAATGAACGTATTCCAAAACTGGTAACAAACTCACCAAAAGTTCCTGGACAGCGCTTTCACTGAATAACCCCTGCTGTCGCAGTTTTGCTGTCAGTGTATCCCCTTCTATCCACTCCTGGACTAAATAAAATTGCCCGGTTGTCGTAAAGTAAGCATAGAGTACAGGGATTTGGTCGGTCGTTCCCCCCAGTTCTTCTAAAATTGCGGCTTCTCTTTGAAACCTTTCTTGTACTAGCTGGTAGATTTGGGGGTTATTTTGAATTGGTCGTAGCTGTTTTACCACACATCGGCGCTGGGAGGGCATATAAGTATCTTCAGCGAGATAAGTTTCACCAAACCCACCAGCGCCTAATGTCCGAATAACTTGATAGCGATCGTTTAACAGCTGTGTTGTCATAAGAGACGCAGAAGTTTAGGGACTAGTCATTACAGTATGACAAAGCGAAAATCAACAGTCAAAAGACTTAGAGGTTTTTTGAAAAGTTTTTAGTACATAAAACCGTTGTGAGTAATAATACATGAGTGTAATAACTGTTTTACTAGCGATCGCTAGACTTTCAAATATTTCTATCCTGCCATTGTTTAGGGTCACGTTTGACATGAAAGCAGGCGATAATAGTAATTACATCTTCTGACAAAATATACATTATTCCATAAGGAAATCGACGTATTAAAACTCGTCGTACTTGTCGATACACTTCAGGATAAGCTAAAGGGTTGCGTCCGATTAATGCCAAACTACTATCGACAGCACGTACAAATTCTGAACCTAATCCAGAACTACGTTGCTCGTACCATTCAAAACCATCTTGGATATCAAGCTCTGCTTCTTGGCTAATAATTAACTGATAAATCATTGACCAAAACCTAGTCTTTGTTTAACCTCTTCCCAGGTTGAACCTTGATTTGGGTTTTGACGATGTGTTTCTAAACGTCTATCCAATTCTTGTTTTTGCTCGTTGCTCAGAGTTACTGCATTAGTATCATTCAGAATGCTATCCCATAAATCCTCTGCAAGTTGTATTCGTTCGGATACACTTAATTGGGAAATATCAACGTTTAATAAAGGATTCATGGTTATTTGCTATTGTTGACTAACATCTACAATTTTAAGCTATTGCTTAATCAGATTCCCAGATCCCCAACTTTTCAAAAAAGTCAGGGATCTTGCCCCTCATACAATAGGTGATCAGCTACCATTTTTTAGAGCGTCGTTCCCGTCGCATTTCTTTGACCATCTCACTAATTTCTTGAAGAGTAGGTTCATCGGCATCTACTCCTAAAGTTTCAATTTTTTCTGATAATTCTGCCCAAGTCAATTGTTTACTAATTTTTTTAAATACAATTTCATCTTCTCTAACCAAGACTTCGTATTCTGTCAAAGGTTGGAGTTTAACTAACACCTCTGGCGGGATTTCGAGTTTTCCTTCAGCCGTCACTTTGGCAACAATATTTGTATTCATAGTTTAAATTTACCAGTTTTATAAATTTTATCCTTTTCTTCCTTATCTCCCCACCTCCCATTAGGAAGCGCGAGAACGAAAAAATCAGACTTTGCCGAGGAAGTTCGTTACAAAAACAGAAACCAGAACCACAACTCTCAACCGCACCCATAAAATCAACATAAAGTTTCAGCAATATTACTGGCGACGATTAAATAATTGACTAATAATCGGCATTGATGCCGACGGAATAAGGCTGTAAATAATCACTGATTGAGAAGTAAGGCTAAAGAATGAAGAGGAGTGCAAAGTCTCAACGGGTTTGCTGGTGGTTTTTACCAAAATTGACCCACTACAGTTTAACTTTGTTGCTGAGTGCGGTTTTAATGTCTGATGCTATGGGGGCGACACCGAGAAACCGAGGGTTGCAGATAGCACGGGATACAAAAACAGTTGCGCAAGAGACCATAAGCCAAACTAACACCCCAGACATCTATCGTGTTGCAGCTGAAAAAGCAGACGCAGAAGCTAACAAGTTAAACACAAAAACAACACCCATTACTCAAATCATTGCTAAACATAAAGAAGCCCTCAAATATTGGCGTTTAGCAAAAGACCTCAAGAAAGAAGCTCAAAAGCTCAACACAATTTCTGGATTATATTATGTCCGTGGTGAATATCCGCAAGTTTTGAAATATGCACAGGAAGCAGTGATTGTTTGTCAAGCTATAGGCGATCGCGAATCTGAGGCATTAGCTACTACTTTCATTGCTTTGAGCTATGAACAAATGGGAGAATACCAAAAGGCGATCGACGCTATAAAAGTCTCACTACAGTTTACTCAACACGTCGGAGCGCGATTTGGTATTTTACTAAACATTGCCCGGAATCATGATAAATTAGGTGAAAAACAGAAAGTACTTGATTCTTACAATCAAGCTCTAGCTTTCTCAAAAGAAACAGGTGATGTCGTCAAACAAGCTGAATCACTTCAATCTATTGCTTATCATTACTTCTTATCTGGTGAAATAGATAAAAGCATAGAAATTCTTCAGCAAGCAAATAATCTCGATCCAGAATTTAAAAGAGAAAAAAGCAAAACCAATCTGCTTTACCTTTCGTTATCAAGCCTCAGTTGTGTAGATAAATTAGCATCATTAAACAAGCCTTCCCAGATTGACAAATCAGTAACCAATAATTCTGACCCAGCTATCAACAATAATATCGAAAATTTCCAACAAAATGCTCAAAAATATCGCACACTAGAAATTCTTAGAAGTGAAGCCGATTTTCTAGAACTGCTTGGCGGTCTGGAATACGCAAGAATTGGGGAATATCAAAAAGCCCTGGAAGTTTATCAACAAGCACTCAAACTTAGGCAAATAATGAGCGCTAAACCTGAAGAAGTAGAGACACTTACCGATATTGGTCATATTCTCAACTCGCAAGGAAAAAAACAAGAAGCGATTAATGCCCTCAATCAAGCATTAGATATTCAACGTCAGCTTAAAACTCGTCCCGCCCAAGCAAATACTTTACTAACTCTAGGTGATGTTTACTTGTCTTTAGGAGCATATTCTGAAAGTTTAAATGCCTATAAACAAGCATTATTTTTATCACAAATTACTGGCAAGCGGAACGATGAAATTGACACTCTCAAACAGATTGGTATTATCTATAAAAAATTGCAACAATACCCACAAGCCTTAAATTATTATCAGCAAGCTTTGTCTATATCCCAAAAAACTGGAAACTGTCAACGAGAAGCTTTCTTACTAGTTAATATTAGTCGCCATCACTTCGCAGCAGAAAATTATCAACAAGCGGTTAATTTTAGTAATCAGGCTTTAGCGGTGGTTCAGAAATTAGATATAGATGAGTACAAATTAAGTGGAGAATCTCAGATATTTGATATTCTTGCTCAAGTTGCAATTAAACAAGGAAATTATGCCAAAGCTTTAGAATATTCTCAAAAAGCTAGAAAATTGGGTCGAGAATCCGCCTTTAAGCAAATAGAGGCGAATGCGATCGCCACAATTGCTGAAGCTTACCAAGCCCTCAAACAACCCCAAAAAGCCATACAAACTTATCAAGAACAACTTGCTTTGTATCAGGAAATGGGCTTACTTTCCGAACAAGCTCAAAGCCTCTACAATATTGCTAAACTGCAACAGCAAAATAACCAATTGCCAGCAGCTATCACCGAAATAGATAAAGCGATCGCCATTATCGAAAACATCCGCCAAGAAGTTGCTAGTGAAGACTTACGTACTTCCTACTTCGCTACAGTACAGGATTATTATAAGTTCTACATCGACCTTTTAATGCAACTGCACAAAAAAGACCCATCCCAAGGATACGATGCTTTGGCACTGCAAGTGAGCGATCGCTCCCGCGCCCGTGGTCTAATAGAACTACTCACCGAAGCAAACATAGACATCAAAAAAGGCATTGACCCAAAACTTTTAGCAGAAGAACGCCGTCTACAATGGCAAATCAATGCTAGAGAAAAATTACTATCAGAACTATCATCTAAAAAAGAAACCCCAGAACAACTTTTAACCAACACCAAACAACAACTCCAAGACCTACTCAAACAACAGCGAGAACTGGAAGTCAAAATCCGCACCAGCAACCCTGAATATGCCGACTTAAAATATCCCCAACCGCTAACTCTCAAACAAATTCAACAACAATTAGATAAAAACACACTGCTATTGCAATATTCTTTAGGTGCAGAACGTAGCTACCTTTGGGCTGTCACACCCGACTCTCTCCATAGCTATGAACTCCCCGGACGCGAGAAGATAGACAAAGTAGCCAAGAATTTATACAACAACTACTTAAAAAATCCAGGATACCAGGGAGTTTCCCCAGAAGATACAGCCAAAGCTGCTAATGAACTAAGTCAACTTATCCTTGCACCCGTTGCTGATAAATTGGGGCAGAAACGCCTAGTAATTGTTGGTGATGAAGCCTTACAATACATTCCCTTCGCCGCCTTAACTGACCTAACCCCCCAACCCCCTTCCCTGGTAGGGAAGGGGGAGCAAGATAAACTCCCCTCTCCTAAGAGGAGAGGGGTTGGGGGAGAGGTCAATTATCAACCATTGGTAGTCAACCATGAAATTATCTCTCTACCTTCCGCCTCCACCATTGCCATTATCAGGAAACAAACCAAAGGACGAACAAAAGCACCGAAAACCCTAGCCATCCTGGCAGACCCAGTATTTAGTGCTAAGGATGAGCGATTTACTGGCAAATCCTCTAATATTGCCAATAATAACATTGACCAGCAACTAGAAGAGTCTGCCCTCAAGCGGTCTACGAGAAACATCAACCGCAGTGAAATTCAAAGACTCCCAGGTACAGAACAAGAAGCAAAAGAGATTCTCAAACTTGTCTCACCTTCCGAGAACCTACAAGCCTTTGGTTTTGATGCTAACTATAACTGGGCTACCAACAAGCAACTGAGTCAATACAAGATGCTGCACTTTGCTACTCACGGCTTTCTAGACAGCACCAACCCAGAGTTATCAGGAATTGTTCTTTCCCTCATCGATAAACAAGGCAAATCCCAAAGAGGCTTTCTCCGACTCGCTGATATCTTTAACCTCAATTTCCCTGCGGAGTTGGTGGTGCTGAGTGCTTGTGAAACCGGGCTGGGTAAGGAAGTGAAAGGAGAAGGGCTAGTAGGATTGACAAGAGGACTAATGTATGCAGGTGCATCGAGAGTAGTTATGTCTTTATGGAACGTTGATGATGAAGCCACATCGTTATTGATGAGCCAATTTTACAGCCAAATGTTGCAGCAAGGGAAAACTCCTGCTGCTGCCCTCCGCGCCGCACAACTCAAAATGTGGGAACAGGAAAAATGGCGTAATCCCTATTCTTGGTCAGCCTTTACCCTGTTGGGCGAGTGGGAATAAATAATGGCAATTTTACTAGTTTAAGAGACTTCTAATTATCAATTTGAAAAATAATGACTGAGAAAATCTTGTGGAGTTAAAATTGGAATTTTGTTAAATTCTATCAAAACCAATAAATCTAAATCACCAGTAATAATTGCTTCAGCATTTGCTGCGACAGCCGCAGCCAGAACTACGGTATCTTTTGGGTCGCGCAATTGAGGAGCATCTACAGAAATAGTTGAACAATCATTTGCTAAACCCTTAACTACAGACATCAAATCCTCAACTGTATAACCTCTTTGTTGTAGTCGCAGTTGAAATTTATCACGTTTTAAAGTTATTTCTAGTTCCAAAAATAAAAGTTCAGAAGCAAAGACATTAATTTGTTGATTTCTTGCTAAACGCAGAGTTTTACCAGGAACACCTCCCCACAATAAAGCTGAAATCCAAACATTGACATCAAGGATAACTCTCATGGATTAGACCATAACTCTCGTCTGACATCCTTGACAATTTCACTAATTTCTTCCAAGGTAGGTTGACTGGGATCGGGTTCTAATTCATCAAGACGTTGTAAAAACTCATCTAAATCTACATCTGGGTGAGTTATTTTTTCTAAAACAATACAATTTTCCTTGATAATTACTCTGTATTCATCACCTGGTTGAAGTTGAGATTGAACTTCTGCTGGTAGATTTATTTGCTTTTCGTCAGTTACTCTAATAATTGGATCTGTTTCCATAATTTTTATATTTGAGTCTGATTCGATTTTATCCTTTTATTTATGTCATTTAGCTAAAGCGTAGATGAACAATTGCTTGTAATTAAGTATAAGTAGACATATCTTTTTCTCCACCTCAATCTCCTGCTAGGAAGCGTCAGAACAAGAAAATCAGACTTTTTCGTTACAAAAACAGAAACCACAACTGTAACCTGAAACATTCACCATAAAATCAACACAAAGTTTCAGCAATATCACTGACGACAATTAAATAATTCGTAATTCGTAATGACGCTCGTTCGCGTAGCGTCTCCCCTTGGGAGAAGACTTGCTCTAAGCGAAGCTATGCCGTTCGCGTTAGCGTCTCTGAAAGAGAAGGCTTTACGCTACGCTAACGTAATTCCCCTCCTACTTTGCGTACCTCTGCGCTTACCTCCGCGCCCCTCTGCGTTTAAATTCTTACCTCAATATTTACACGAGTGATTTCTCATGAAAAACATATTTCTATCCAAACAATTCATCCTCCCCTCCATAGCCACAATTGGTTTTTTAGGAATTTGGGCTTCAGTCTCAGCCGAATCACAAACCCCACCCAAGTTTACCAAAGTAGACAATCCCAAAGAATTTAACTTACAAGGAAAAGGAGAACCATCATTACTCAATCAACAAGAAAAACTCCCAGGACAACGGGTAGTTATAGGAAAAGATGACCGTATCCCCATGACTAGCAGAGATTATCCTTGGTCGGCGGTGGGTAAAATTGAGGGGGTAGGTGATGATGGTAGCGGTTATAGTTGCACGGGGACTTTGATTGCAGAAGATATTGTGTTGACAAATGCTCACTGTGTTGTTAACCCGGAAACTGGAAAAGTTAGTCAAGCGATCGCATTTCGTCCAAACTTAATTAATGGTATCCTGCGAAGTAAAAATGATGTCGCTTATGCCACTAATGTTTATTACGGCACAGATTTTAAAAACCGTGATTTAGCCGATTATGCAAACGACTGGGCTATTTTGAAACTTAACAAGCCTATTGGTCAAAAATATGGTTATCTGGGTTGGAAATCTCTACCTGGTTCTAGTCTGGTAGGTGATACTCAAAGTTTTGCTTTAGTTGGCTACTCTGGCGATTTTCCCAACCCTCAGAAGAAAGGTTATGAAAATTTCACTGCTGGTAAAAGCAATACTGCTGGTGTTCACATAGGATGTAGTATTCTCCGCCGCAAAGATAACTTGCTCTACCATAATTGTGATACTAATCATGGGGCTTCTGGTGGTGCAATTATCGGTAATATTGGTGGTAAGTATTATGTATTAGCTCTGCATTCTGGCTCAAATAAAGTTAATGGATTGTTGTTGAACCGTGCAGTAGAAATATCTCGCCTAAATGAGTGGTTGCAACAAAACTAGAAAGTTAGTCTGGTATTCATACTGGATTTTGGAAATGCAAACTAAGCGCAGCCTATTACGAATTGCCATAATTAGGTAGACTCAATTTAAATCCTGGTAAGACATTTTCACCAGATAATTCTGTAGGCAGATTTTGCACTTCTACATCTTGGGTGGAACGATAAATTTCCACTTGCTGCTGTTGGGGATTAATTAACCACGCCAATTTTATACCAGCATCTATATATTCCCGCATTTTCTGGCGCAGCTTTTCTAAATCGTCTGTAGCTGATCTTAATTCAATGACAAAATCCGGTGCAATGGGAGGAAATTTACGTTTTTGTTCAGGAGTGAGGCTTTCCCAACGTTCTCGTTGAATCCACGCCGCATCAGGAGAGCGATTGGCTCCATTTGGTAATTTGAATATGGTAGATGAGCTAAAAGTATAACCGAGTCCCGTTTGACGATTCCAAAATACTAAATCAGCAATAAGGTCTGCTTCTTTATTACCGCTTTCTCCGCCAACGGGGGGCATAATCATTAATTCTCCACTAGGCGATCGCTCAAATTTCCATTCAGTGTTATTTTGACATAGTTGATAGAACTGTTCGTCTGTGAAATGAACTGTGTCTAGGTTTAATGTCAAAGGGCTGATAACCATAAAGTTAATTTAAACAAGAGTAGCGATAATACAATGCTACTGCTGCAAATTTGGATTGTGATAGGATCTATTAATTTATTCTGAAAATAGTTCCATCAGAATTTACGGGTCAGCATCTAAACCACAAATGAGACTCAGTACACCGCACTTAGAACTTAGCACTGTTTGTCAACGACCGATCGCAGTTGATTTATTTGCGGGTGCTGGTGGGATGACGCTTGGGTTTGAACAGGCTGGTTTTGATGTACTGGCGGCTGTGGAAATTGACCCTATTCATTGCGCGGTACATGAGTATAATTTCCCCTTTTGCTCGGTTTTGTGTAAAAGTGTAGAAGAGACAACAGGGGCAGAAATCCGAGAGCGATCGCCAATTGGTCAACGTGAGATTGATGCTGTAATTTGTGGTTCACCCTGTCAAGGATTTTCTCTCATGGGTAAGCGGGTTTTTGATGACCCGCGCAATTCTTTAGTATTTCATTTTCATCGATTAGTTTTAGAATTGCAACCGAAGTTTTTTGTCATGGAAAATGTTCGAGGAATTACCTTTGGTGAACACAAACAAATCCTCAAAACTTTAATTGATGAATTTAAAAATCAAGGCTATCAAGTAGAAGAAAATTATCAAATTCTCAATGCTGTCTACTATGGCGTACCCCAGTCTAGAGAAAGATTATTTCTCCTTGGCGCTAGAGCAGATATGACGTTACCAAAATACCCAAAACCAATTACTAAATCCCCTAAAATTAGTAACTCTCAACGCAAATACTTTTCCGACTTACCCATGTGTCCCACAGTTGGGGAAGCAATTGGCGATTTACCAGAAGTAGAACAACACTCAGAGTTATTAAAACAAGATTGGATTATTGCAGAATATGGTAAACCTAGTAATTATGCTTCCTCTCTTCGTGGACTTAGCACTTTTATAGATGATTATTCATATCATCGTCATTTCAATTCTCAGATTCTTTCTTCCAGTCTGAGAACCAAACACTCACAAGCAACTATTGACAGATTTCATCATACCTCCCAAGGCGAAAGAGAGCCAATTAGCAGATTTCATAAGTTACATCCGGCTGGTGTCTGTAATACTTTAAGAGCAGGCACAGATCAGCATAGAGGTTCTTATACTTCTCCCAGACCAATTCATCCATTTACACCCCGATGTATCACAGTTAGGGAAGCAGCACGCTTACATTCTTACCCAGACTGGTTCAGATTTCATGTGACCAAATGGCATGGTTTTCGCCAAATTGGTAACTCGGTTCCGCCATTACTAGCTAAGGCTGTAGCGACAGAAATTATTCGTAGTTTGAATATATTACCTGTTAAACCAAGTATGCAATATGAGTTGGGTGCAGAGCAGTTATTGCAATTAAATATTTCTCAAGCAACACAATATTATCTGGGTAGGGAATGAGGAATAGGGATTGGGGATTGGTAATTTGTATTATCTAGAACTTATGGTAGTGTTTTTTCTAGAGTTTTAGTATCTTAAGGAAGAGGTAAATAAACATCAATTACCCTTAGATAGTATTTGTTATCTAAGAGGACGTTGGAAAAGTCTGTTTCTTTGTCATGTTGAATGCAGCGTAGCGGAATGAAACATCTCGGTATGTGCCACAAAACCTAGATTCTTCCTGACGCGGAGCGTAAGGAAGAATGACATTTTTATACCTACTGAAACTTTTCAAACACCCTCTAAGATTCCTATTTGATTTTTGCCAAAACTCAATACAACTCAGAAAGCTTATTGCCTATTCCCAATACCCAATACCCAATACCCAATCCCCTACTTCCTATTCATATAGTTGCGCCTGTGTCTTAAGAAATATTTTCCGTAGATTTAACTAATAAACAGCTAAAAAAAGCTTATGTCATATAAAAACTCAAGTTTGCTAGATGTAATGCGTTGTAACTCTTATTTTTTGGGGATAACATGATATTAAATTCCCTTTTAGTTTAGAACACCACATCAGGTGTCAGTTTTTTTATGGAAATACAGTTAATTAACATCGGTTTCGGCAATATTGTGTCGGCTAACCGAGTCGTTGCCATTGTGAGTCCAGAATCTGCTCCCATTAAGCGGATCATTACCGACGCGAGAGACAGAGGCCAGCTGATTGATGCTACCTATGGTCGCAGAACCAGGGCTGTAATTATCACCGATTCCAGTCACGTAATCCTGTCGGCTATCCAACCGGAAACGGTAGCAAATCGGTTCGTGATTTCCCGCGAGCATCAAAGTGTAGAGAATTGATAGGGAAGAGGAGTAAAACCCCATCCCTCTTTGCACCATATCGGCGGTACTATGTGAATTAGACAAGTTTTCTGTCACTCGTGCTACAAATTCGTTAGTTAAAATTTGCTTTGGCGACGCAAATCAGATTAAATTACTAAATCTACTAATGAATGATGTTTCTTGATTAATTCACAGGTTTAACGGATGATGCAAGTCTTACCCATCCAGAGTTGTGCTACTACCAAAGAATTTCTATCGTCAGGCAAGTTGATTGTTTTAACCGGGCCTAGTGGTGTCGGTAAAGGTACTTTAATGCGATCGCTACTACAGCGTCATCCGGAACTTTATTATTCTGTATCCGCCACAACTCGTTCCCCCCGCCCTGGCGAAATCAATGGCGAAAATTATTACTTTATTAGCCGCAACAAGTTTGAACAATTAGTGGCTGAAGGTGAATTCCTAGAATGGGCAGAATTTGCGGGTAATTACTACGGGACTCCCCGCGAAAATGTGCTTAATCAAGTCCAATCTGGGAAGTTAGTCGTATTAGAGATTGAATTAGAAGGAGCAAGACAAATCCGTGCGTCCTTTCCTGAAACCTTGAGTATTTTCATTTTGCCGCCTTCCTTTGAAGAGTTAGAAAAACGGATTCGGGGACGGGGACAAGATTCAGAAGAAGCGATCGCTCGTCGGTTACAACGCGCTAAAGCAGAAATTCAAGCCGCCAATGAATTTAATATTCAAATTGTCAATGACGATTTGGAAACTGCTCTCCAGGCGATCGAAGTAGCTTTATTTGGGTAATTGACAAATCCCCAAGTCACCCCCAAGTCACATTCAATTTGCAATTGGTAATGGGGTATTGGTCATGGGTAAAATGACAATTACCTATATCCAACACCCAATTACCAAAGGTTTAATTAGCCTACAAGACCTTGAATTAATGCCAAATTACTAGTCAAAAAGTAAGCAACTACTGCACCACCAATACCACCAATTAAGAATGCACTGGCAAAATTGTTCCAGCCTTCTTTGGAGTTAAAAGCATCTGGAGGATTGGGTACAGTCACACTAGCAAGTGCCGGAGCAGGATTGCTATTAGCATAGAGAGATAAGCAAGCAGTAAGAATTACTACTAAGCCTATAGATGCTAGCAACCCAGCTAAGTTAGCATTAGGTGCATTACGCAGTGGGCCCAATTTAGCAAAGGGGCCAAATAGCAGGTAGCCATGAGCCATACCAACTTCTAAGCCACGTCTAAAAGGTGTTAGGCCAGGACGGTAGGCAGGTAAGTTACCGATGAACCATTTAACTATGGGAGAAGAATTCACCGGGGTTTCTAAGTTACCGTATTGAGGATCGCTTCCTGCTGGAAAAACAACTTCCCGATTTCTAGGGTCACTGGGGAGATTTTTTGATGCGTCTACTGCTTGCGCCATATTTTATGTTTGCCTCAAAAATACAATGGTGGCATTTTTATATTAATAATAATTGTAGCCAAAGATGTTTTTTGCTAGAGAAGTTTAGAAAAATTAATTTAGGTGATTTAACAACTCAGAAACCCGCCAGCCATAATTAAGATCACGAGTTTAAATAAAAGTTTTTTTTGCCTATATTGCTGATAAACTTACCTAATTTAGATTAAGTAAATCAACCACACAATCTTAGGCAAAAAAGTAATAAAAGACTGATTCAGAAGTCAGAAAAGGAGATAGTAATTAAGTTTATTTAACTGCTCAAGAGAAGCAAGTCAAATCTACCAATCCATACAGAATTTATCCTGTATTTTTTTCCTGACTCCTGAATTTTTACTTATGAAAATCCCAGGTTTAACCTATGGTAAGGGATGGAACAATAAGTCTGGGAAGAAGCGATTGAATTCAATTAAAATCCCGGCTGTGATGGTTAGCCAGATAGTAGCTGCCACTGGTGCTGTAGAAATAAACTTAATGATGTAGCTGGATTGATCAGTTTTTTCTGCCATGTTTTTTTCTCCAAAAAAAGTGAAATTAATTGAGATGAATTAGCGAGGGGAAACAGTGATTTCTGAGTCCTTAGCAGTTAATTCACCAGACAGAAGTTCTTTAATTGCGGCAGCAGGCCAAGCAAAGCCACTAGCGACTAGAGGTAATGCAGTACCCAAATCGATTTGGATTTCTTTTTGTTCCGCATCAGAGCCTTTGCCAACAGCCTGTAAGTAGGCACGACCTACCCAACCAATCCAACCCGCAATGTAGAGGAACAGAACACTGGGGATCAAGAAATCGCCAGCGCGATCAAGACGACCATCAACAATCAGGTGGGGATAACCTTCTGGGCCACATAGAGCTTGAGAATAGCGCTCAAAACGCTTTTGTCCTGACTTGGGGTCTGCTGTAGTATTGCGGGCATTTTTAGCCAGTTCTTTAAACGCAGCATTGTCTCCGCAAGGTGTCAGATTCGCTCCAAGAGCTTTTGCTGGGGGAGCAAAACTGAACGACAGACAAATCACCAAAATCAAAGCAAACAATCGACGCATGGATTTGTTTCCTTTTATTACACAAGAAAAAGTTTTATGTACAAAACGAAGCGGCTTGTACAGTCTCGATTTGCTTAACTAGCAAGTCATCATACTCTTGCGCGGTAATCGAGTAAAGTTGAAGTAAATAAAAGTTAAAGCTTCTCAAACAAATCTTAAGAGACTACCGCTAACAGCACTCAGCACTCATTACTCAACATGACCACTGTTTTAGCCATCGAAACTAGTTGTGATGAAACTGCCGTGGCGATTGTTAAGAATCGTCAAGTTTGCGGCAGTATTATAGCCTCACAAATCCCTGTCCACCAGCAATATGGGGGAGTAGTACCGGAAGTCGCTTCTCGTCAGCACTTAGAAACGATCAATGAGGCGATCGCTCAAGCAATGAGAGAAGCAGAATTAGATTGGGGAAAAATCGATGCGATCGCTGCCACTTGTGCGCCGGGACTGGTAGGAGCGCTATTAGTGGGGCTAACGGCTGCCAAAACTTTAGCAATTTTACATAACAAGCCATTTTTGGGAGTTCATCACCTCGAAGGTCACATCTATGCGACTTATTTGAGTGAGCCAACTTTAGATCCCCCTTTTCTTAGCTTACTAGTTTCTGGCGGACACACAAGCTTAATTTACGTTAAGGAATGTGGTCAGTATGAAACACTAGGGGAAACCCGTGATGATGCGGCGGGTGAAGCTTTTGATAAAGTCGCTAGGTTATTAAAGCTGGGTTATCCCGGTGGCCCCATCATTGACAAACTAGCTCAAACCGGAAATCCCCAAGCCTTTGCCCTACCAGAAGGAAAAGTTTCCTTACCAGATGGCGGATATCATCGCTATGACGGCAGCTTTAGCGGCTTAAAGACAGCTGTACTGCGTTTAGTCCAGCAATTAGAAAAAAATGGCGCAGAACTGCCTCTGATGGACATAGCCGCCAGTTTCCAGGAAACCGTAGCCAAAGCATTAACCAAAAGAGCGATCGCCTGTGCCATAGATTATGGCTTAGACACCATAGCTGTCGGTGGTGGTGTAGCCGCCAATAGTGGCTTGCGAAAACACTTACAAGCAGCCGCAAGCCAACACAACCTGCGCGTCCTCTTCCCCCCCCTGAAATTTTGTACCGATAACGCCGCCATGATAGCCTGTGCCGCCGCCGATCACCTATCACGAGGGCATATCTCACCCATCACTTTGGGAGTGGAATCTAGGCTATCCCTGAGCCAAGTTATGAAGTTATATCAGTGAGGGAGTGCTGAGTGCTGAGTGAGGGAGTGAGGGAGTGAGGGACAAGAAGAGAATCTGTTGACCAATGACTATTGGCTATTGACTATTGACCAATGACTACTGACCAATAACAATTTCCCGAATACTTTGAGCAACGGCATCTGGTTGTTCTAGCATTGCTAGGTGTCCACAATCAGGAATTTCAATTACATTGTCGCCGCAGTATTGGAAAAGCCGATGAAAGCTGGCTAAGTGACGGACGTATTTGGGTTCCATCACCTTATCGTCAGCCCCAGCCAGAAAATAAACTGGCTGCTTTAGCTGGGATACTAACTTTGGTAAACGGTTGACTTCTTCCTCTGTAGTTGAGTCTAAGAGAGATCCCAAAGCAGCTTCAGGATCGGCGACAACAAAATCAATCACACGTTGACGCGCCCAATAACGATCTAGAGGACGAGAAACACTAGCCCTAGTGAAGAGTAAATCAATTAAAGGTACTTGAGAGAGCCAACGGGGACGTACTTGTAAAAATTTTTGCCCAGCCAACCGAAACTGCTCAAAAGCTTCCTTGAGGTAAATACCACCACCAGCATTAATACAGATCACGCCCTTGATACAATCAGGCATTTGAGAAGCAGCCCAAAGAGCGATCGTCCCACCGAGGGAGTGACCAATCAGCCAAGCACTAGTAATATTTAGCTGTTGGAGTAGAGCTACCAAGTCTTGAGCATAGGCAGCTGGTGTGTAAAGAGAATCAAAAGACGAACTGAGCGATCGCATAGACTGAGCAGATAAAGTCATAGAACCTTCCGCCCGATGAAAATCACTTTCTAGCTGTGACTGAGACTCGCCAAATCCACGCAAATCATACGATAAGCATTGCAAATCTACTGACAAGCGAGAAATCACAGGTTGCCAGTATCCACGGCTATTGAGCCAACCGTGGACAAAAACTAAAGCATGGGGGCAGGATGTAGGGGCTGTTAGCTCGTATGCGTGCGGATAGCCCAAGATTTCAATAGTTGCCATATTCATATCGTACCCTCAAGGGTGGGTACGACAAAATACAGAATAGAAAAGACTAGTTAAAGATTTAAAAATGGGGAATAGGTAACAGGTAATAGGGAACAGGTAACAGGTGACAGGGAATAGGGGAATAGGGGACAAAAGAGAATAATTCATTCCCCATGCCCAATGACTATTGACTATTGACCAATGACTATTGACTATTACCTAAATCACTTACCCAACAATCTTTGGCGTACTCCTTCCGCAATTTTATGTCCTAAATATTCAGGAATTAGGCTTTCATTTGGCCCTAATAGATAGAGAATCAGTCTGGTACGTCCGCGCCAAACCAGTAAATTGGCATTGACCACTAGTAAGTCTTCTTGCCAGATGGCATACATTACTTTGTAAAATAACCCCGGTTGATTATCAGCCTCAATGACTAAAGCCGGCAGATGAAAAACGGGATCAACATAGAATTCAGTCTGTACTTGTTCTAGTCCAACATCCAGATTAAATTCTACTGCTAGCATTTCCTCTACTTCAAACCGCCCTCCCAAAGCTTCACGAATAGCCCGACAGACATTATCTGCGGTTTTTTCAGTCAAAGCTTTGCTACCGCGAGATACCAATAATTTGATAAAAACTAACATTGGTGGTCGAATCTGCCCATAGAGACTCAGACCATGAATAGTTAGTCCATAAGCTGCCAGTACACCAAAAATATCGCTGAGGAGAAACGACTGATTCCGGTAGGCAAAGTGCAAGGCGCTTTTGCTACCTTCTGGTTTCAACTCGATCACGGCACGTTTAGTCTTATAGAGACGATAAGCTAGCCGCAAATTTTGCAGCTGAATCTCACTGCTGACAAATTGTTCATAAAATTGGGGAAACGCTCGATTAAAGCGCTTGAGAAGTTCCAGTGTCGAATTTTTTAAACCAGACGCCATTGTTAAGGGTAAGAATCGCTTACTTTTGTCACCGGGGGTTGGGGAATGGGGAGATGGAGAGCAGAGGAGCAGGGGAGCAGGGGAGAATAACCACTACTGACTACTCATAACTCGGCACTCAGCACTCATAACTCAGCACTACTCAAAGCCCAATACCTAATCACTTTTATATATACAATTCACTCTTTATCCTCTCCTTTTGAGGAATTTCTTCTAGGCTTTACAACAAAGTGCTAAAGTTGAAAATAATTGGTCTGAAACACACTGTAATTGGCTATTGACATTAAAATTCCCGAAAACTCATAAAAAATATTGAGTGGAAGGATAAAAAAATGGTAACGGCTTTGTCAAGTGTGAATCACACTCTCGATAGTGGTAACCAATTCAGTTATACTCCCCGAACCACTTTGGCATGGGTTTTTGGAAAACTTGGTTTAGTACTCCTGAGTCGGCGACAAATAAAACACACCCCTTTGATGAGCATACGGTAGACGCTGTGGGTAGCTCTAACCCCAGCAGCGACGCTTCCGCAGCTACACGAAATGCAGAACGCATTGTTTTTAGCACGGAGCGAGATATTGACCTGTATGAACTAGAAGAACTCTGTGATGCTGTCGGTTGGTCGCGTCGTCCTTTAAGAAAAGTTAAGAAAGCTATTGAGCATAGTTTTCTCGTTGCCTCGATGTGGCAAGTGCGAGGAAACCAGAGGCGATTGATTGGTTTTGCCCGCGCTACATCAGATCACGCTTTTAATGCCACGATTTGGGATGTGGTAGTTCACCCAGATTTTCAAAATAAAGGACTGGGTAAGGCATTGATGAAATATGTACTCAAAAAACTTAGGAGTGAAGAAATTAGTAACGTCACTCTTTTTGCCGACCCTCATGTTGTAGATTTTTACCGGACTATGGGTTTTATGGCAGATCCGGAAGGTATTAAAGGGATGTTTTGGTATCCACACTAAATTTTTGGGAGAAATAAACATAGCCGATCACCAAAAAATCAGTTACAATGGCAGAGGCTTGTAAAAACCTCATCGGGATGTAGCGCAGCTTGGTAGCGCGCCTGCTTTGGGAGCAGGATGCCGCAGGTTCAAATCCTGTCATCCCGATTCAAAACTTTAATAAATTAACCCCAAATCTAATGAAAAAAGGAGATGGGGTTTTTGTGTTGACAATGCTGGGGGAATGAGGGGTGTAGGGGTGTGAACAGTGAACAGTGAACATTTATTAACTGGTAACTGTTAACTGTTAACTGATTTAGTAGGGGTGTAGGGGAAGAGAGAATTTTCTCCTTTAAAGATTGTTTAATTTTATACTTAATTTTTGACTGTAAATATTTTGATATGTGGATAAATAGAGAGTAAGAATCAGGAAAATTATTCTTAAATCACAAAGTTCCAATCTAATTATTTATGTATAAATTGGAGCAGTTAATCACTAACTATGAGAGGGAACGATTAACTCTTGAATATCGTCCCTATATTTGGACAAAAACAAGAAAATGGCATGAACAGTATTATAATGTCGGGAAAGTTTTTGTTCTATGACAAATAGACATAATAAGCATCTACACTAATTCGTAGTGAATAGTAAAGTAAAGCTGAGAAAAGCATAACTGGAATGGGGTTAACAGGTGGTAAGGACACCACAAGACTCTTGGGAGATTTGAAAATCTACCGTTTTAAGAGTAAATTAGGAGCATTTAACTACCACCACGACTTTTTCACATTTTCAAAGGATTGATATATAACTAAAACGAGTCGGTGACGTGTAAGTCCAACAAGTTCGCCGACTTAAATTGAACTCATTGATGCGAGGAAGACTCATGAAAGCATTAGTTCGCTGGGGCGCAACATTAGGTTTAGTTGGCAGTACTCTGCTGGGAACAGTATATTTCGGTAACTTACCCGTACTAGCACTGTCAGAACAACAAATCAAAGAAAAATTAGACTCTGTGCCGGTTTATATTATTACCAACAACCAAGGGTTACCATTGAGCCGCCCGCTACCCGCACCACAAAATGGTCAAAAAGCAGGTGGTTCTGTGACTGGTGTTTATTTGAGTCGCCAGGAAGCTCAAGCTTTTATCAACGAGCTGCGAAACAGCAAAAATACAGACCCAAAGATGCAGGACATAGTGAAAAGCTTGCAAGTGACTCCAGTACCTTTGGGAGTAATTTATCAACAATTACAACAAACTAAAAAAGATCCCAATCGTTTGTTGTTTGCCTTTAAACCTGTGGATCAGGAAATTAAAGGGGCATTAGAGTTACTGCGCCAGGGTGGTCAACAGGTAAATCAGTTTAAGAGTGTACCAATTTTTGCGGTCAGATTTGCACCAGATCAGGGATATGTACCGATTACATTAGGCTCAGAGAAAGAGCAAGTTGTACCGCTATTTTTTAGCAAGCAAGATGCACAAAGCTTATTAGGTCAGGTCAAACCGAAGTTTCCGAAAGCGGATATTCAGGTGATAGACGTAGACGGAGTTATTAAGACATTACAAGATAAGAATGATGCTTGGTTGAAGCAAGTTGTTTTAATACCATCCCCAGAGTCTAGAGAGTATATCAGGACTTTACCTCAAGGTAAAACGCCGAATCCGCCAACTGCACCTACTCAGAACAACAATTCACGACCAGCACCCAAGCCAAATCAACGTTAGGGATGACAAAGACACAGCTAAATGTAGTTTCTGGTTTACAACTTTGGCAATGGCGTTCTAGAGCAATTACCGAGGCGATCGCTGATCATGTCCCAGTAGCTGAGGTGGATTGGCTACTGCAAGAGATAGCTGGTTTAGACCGTCTAGCGCTGCGTTTAGAATCTTTTAAAGACCAAGCGGAGATTTTCATGGCTTTGTCTTTAGAAGAGTTAGAGCAGTTGTGGCAAAGGCGATTGAGCGATCGCTTGCCAGTACAATACATTGCTGGGGTGACACCTTGGCGAAACTTTAAACTGGTGGTGTCGAGTGCAGTTTTAATTCCCAGACCAGAAACAGAGTCTTTAATTGATTTAGCTGTGGCTGCTACTGCTAGTAGTGAATTAGCTACACAACTACAACAAGGACATTGGGTAGATTTGGGAACTGGGAGTGGAGCGATCGCTTTGGGGTTAGCAGATGCTTTCCCCCAAGCCACAATTCATGCTGTTGATTGTAGTCTAGAAGCTTTGGCGATCGCTCAACAAAACGCTCACAATTTGGGTCTATTTGACAGGATGCGATTCTATCATGGTCGCTGGTGGGAGCCGTTAACTTTTCTCAAAGGTCAATTTAGCGGTATGGTATCCAATCCACCCTACATTCCCAGCGAAATTGTATCTACCCTACAACCAGAAGTAGTAAACCATGAACCACATTTGGCTTTAGATGGCGGTGTTGATGGCTTAGATGATATTCGTCATTTAATAGAAATTGCCCCCAGTTATTTGCAATCTGGGGGTATTTGGTTAATTGAAATGATGTCTGGACAGGCAGATACTATCCGGTCATTGTTGGAAGCTCAAGGTAGTTATTGTCACATTCAAATTCACACTGATTTGGCAGGTATTGAACGTTTTGCTCTAGCTTATATTCAGTAATACAGCGTGAGTTCGACGACTGGAAAAAACCCCTCTCCAAACCTCTCCCCTAAAAGGAGAGAGGCTTTAAAACCTTGATTTTTCGTTGATATTTTATGTTTTTGACTGCCCTCTCCGCGTCGGAGAGGGCAGGGTGGTTTCATACGAAAAAAGAAAAATACATACATCTTGATTTGTCGCTTTGTAGCAGAAGTTTTGACCCCTCTCCAAACCTCTCCCCCACGGGGGGAGAGGCTTTGAAACAAAGTTTTGTTTTTTCTCTGTTTGTATGAAACCACCCTGCCTCTCCGCGTCGGAGAGGGGGGAGAGGTCAAAAAAGACTTGTCGAACTCACGTTAATACAGCAGAATTCAGAATTAAGGAGTCAGAATTCAGTGAAACAGTAGAGACGTTGCATTGCAACGTCTCTACATAATTTATGTGTATCATGATTAGCGTGAAATGGTATGAATTGGGAATTGATCAAGCATCACTCTCTACGTCCTGAGAATTATCATTACTTTCATTGCTCGTGGTTTGCTTCAAGTCTACAGCCGCAGCTTGAATATTTTTAGCAGAGTTTTGAAAATCCTCTCCAGCCGCGTGGATATCTTTAGCTGAAATCTGAAAATTTTCTCCAGCTTCTTTTAGTTTATTGGCGGTTTCTGGTAACAAGGTAGATTCTGCTCTGTGGATAATGTCACCAGCTAATCGTTCACTAAAACCAACTACAAATGCCAGTGAGAAGAAGAAATAATATTTAATTTCGTTATCTTCTGAAGATTGATTTGATTCTGGAACTCGTACTGTGGAAATGATATTAGAGTTGACGATTGTAAATACCAATATCCCAAAAGCTGTACCAATTAAAGGCTTGGCAAAACCAACTAAAATAGGAGCAGCCGAACCTTTATAAGCACTATCACGATATTGTTTTAATCTTAGTAAAATGCTAATTATACTGCCAAATGTCCCGGCTATACCAGATACCAAGACTAGAGTGTATCTTTCAAAAAATAACTGAGTTTCAGTTGGTTCTAGTTTGTTCAGTCGCTCGGAAATTTTGACTGGACGAGAGTTATTTACTGATGGCGACAAATTGATATTAGTGGCGATCGTTAACATCCCCGCAATAAGTAAGGAGCCAGGAACAGCAATTGTATAGAGTGGTAGAGCCATTGCCAGTCCCAGTAATACTTTAGTTGGTGCTGACCATTCCCGAACAGCTTGCTTAAAAAAATTGATCAGCCAACCCCCAGATTTTTTACTATTTAAAAAATACTCTATGCCGTATCTAATATTTTTAGCAAAAACTATTTTTTGGGTTTTGCCAGTCAGGAGAAAAGATATTGCTAACTTAATGGAATTCAGTTTAGACCGAAGAATTATACACTCAGATATATATTTATTTTTATGTCTTTGAATTTTAGCAATATGTTCTCCTAAATGTTGTAATAATATGACTTGATTGGCTATTTCTTCCTGAATTTCTTCAAAAATAAAATAACTCGGTTCCGATAATATCAGGTTATTATCTTTCTCTAAACTAATGTTTGTCGCTTGAAATTTACTCTCTACTTGTTGAATCAGTTCGTTAATATCTTCGTGTAATTGCTTAAGTATCTCTTGGCATTCTTTTTGCTCTTCTTTAAAAATCATCCGCTTGCTCACTTTGTAGTCATTAGTCAATAGTCATTAGTCATTAGAGGACGTTTGAAAAGTCTGTTTCTTTGTCATGTTGAATGCAGCGTAGCGGAATGAAACATCTCGGTATGTGCCACAAAACCTAGATTCTTCCTGACGCTCCGCTCCAGTCAGAATAACATTTTTATACCTACTGAAACTTTTCCAACACCCTCTTAGTATTCCCTCACTCTTCACTTAGCTTTCATTTATTAAGGAATGAAAACTAATGTTAAATAATGCTGCAAAATCGGGGTTTTTCTTGAATTTAGTTCGGAAATATCCCGATGATGTTCTCAATCATTCATAAAATTTCAGGAGCTAATCAGGTGTTAACTTCAACCTTACTTGCTGCTGCAACCACACCCCTGGAATGGAGTCCCACGGTAGGTATTATTATAATTATCGCCAATATCATTGCGATCGCTTTTGGTAAGTCCTCCATCAAGTATCCCAGTTCAGAACCAGCTTTACCTTCAGCTAATCTTTTTGGTGGTTTTGGTTTACCCGCATTGTTGGCGACTACTGCTTTCGGTCATATTCTAGGGGTAGGTATTGTTCTAGGTTTGCACAATCTAGGCAGAATCTAGGATCAAAAGCATCAGCCAAGATACTATTGGCTATTTGCTGATTAATTGGTGTGTCTAGTTACACCATGTTGTATTAGATTAATACCAAAATTGGCTTCAGTTGATTTTTGTTGTGTCTGTATCTCTGAGCCAGAGAGTTAATTCTCTGGTTCTTTTTTGTTGAAAATAGCACACCAAAGTCTTTAAAATAAAACCTTTGTTGGCTGAAAAGGCATTTTTCTGATTATGAGTAATCAAGCTCCTATTCCAGTAATTATTAATGGTGCTGCTGGTAAGATGGGTCGTGAAGTGGTGAAAGCAGTAGCTGCTGCTCCAGACTTAAATTTATTGGGTGCAATTGACCGCAGTCCAGCATATCAAGGTCAAGATGCTGGGGAACTGGCGGGTTTGAGTGAACCTTTGGAAGTACCAATTACTGACCAACTAGAACCAATGTTGGGGTATGTGGCTGGCGAAAGACAGGGGCCGCCAGGGGTGATTGTAGATTTTACTCACCCTGATTCAGTTTATGATAATGTGCGGAGTGCGATCGCCTACGGAATTCGTCCGGTTGTCGGCACGACTGGGTTAAGTCCTGAACAAATTCACAATTTAGCTGACTTTGCCGAAAAGGCTAGTACTGGTTGTCTCATCATTCCCAACTTTTCTATTGGGATGGTGTTGTTGCAACAAGCAGCTGTCACAGCATCACAGTATTTTGATCATGTAGAAATTATTGAACTACATCACAATCAAAAAGCTGATGCGCCTAGTGGGACTGCGATTCAGACAGCCCAGTTGCTAGCGGAAATGGGTAAAACATTTAACCCTGCTATTGTCGAGGAAACGGAGAAAATACCAGGAGCCAGAGGTAGTTTAGCGGGAGAAGGGATTAGAATTCATAGTATCCGCTTACCTGGACTGATAGCCCATCAAGAAGTAATTTTTGGCTCACCTGGACAAATTTATACATTACGCCATGATACAAGCGATCGCGCCTGCTATATGCCAGGGGTTTTGTTGGCAATTCGCAAGGTCTTACAATTAAAGTCGTTAGTGTATGGTTTAGAAAAGATACTATAAACTTCAAACTCCTTACTCCTCACTCATGTTAGTTCCCCTAACTCGCCAGAAACTTGAACAACTCATTCCCTTGATTGCCACCGGACTACAGTACAAATATTACTGGGGAAAGTTTGCCAATTTTTTGCAGCGCCTATTAATCTCGGTAGTGGCAATAGTTGTCATATTACTAATCAGATCCGTTTTTGGGTTGGAATTTGGCCTGATTATGTTTTTTCTGGGAGTATTCGGTGCAATGTTTTGGCTGTGGTATCCAGTGTTTCAGGCCAGTCTCCGCAATTCAAAATGCCGCCGTTACAAATATGGTGGTTTTTTCCGTGGTCGAATTCTGGATTGGTGGATTAGTGATAAGTTGATGGGTAAACAAGAAACAGTCAACAGTAAAGGTGAATTGGTAATTGTCGAAAACCGAGAAAAACGCATCAATATAGAAGTAGGCGATGACACCGGATTTAGCATCGAGTTAGAAGCACCGTTACGTCCTATTCATAAAGCGATTACCCGTGGTCAAATTGCGGAGATGATTGTCCTATCAAATCGACCCGATTTGAGCAGCATCGAAGAATTTAGCGATGTTTATATTCCTAGTCAAAACATCTGGATAAGTGACTATCCGTTTCTGAGGAGAGATTTTTTTAACGAAGTCAGCAGCCGTTTACGCGAAGATTCACAAGACAGGCCACGCCGTCGCCGTCGGAGAAGGGAAGAGAGGGAATAATTTGTAATTCGTAATGACGCGACGCTCCTGCGTCGCTAACGCTGCGCTATCGCGGACTCGCTACCGCTACGCTAACGTAATTCGTAATGCCCTACAATAAAGCTCTAGTCTCTAGCCTCGCTTCACCCATTTCTATTTTGACCGTAGGCTTGCCATGCTAAGTCTATCAGACCGTCGGCGATCGCTGCTGCGACAACTGCATTACCTTTAGAGCTGTCAATTGTAATGTTGGGGACTAGAGAATCTTGTAAGCGCTTTTTCGCGTCTTCCACATCCATCAATCCTACAGGAGTGGCAATTATTAACGCTGGTTGAATTTCTTCAGCTTCAATTAAATCTACCAGTGCAGTTAATGCTGTTTGTGCTTGACCGACAATAAAAATTCCCTCTGGATATTGTTTAGCTAAAGTTTCAATTCCCCAAGCCGCACGAGTTTTTTCTGGTTGGGGACGAGTCAAAGCCTCAATACTGCAATAAACCGGATTAGCAAAAGTATTCTGCACATCATAGGCAATACCTGTTTGCACCATCGGCACATCCACCACAATAGCAGCACGTGCCGCTAATGCTGCCGCCCCAGCTTGTAAAGCACGCTCAGAAAACCTGATTAAAGACTGATACTCAAAGTCAGCCGTAGCATATATGACCCGTCGGACAATTTCATACTCTGCCGGTGAGAAAACATGATCACCAATCTGAGCATCAATAATTGCTAAACTTTGAGCATCTGTGACGTGCCATTCCATAACTATAATTATTCAGTTCTGAGAGACTAGCTTTCAGCTTATCAGGAAAGGGGTTAGGGACGAGGGGAGCAGGGGAGCAGGGGAGCAGGGGAGATGAGGGGATGGGGAGCAAAGAGTAATAAATAATTTTTTCCCTTGTCCCCTTGTCCCCTTGTCCCCCCACTCAGCACTCCCCACTCCTCACTTAAGATGACGTATCAGAAGAAGGACGATTAAACACAGGTGACAAGAAAGCAACTAAAGCTCCAATAAAGAAGCCGGAGACGTTGCGGAATACAGGTAACCAATCACTAGTACGGGTGACTACAGGGCCGATACCAAAAGCTAGAAACAAAATTCCCCACAAGGGTGAAAAAATTAAAGCCCATTGCCAAGCAAAAACTTGTCCTTCTGTGCGCGGTTGAGCTGCAAAACCACAAATAATCCCACCAATGATAGAACTAATTAAAGTTAAAATCCACTGTTCCCTTGGTAGTCCAGGAACAACGTTGCAACCGCCTTTGAGTAAGCAGCCTTTGACTGAATCTAAAGCTTGTAAAATTGCTTGATCTTCACCTTGTTCGCGGACAAAATATAAGTTCCCAAAGCGAGTTTGTAGTTCTATCCAGAAAGTCCGGGGAAGCAGATCATAAACTGCATCTCCAACACTAAAACTGAGAATGTTACCGCCACGAGAATCTGCTACCAAGAGAATACTTTTGTCATCTAAACCCCAGTAATTTATGACTGCGCGTCCTGGAGTGCGGTCATACTGAGTTAAGACGCGCAGTTTCCAGCCTGTATCAGTTTCAAATTGTTCTATGTCCTTGACTAGTTTTTCTTCTTGCGGATCAGGTAAGGATTTAGCCAAGTCTACTACTGGGGTAAAAAACTTGGGTAACAAGTCAGGATTATCGTAAGCCAGAGCAGAGGGAGAGTGCATTACCCAAACTGACCCAGCTAAGAAAAATACTGTAATAGATACTAAAATGTGTCGCCAAAAACGAGACTGCATGGACGTTCTTATACAAATATCAACAGTAGAAGTGAACAAGTTGTTTTAAAAGCCAGTGAGAAAAGTGATACTTTGTTACACTTGTTTACTTTACTCTAATCTTGGTGATGAAAGCAAAGATTCTCTGGGTTACTGCATTAGACATCTGGTAGAAATTAATTCTACGTTGCCCGAAATCCTTGTAGAGACGTTGCAGTGCAACGTCTCTACATTCATTTTCACCAGATGTCTATTCAATATAGAAAAACTCCCCTACATCTTACGAAAGTAGGGGAGCTGTTTCTTCGCTGAACGCGACCAGCCCAATAGGCTGCTAATCGAGGATTGTTATGTCACTGAATCGTTAATTAAACGCCTGCACCAGTAGCTTGGCTACCTAATCTTTGCTGAATTCTGCTCTTAGCAGCTTTAAATTCTGTAGCCCATTGTTCTGTTTGTTCGGTGCTGAGGTTGTTGCGGATAGCCGCAAATAAGGTGCTTTCTTCTTGACGAACGTGGTCTGTGACGATGTTTGCTAGTTGTTTGACTCTCTCCTTGAATTCAGGAGTAGAGGGATTAATAGCTTTGATTTGCTCTAAATAGCGCTTCATTTCGGCTTGTTCGTCATATAGTTCTTGGGTGTCGCTTTGACCGTAGAAAGAACGTACTCTGGGGTAGACTACTTCTTCTTCGGCTTCAGCATGAGCAGTTAAATCCTTGTAGATTTGACCAAAATATTCTTGAATCTTTTGCGGATTGTTGCTTTGTTGTAGTTCTGTGAACAGGATATTCACCTTATTGTGATCAGCACGGATCACATCTTGGATGTTGACATCCTGTTTGTCGGAGGTTTGAGTTACAGCACTACCGACTACACCACTAAAAGCAGCGATCGCATCTTGGACTCTTCCCCAAATACCTTGATCTGCATCTTGTCCAGTGAGTTCACGCACACCCAAAACTTCGACAATTCCTTTGAGTTGTTCTTGGTGAGCGCGGTTCTCGAAGTTGATAGTATTAAGAGGAGCGATCGCGGCTAACACATCAGCACCAACTTTTTGGGCTGCTTTATGAATCAGTAAACCACTCATCACTTGTTGATGTTTGAGCAATTCGTGCTGAGATACTTTTTCATAAAAGCTGAGTTCAGAACCTTTCATGAGTTGACGGACTTTATCAACCAATTCACGCACTGTTTGTCTAGGTTCTTTTTGAATACCATACTGGACAATTACAGTTTCTAAAACTCCCAAATTCTTTTGGTCATCTTCAAGGAAATTGCGGATACGATCAGATATTTCCTTATCACTTGCTTCTCTCAAAAATTGCTGTTCATTTTCAATCAACAACTGTTGAAGGAGTTTTGCATCTGCTAGTTTTACAGCAATAGCATTACGTTTTGCATCATCTAAAGTTGATACCATCCTGTGTTCTCCTCAAAAAAGTAGTCTTATTCTTAACTAATTTCAGGTTGACACAGTACTTTGTGATATTTCCTCTTTCTTTTGAACGATTAGCTACGTGACTCAGGATAGAAACCAAACTTTTTTAATTTTAAAAATAAACTTCTCCTCTCAGACTGACAAATATTACATAGATACCTATCACTAGATAGATAAATTTTCCTGTTTATCTTGTCTAAAGTAACTCCAAGATATTTGTAGATAGGCAATTAAATTATGCTGAAAAAGCAAAAAAATCAGGAATTAAATCAAGCCGAAAATTAACAGTCTATTTTTTCACAACTAGGATATTTTACCTATGGAAACTACAGAAAAAACTTCCTCTGCTTCCACACCTTTTCCTAACATTCCCCCGATAATTGAAAGTGATGATAGCGAGTATAACGATACTGGTGTACCTAGCACAGTAGCGATCGCTGGACATCCTTTACATCCCCTCAGCGTGATCTTTCCCATCGCTTTCTTAGCAGCTGCTTTGGGGAGTGATTTTGGTTACTGGCTAACCCGTGACTTTTTCTGGGCTAGGGCTTCTCTTTGGTTAATTGGTCTAGGTTTAGCAGGAGGTGCGATCGCATCACTCATCGGCTTAAGCGACTTTTTGAAAATTGAGCGTGTCCGGAAGCGTCAAGCAGGCTGGGTTCACCTGATTCTCAATGTATCCATCCTCATCTTAACACTAGTTAACTTTCTCCTCCGATGGGGCGACGCTGAAGCCAGAATCTTACCCTGGGGACTTTTGATTTCACTAGTCGTAGGTACTTTCACTAGCCTTTCTGGCTGGTTTGGTGCAGAACTTTCCTATCGTCACAAAATAGGTGTAGTTGGTGCTGGGAGTAGAAGATATCCTTAAATTAATGAGTAGGGAGTGCTGAATTTCAAGGCTTTTGGTGTTGCTTTACTCTCTGATAAAGCTGTGCCTAGATTTCTCTGGTACTACTCCCTTTCTTCATATCAAGGCTAAAATCTTTGTTAGTTTTTAGCCTGTATATAATGTTTCATCAACGCACTCAACTAAAAGTTATCAGCTTATCCCTGTTCGTTGTGATAGTGATGGGCTTGTTGTTTAAGTACTACAATGGCTTTGCCCATGAATGGTTAAATAACTATGCAGCCGCCGTATTTTACGAAATATTCTGGTGTCTGTTGGCATTTTTGTTTTTTAGCAGCAAAGCAGCTGTTGTGCAAATTCCGATTTGGGTTTTTATCTTTACCTGCATCTTAGAATTTTTGCAACTTTGGCATCCACCGATATTAAACTATGTGCGAGCTACATTAATAGGTAAACTACTGCTTGGTACTACCTTTGCTTGGTGGGATTTTCCTCATTATGCCTTGGGTTGTCTCCTCGGTTGGTTGTGGCTTAGACAAATAGAAAATATGGGTTATGCAAAAAAAGGTGAAGGTGAAAACTAATACCAAACAACAAAAAATTCTAGAACAGCCTGATGGCAGTTTTGTGATACATTTAAAATCTTTGCCTGTAGATGGTAAAGCTAATGAGGAGTTAATCAAACTCCTAGCAGACAAATTTGATGTCCCAAAATCTCATATCAGAATTAAGTCTGGTTTATCCTCACGACAAAAGTTAGTTGAGATTGATCTCTAGTCCCTTGATCACCAATCAAAACAAAGTTGGGGTTCATGAGTAATACTGATATATCCGGGTTGGGCTTTGACTCGTTCTATCCAAGCTCGAATTGCCGGAAATTGTGTTAAATCAAATCCACCTTCATCAGCAACGTGAGTATAAGCAAACAACGCAATATCAGCAACTGTATAACGCTCACCGACAAAAAAGCTATGAACACTCAGATGATTTTCCATCACTTTGAGAGCTGCGTAACCTTGTTCACGTTTTTGTTCTAAAGCCAGACGATATTCTTCAGCTTTACCTAAAATAGTCACCCAAAATCTTGCTGTGGCAATATAAGGTTCGTGACTATATTGTTCAAAAAATAACCATTGGATGACTTGGGCTTTTAAATAGCGATCATATGGAAGAAATTCTGTATATTCGCTCAGGTAAAGCAATATAGCATTTGATTCTGCTAGATACTTTCCAGGCTCAATTTCTAAAACTGGTATTTTACCGTTAGGATTTTTACTTAAAAATTCTGGTGTGCGACTCTCTCCCTTTAAAATATTCACTTCTATTCGCTCAAAGGGGATGCCCATTTGTGTTAATAAAAGCCTAATCTTATAACCATTACCTGAAGGTAAAAAATCGTACAATTGTAGGTTTTCCATGTACAAAATATAATGCGGAACGTGTTACTGAACAACGGTCTAAAATACAATATCCTACAAAAAGATTGTTGTAAAACAGGATAATTTTTTTATTTTTTTGATTGTTCTATTAAATATAAATTATTTGAAAAAATAAAAATAATAGTATTATTTAACTCCCATGTTTAAATGTTTTAATTGATGCAATAGTCTAAAATAGAAATATGTGTGGAAGATTCACTTTAAACCAGTCAGCAACAGCATTAGCTGAAGTTTTTCATCTCCAGCAAGTTGTGGATTTAGAGGCGCAATATAACATTGCACCTACGCAAATGGTAGTGACAGTTGTACATAACCCGGAAAGCGACAAACGAGAATTATGGCAATTGCGTTGGGGTTTAATACCCTCATGGGCGAAAGAAGCGGGAATTGGTAATAAGCTAATTAATGCTAGAGGCGAGACTGTTGCGGAAAAACCTGCTTTCCGTTCAGCATTTAAACGCCGACGCTGTTTAGTGGTGGCTGATGGCTTTTATGAGTGGCAAAAACAGCCAGAGCAAAAAGCCCGTCAACCATTCTATTTTCAGCTACAAGATGGACAGCCATTCGGTTTTGCGGGATTATGGGAAAAATGGCGATCGCCCACAGATGACGAAATCACTTCCTGTACAATAATTACAACACAAGCTAATGAACTACTCCAACCCATCCATGACCGGATGCCAGTAATTCTGGCTCCTCAAGATTATGACCTATGGTTAAACCCCCAAGAGCAAAATCCCCAAGTCTTACAAAACTTATTATCTCCCTACCCAGCCTCAGCAATGATTGCTCACCCAGTCAGCACTATAGTCAATAGCCCAAAACACAACAGCCCAGAGTGTATCATCCCCATCAAGCAGTAAAATACCCACCTAATAGCTACACACCATAAAAGCTCATATGCCAAGAACACAGAAAAACGATAACTTTATTGACAAATCCTTTACAGTTATGGCAGATATCATTCTCAAGATACTGCCCGCTAACAGAAAAGCTAAAGAAGCATTTGTTTATTACCGTGATGGGATGTCAGCCCAAGCAGAAGGAGAGTATGCCGAGGCATTAGAATACTATGAAGAAGCCCTCAGACTAGAGGAAGACACTAATGATCGCGGTTATATTTTCTACAATATGGGCTTGATTTATGCCAGTAATGGTGATCACGAAAAAGCTTTAGAATTTTACCATCAAGCCGTTGAACTCAATCCCCGTCTACCCCAAGCTTTGAACAATATTGCTGTGATATATCACTACAAAGGTGAAAAAGCCAAGGAAGCAGGAGATTATGATGGTGGTGAAGCACTTTTTGATCAAGCCGCCGATTATTGGATTCGCGCCATACGCATGGCTCCCAACAACTACATCGAAGCCCAAAATTGGCTAAAAACCACTGGAAGAATGCAAATTGACGTATTCTTCTAGTCAATTGTCCAGAGTCAATAGTCAATTGTCCAGAGTCAATAGTCAATTGTCCAGAGTCAATAGTCAATTGTCCAGAGTCAATAGTCAATTGTCCACAGTAAAAAATGATTTACTATTGACCAATGACCAATGACCAATGACCAATGACCAATAACCAATTATGATTGACCGTGAACAAGTCCGTAAAGTAGCTTTACTTGCACGTTTAGAATTGACTCCAGAAGAGGAAGAAAAATTCACCACTCAGTTAGGCAGTATTTTGGATTATGTCCAACAACTAAGTGAACTGGATGTAAGTGATGTACCTCCAACAACACGAGCTATTGACATGAGTAATGTTACTAGAGAAGATGACCTACAACCCTATCCGGAAAGAGACGCTATCTTGAATAGCGCCCCTGAACAAGAAGGTGAATTTTTTAGAGTACCAAAAATTCTCAATGTCGAGTAGTTATTTTTCATTAAAAGCAGTAAAAACCCTCTTCCCTCATGGGTAAGGATTTGAAAGTTACTTCTTTAGTTAGAAGTAAAAGTGTGTAGTAACAGTTATTTTGCTTACTAGCAGTAGTAGTAAATAACATTTTTGGGAACTCTCAACAAGCAAGTAATAACCTGAAAATTTCAGACTTATTAACTGAAGGTTGACTGAGTTCCCAATTTACTTTTCAGGGTTATACTTACATGGATGTATAGGAATCATATTTGATTGTTGTTGGCGTAGCCTGTGCTTACACAAAAAAGTCAGTACACCTCTAATTTCCTTCTTTTCTGTCACCTGTTACCTGTCGCCTGTTACGTAGCTAAACAAGTCTGTTCAGTAATCAAATCAGATTCCTATAGATGTAGGTTGAGTGCAGACTTTACGTAACCCAACACAAATTATCATGGGTTTGTAAGAGCCATTTGCTTACACTCCACCTAATCCCAATTTTAAAAAACAATGCTACAGAGCCAAACCTAGAAACCCTTGTGATATCTGGCTTTCTTAATTTTGAATTTTGAATTTTGAATTGGTATAACTTGCTAATGAACTAATTAAATAAATATACTTTTCCCTTCATATCTGTAAAATCAGCTTATATATTAATATTTAGATAGTGCTTTTTATCTCAATAAAAGCTGCTACCTGATTGATTAGCTCACTATTATTTGCTGTTCCTTAGCAAAGAGGGCGAACGAGGGGACTTGAACCCCCGAGTGGTGGAACCACAATCCACTGCCTTAACCACTTGGCTACGCTCGCCACAGACAATCCTGATTATAGCACTTATTTAGTGAAATGATCCAGAACTTTTTGCTGGAACGCAGTTTGTTAATTTAGAGTCTTGGGAATTCAACTCAATTTAGGGAATTAAAGTTAGAACGTATGAAACCCCTGACCATCATGGCATATTTAGGAGCGTTAGGATTAGCTGCTGTGTTGGGAGTAGCAATGGCGAAAACAAATCCTAATCAAGTGGAATATGAAAACTATGCTGTACAAAAGCTCACAGGATACTTAAAAAGTGATGTCTGCAATAAAACATCAAAGCTGATCGAAAAGTTAATCAATACCAAATGTGACAAATTAGTAGACTCTGCTAATCCACAAATACGAGAAGTTCTCTCAGCGACAACCGAAAGGCAAGACTTTGTTTTGTTTAGTATTTATCGGACAGAATTCAAACTCAGTACTTGGATACCTGCTTACAGATTTGAAACTGTAGGAGCATTCAATAACTTTTATACTTATAACGCGGAAGAACAATAAGGCTGAAAGCAAGAATTCGCTTGCCTATCAGCCTCAGATTCGGGGTGTATTTACCCTGTTTATATATTATTAAGAGTCTATCTCCTTCAATCTTTTGCCCAGTATTTATATGCAGCGTATGCCATAGTTACTACCCCTGTGACGATCGCCGACTCATCAACTTCAAATTCTGGGTGATGCAGTGGGTAGTTAATGATCCTGTCTGGATAGCCTACACCTAAACGGAACATTGAGCCGGGGACGTGTTCTAAATAAACAGAAAAATCTTCCGCACCTAGAGACGGTTCTGGTAAAACTTGGACGCGATCGCTACTCCATGCTTCTTCAGCTGCTGATTGCAACAACTGAGTTAAGGTATAATCATTTTGAACACTGGGGACACCTTGACGATAATTGACTTGATAACGCGCCCCGTAGGAATTGCAGACACTAGCGACAATTTTATCAATCCAATTAGGGAGTTGAGCGCGGGTTTCTGGGTGGAGCGATCGCACTGTCCCCCATAGCTGTACCTTATCAGATATCACATTTGGCGCTCTGCCACCATTAATTTTACCAATACTTAACACCACCGGACGCAACGGATTTTGAGTGCGGCTAATGGCTTGTTGTAGGGCAGTAATTACCTGTGCTGCAATCCAAATCGCATCAATAGCTTCATGGGGACGCGCACCATGTCCAGATTCTCCAATGATGACAATCTCCAAATCGTCCGCCGCCGCCGTTAAAGCCCCATAACGCACCCCAATTGAGCCGGCGGGGATAGAAGGGAAAACATGAACACCCAAGATAGCTGAGACATTTTCCATCGCCCCATCCTTCACCATCCAACCTGCACCTTGGGCAATTTCCTCAGCAGACTGAAAAAGAAACCGAATATTTCCGCCTATCTCCTCAGCTATCTGCGACAATACCATAGCTGTTCCCAAACCCACGGTAGTATGGACATCATGACCGCAAGCGTGCATCATCCCTTCCTTTCGTGAGGCATATTCTAACCCAGTGCATTCTTGAATGGGTAAAGCATCCATATCAGTCCGAATAGCCAAGAAATGCTCATCCTTGCTGATAGTATGCAATTCGCCAACTACACCGACTTTGCCAACACCTTCTTGTACACGCAAACCACTAGAAGATAAGACACCAGCCACAAAAGCAGCAGTTTGATATTCTTGACCACTAAGTTCTGGATGAGAATGAATATGACGACGAATCTCAATGAGGCGAGGTGCTAACTTGGTGGCTAAGTCTTTAATACGAGTGAGCATTGCTTGATATTAATTGAGGAGCTTTGTTTCCATGATAAGTAAGGGAGTGGGGAGTGGGGAGTGCTGATACCAATTCAAAATTCAAAATTCGTCTTGAAAAGTTTCCTACGGCGGGAAACCCGCCTACAGAACTTTTCGCAAAATTCAAAATGAAGAAATAATAACTCTTACCTATTGCCTCTGACTAATGACTAATGACTAATGACTATTGACTCCTATGGATTGAGAATGATGCTTAAATCCAAAATAAACCCAGGTAATACATCCTCACCAGAAAGTTGTGGGGGGTTGTCAACAGAGAAATTAATGATTTCTACCTCAACACCAGGGCGATAAATTTCTACTAAAAATGTTTTAGGGTCAATTAACCAACCTAAACGCGCACCATTATCTCGATACTCCTGCATTTTCGAGCGTAATTTTGTTAAAGAATCACTTTCAGAACGTAATTCAATCACAAAATCTGGACATAGTGGTGGGAAGCGTCGTTTTTGTTCAGCCGTCAATGCTTCCCATCGTTCTAGTTTCATCCAAGCCACATCTGGAGAACGATAAGCACCATTTGGTAAGTGAAACTCTGTTGATGAGTCAAAAACTTTCCCTAGTTTGGCTTGCTCATTCCAATTGTAAATTTTAGCTGTCAAACCAGAATTTCTAATCCCACTTTCACCACCAGTAGGAGGCATAAGAATTAATTCTCCTTCGGCGGTGAGTTCTATCCGCCATTCGTCATTGGCTAGGCAAATTTGATAAAACTGTTCATCTGTTAAACCTACATTGGGGGGTATGCTTAGGGTGACAGTTTTCATAGGTGTTTGATTAATCAGCTTTATTTTATTATGAGCAATATCTATGGATTAAGAATAATGCTTAAATCCAAAATAAACCCAGGTAACACATCCTCGCCAGAAAGTTGTGGAGGGTTATCAACAGAGAAATTAATGATTTCTACCTCAACACCAGGGCGATAAATTTCTACTAAAAATGTTTTAGGGTCAATTAACCAACCCAAACGCGCACCATTATCTCGATACTCCTGCATTTTGGAGCGTAATTTTGTTAAAGAATCACTTTCAGAACGTAATTCAATCACAAAATCTGGACATAGTGGTGGGAAGCGTCGTTTTTGTTCAGCCGTCAATGCTTCCCAGCGTTCTAGTTTCACCCAAGCCACATCTGGGGAACGATATGCACCATTGGGTAAGTGAAATTCTGTTGATGAGTCAAAAACTTTCCCTAATTTAGTTTGACGATTCCACAAGTTTAAATCTGTAGTTAAATCAGAATTTCTAATCCCACTTTCACCACCAGTAGGAGGCATCAGAATTAATTCTCCTTCGGCGGTGAGTTCTATCCGCCATTCGTCATTGGCTAGGCAAATTTGATAAAACTGTTCATCTGTTAAACCTACATTGGGAGGTATGCTTAGGGTGACAGTTTTCATAGGTGTTTGATTAATTAAGCTTTATTTTATTATGAGCGATCGCTAAAGGATTGCTAGTTGACATACTCACCGACGTAGAACCTCGATGAGTATGTCAACTAATTGCCTAATTCCCGGTATCTTTGCTGAATCTCGTCAATAGCAAACAAGGCTGTAAACTTCAAGCCAACCGACTCATATAACTCCGCGCCTCCCTGTTTGCGGTCTACCAGTGCAATTACTTGCTCAATGGTATAACCTGCTGCTTGCAGACGCTCAACTGCTTTTAAGGCAGACTGGCCAGTAGTCACTACATCTTCTAAAACTACTACTTTTGCACCCTCTGGTAAAATAGGGCCTTCAATATATGCTCTTGTTCCGTAACCTTTAGCTTCCTTACGAATAATTAGTGCTGGTATCGGTCGATTTTCATACACAGACACCACACTGACTGCGGTCACAATTGGGTCAGCACCTAATGTTAAACCTGCTACAGCTTGAGTATCAGCTGGCAAAAGCGGAAACAGCAGCCGTCCAACAGCTAAAGCACCTTGGGGATGAAGTGTCACTTGAGTCTTATTGATGTAGTAAGAACTACGTAGCCCAGAAGAAAGGACAAAATCACCTTCTTGATAGGCGAGTTGGGTAAATAAATCCAGGAGTTTTTGGCGCAGAGTGGTGACATCAGCAGTGGCTGCCCAAATATCTGACTGGCTAAGGTTTTCAGTAGAATACGTCATTACAAAACATTAAAAGTTGTGCTACACCAAAGGTTGAACTCATGGGAGTTCTGAAATTAAGCATAAGTTAAGATTTACCCAAAAGTTGAGGAGTAAAAAAGATGGGTATAAAATATCCAGTTCTCAGTAGCTTAGTAGTATTATTAGCTGCTAACATAGCTTTTCCTTCAGTGGTGAGCGCTGAATCACCAGTACCCAACTATGAAACCACAAGCGATGTTTTTGAGCGAGCTTATTTCCGCAACGATCGCAATTTTTATGAAAATAACACACCCAAACGCCAGCTAGACTCATTATTAGGTACTTCTGGCTCTATCTTCCGCGATTCCTTCACAGACAACGAAATTGCCCGTGATGCTGAATTGGTGAATATGCTTTATCAAGATGTTCTCAAACAACAAGCAACCAACGATCCCTATTTGCGTACACCAGACTTACCCAATCCTTACGACACATCCTTACTCATGTCCCCGCGCATGAACGCTAACAAGTTGAAAATGGGGACAGAGTTTCGATTTGAAACATCGATACCTCGTTGATGTCTTTTTCAAACATCATGTACCAATGGTCAATAGTCAAGTACCTATTGACCATTGACTTTTGACTATTGACCTTTTAGTAGTAATCCAGGGTGCAGGAGTTGAACCTGCCTTGGGCGAATTATGAGTTCGCTGCCTCAACCGCTCGGCCAACCCTGGTTGAATTTAAATTGTATCCTAAGTTTATCTTTTGTCTACCATCAAAGATAGTTTCTCAGATTTTTATACTACATAATTTATTTATAGAACAGTTGAGACTATGATTAGTTAAGTTATTTTAAGGTTTGAGGTACATACCTTCAACACTCTTAACATAGACCAGCTAAGATAGACCAGCATTCTTTTGCAATCGCTTTTCAGCAATGAGAATAAATTCTACTGTACTTCTTACTTTGGTTTTGTTATTTCTAATGTTAGGTGCGGGTTCCGTCAGTGCATTTTTGGGATTTACGTTTGGAAGTTCTGCACTTAAAGGCGTGACAACCCCTGATGGTCGTCCTACAAGCAAGTTTGCCAGCAGCAAGACAAACCCGCAATCAGGTGCAGTGGCTTTTCTGAAAGAGGAAGATATCCTCAAAGTAGTCAAGTCACGCATCGACGGTAAGACCAAAGCTGCTAAATCCGACGAGACAAACGAAGATGATGAAGATATTAACGGTAAAAAGCAGAAGCCAGAAGAAAAACCCCCACAGGTAGTTGAAGAGAAACTCCAACCTGGATTTCCAGTAGCCGCCGAGAATGAAGGCGTAACGTTGTCCGTGCAATCTGCCCGTTATTCTGGTGGCGATTTACTATTAAAGGTAAAAATGCAGAATAAAGGCGCTGATTCTGTACGTTTTTTGTATAGCTTTTTAGATGTTACAGATGATAAAGGGAGAACACTCAGCGCCAGTACAGAGGGTTTACCAGCAGATTTACCCGCAAATGGCCCAGCATTTACTGGTACAGTCAGCATTCCCACAGCGCTATTGGATGATGTGAAGAAAATATCTCTCGCTCTTACAGATTATCCCGATCAAAAATTGAAGTTAGAGGTATCAAATATTCCAGTGGGAAGGTAGGGGATAGAGGCTAGTCCCAAATAATATGTTGCACGAGCTTTGGCAGTGAATGAATTTCCTAATTTGAGCTTGACGGATGTGGGGCTGCGGTTATTATCAGTGCTGCTGCTGATTGTGATTAATGCGTTTTTTGTAGCAGCTGAGTTTTCTATGGTGACAGTGAGGCGATCGCGTATTCATCAGCTAGTCAAGGCTGGAGATGTGCAGGCGATCGCTGTAGAAACACTGCAAAAGAGCATTGATAGACTATTATCGACAACCCAATTAGGAATTACGCTGTCTAGCTTGGCTTTGGGGTGGATTGGTGAAAGTTCGATTGTTGTGCTGGTGAGTGCATCACTCAAATCTTTGCCCATACCCGCAAATATGAGTCATGTACTCGCTCATTCTTGCGCTATTCCCATCGCTTTTTTTCTCATTGCCTATCTGCAAATTGTCTTGGGTGAACTGTGTCCTAAATCTATAGCCATAATATATTCAGAACAGCTAGCACGTTTTTTAGGGCCTTCAGTTAAAGCGATCGTCCGTTTCTTCCGCCCTTTAATCTGGATTCTCAATCAATCTACCAGCTATCTGCTGCGACTTTTTGGTGTTGAATACACAGGCCAAAGTTGGCGACCCCCTGTAACGCCAGAAGAATTACAAATAATTATCTCTACAGAACGAGAATCTATTGGTTTACAAACAGCAGAACGAGAACTACTCAACAACATTTTTGAGTTTGGTGACGTGACAGCCCAAGATGTGATGATCCCTCGGAATGGAATTGCAGCTTTATCCAACGACGCTACTTTCCAAAGCTTGCTGCAAGAAATGATCACCACTGGACACTCTCGTTATCCTGTGATTGGCGATTCTTTAGATGATATTCGGGGAATTGTCTACTTTCGAGATTTAGCCCAACCTTTAGCCGTTGGCAAACTATCTTTAGAAACCCAAATTCAATCTTGGATGCGTCCCGCCCGGTTTGTCCCAGAACACACACCCTTAAGTGAACTATTGCCTATGATGCAGCAAGAGAAGCCTGCTATGGTTATAGTCGTCGATGAATTTGGTGGGACTGTAGGGTTGGTAACTATCCAAGATGTCATTGCCGAAATTATCGGTAACGCAGGCGCATCTCCCAGCAGCGACGATTTGCTGATTCAGATGTTAAATCAGCAGACATTTTTAGTCCAAGCTCAAATCAACCTAGAAGACCTCAACCAAGTCTTGCATCTCAATTTACCCCTAACCAGGGAATATCAAACCCTAGCTGGCTTTTTGCTCTATCAATGGCAAAAAATGCCCACAAAAGGCGAAATTTTCTGCTACGACAATCTCGAATTTACCGTAGTCTCAATGGACGGGCCACGCCTGCATCAGATTCAAGTCCGACGTTTAAACGAGGGGTAGAGATTTGAACAAGGGGACAAGGAGAGAGTATTTATATAGTTTCTTTCCCCCCATCTCCCCATCCCCCCATCTCCCTATCTCCTTACTCAGCACTCATAACTCACTGGATCTTGTAAGCCTAATTCGGCAAAAGCTGCTAGACGCAAGCGGCAAGAGTCACAAACACCGCAAGCCGCATCACCACCAGCGTAGCAAGACCAAGTAAGTTCCCAAGGAACGCCTAATTGGTTGCCTAATTGAATGATTTCGGTTTTTTTTAACTCAATTAACGGGGCAACAATTTGAATGGGTTGACCTTCGCGTCCTTGTTTGGTTCCTAGTCGGAATACTTCTTGCATTGCCTGGATATAGTCTGGGCGACAATCGGGGTATCCTGAATAATCTAGGGCGTTAACTCCGATATATACTCGTTGAGCTGCGATCGCCTCAGCATAAGCCAACGCAAAACTTAAAAAAATAGTATTCCGTGCAGGTACATAGGTAATCGGAATATTTTGTGACATTTCATCTAAAGAACGCTCTTGGGGTAAATCAATTTTGTCGTCCGTCAATGCCGAACCACCCCACTGTCGCAAGTCAAAATTAACTACCCGATGTTGTGCTACTCCCACTTTTTGTGCTACCAGAAAAGCTGAGTGCAATTCCCGTCGATGTCTTTGCTGATAGTCAAACGCAATAGAGTAACACTCACAACCATCTGCTTTAGCTTGGTAGAGAATTGTGGAAGAATCTAATCCGCCAGACAATAAAATTACAGCTTTCATTTCCGTTGCAAATTCTAGATGATTAACTGCCCAATTACACTTCTAGTTTCTGTTAAAAGGAATACAAAATACTCTGCTTCAGGAAGTTGTATTGCCTCACAAATAGCCAAATCACATTGTTTACCTAGACATTCATAATGTGATATCAATCCAGAAATACCTTATAGAGACTCAGTTGATTGCGTCTATTGAAACTCATTTCCCACACCAATAACTCTGAGTAGTCAAAAATCCAAAGTCAAAAGTAAAAATCAAGATTTTTGGACTTTGGACTGTTGACCATTGACAAAAAAGGATAAAAAATCTTTGATAATGCCTAAGTCTTAAATAAATCTTTTTTTATTTGTCCATCTCCGTGTATCATTTATATTAATTGGTAATTTTACTAACAATAAAATTATTAATTATCCATCTAGATACTTGATTGCTTAAAAGTCTTTCAAGAATTTGCATTTAGGTATTACTGTGTTTTTGAATGTAGTTAAAAGATGCAACTTGTTTTATGTAACCTGACAGAGAACAAAGTAATTGAGGACTGTGGATACAAAACACATCCCGATTACGGGAACTGATTGCAAACTTTGAAATTCTTCATAAACAAGGCCTCTATGTTACCATCTGGATGGTTTTAGACGGATCATAACTGGCTGTTCAGTATAAACGCCAACGGCCATAGCGTCTCTAAATTTGGTGGTTGAGGAGAGAACAATAGTGCAAAATAGCATGTCAGTGGCAGAACCAAATTCATATACACAGCGCAACCAGCCACGACCGATTCGCATAGGCGTAATCGGTGTGGGTAACATGGGACAACATCATGCCCGTGTACTCAGTTCAATGAAGGATGTTGAACTAGTCGGAGTGGCAGATATCAATGTCGAACGAGGCTTAGAAACTGCCAGCAAATATAAGGTGCGTTTTTTTGAGGATTATTGTGACTTGCTTCCTCACGTGGAAGCAGTGTGTGTAGCTGTCCCCACTCGCTTACATTATGCTGTCGGTATTAACTGTCTGTTGGCAGGAATTCACGTTTTAATTGAAAAACCGATCGCTGCTAGTATCTCTGAAGCAGAATCGCTAGTCAATGCTGCTGCCGAGTCACAGTGTATTTTGCAAGTAGGTCATATTGAACGGTTCAACCCAGCATTCCGCGAACTGAATAAGGTGCTGAAAACTGAAGAAGTTTTAGCCCTAGAAGCTCATCGCATGAGTCCTTATTCAGACAGAGCTAATGATGTTTCGGTAGTCCTGGATTTAATGATCCATGACATTGACTTGCTCCTGGAATTGGCAGCCTCACCAGTAACTAAGTTAACCGCCAGTGGGACTCGTGCTTTAGACTCCGGTTACTTAGATTACGTAACTGCGACTATTGGATTTGCCAATGGGATTGTTGCTACTCTCACAGCCAGCAAAGTCACCCACCGGAAAATTCGCCGCATTGTCGCCCACTGCAAAAACTCTTTTACGGAAGCAGATTTTCTCAAAAATGAAATTTTGATTCATCGTCAAACCCCCGCTAACTCTCTCAATGACCATCGTCATTATCGACAAGACGGCTTAATTGAGAAAGTCTACACCACTAATATTCAACCCCTAAGTGCAGAACTAGAGCATTTTGTCAACTGTGTACATGGTGGGAATCAACCCTCAGTTGGTGGTGAACAAGCCCTCAAAGCTCTGAGATTAGCCAGCTTAATCGAACAGATGGCATTAGAAGAACGGGTATGGAACCCCTCAGATTGGCAATCTGAATCGAGAGTCCAATCATTGACACCAACTGTTTAGGAGACAAGGAAGGGGATAAGGGGACAAGGAGATAAGGGGACAAGGAGACAAGGAGATAAGGGGACAAGGAGAAAATTACTTAATTACTCTTTCCCCCCATCCCCCACTCCCCCCATCTTCCCCTCTCCCGTCCAAAAGCCTCCTGCTTTTTTGAAAACACAGGTTAAACTTAGCAACGAAAATATTTAAGCAGTTTCAATAAGCGAATCCATGTCATCTGATTGGATCAAAAATATTATCGAATCCCTGGGCTATTGGGGAATTGCTCTGCTGATGTTCGTAGAGAATTTATTTCCACCAATTCCTTCAGAATTAATCATGCCACTGGCAGGATATACAGCTAATCTGCCAGGCTCCAAACTCAATCTGACGGGCGTGTTTGTGGCTGGACTTTTAGGTTCTGTCGTCGGTGCGCTGGTTTGGTACTACCCAGGAAAATTTCTGGGTGAGAGACGTTTAAGAGAGTTAGCTGATAAGTATGGTAAGTGGATTAGCGTATCTAGCAAGGATATTACCAAAGCAAAACGCTGGTTTGACACTCAAGGCAATAAAGCAGTTTTGATTGGTCGGCTAATTCCAGGAGTGCGTACCCTCATCTCCGTACCAGCAGGCGTTAGCAATATGCCTCTGCTACCTTTTTTATTTTATACAACTTTAGGTAGCGCTGCTTGGGTGGGTTTGCTAACATACTCAGGATACGTTTTGGGTAGTCAGTATGAACTTGTGGATAAGTACCTTGCCCCTGTATCCAAAATCGTTCTAGGGACTTTGGTTTTGGCATTTGTTATCTGGATACTCAATCGTAAGCGTAGAAATACCAGAATTTGACGTAAAGTAGCTTTAAATTTGCACGTGGGGGTTACATCTGGTAAAAATTCGCCTACACTATGCCAAATAATGCTGACGAAGCGATCGCCTAAATTTTACTAAAATTTTAAAATTTGGCGTATTTGTAGCTACACTTGACGAGACTAAAAATTTCTGGTATCCCCCATGTTTGTACGACGAGCATGATAACTTTTTACAGGTAAGTAGGACTAGGAGCTTTAATATGACAGACCAACCTTCCGCCGCAACCCCGATGAATGCTGCTGCCATCCCTTTAAACAGAGTGTCAGCATCTACCCCAATTAACGCTGCTCCAGCTAGTAAGCCCAGCAATGGTTCGAGCAAATCTATTCTCAGTGTGGATTTAGGCAGAACTTCCACCAAAACTTGTGTCAGCCGCGAACCCAATAACGTGGTGTTTGTACCTGCTAACGTTAAGCAAATGTCCATCGAGCAAGTACGCGGGGGCGTTTTTGAAGCCCGTGCTACTGATCCTTTAATGGACTTATGGCTGGAGTATCAAGGCAAAGGCTATGCCGTCGGTCAACTAGCAGCAGATTTTGGGGCTAATTTGGGAGTCGGTCAATCTAAAGTTGAGGATGCCATTATCAAGGTATTGGCAAGTGCTGGCTACTTCAAACTCAAAGATGAAATTTCTGTGGTGCTGGGTTTACCTTTTCTCTCTTTAGAACAATTTGAGCGAGAAAAAGCACAATTAATTAGTCAAGTTACAGGGCCTCATGTTTTAAATTTCCGTGGCGAGTCTGTAGCTTTAAATATCACTAAGGTTTGGGTGATGCCAGAAGGTTATGGTAGTCTTCTGTGGTCAGAAGCCCAACCCAAGAAAGGTGGTACTAGCCCCGATTTTACAAAAATTTCTGTGGCAATTGTCGATATCGGTCATCAAACCATCGATTTATTAATGGTGGACAATTTCCGCTTTGCTAGAGGTGCTTCTAAGAGTGAAGACTTCGGGATGAATAAGTTCTATGAACTAGTAGCAGCCGAAATCGAAGGCGCAGATAGCCAATCTTTAGCATTAATCTCAGCTGTGAATAAACCCAAAGGCGAACGTTTTTATCGTCCCAAAGGTGCTAGTAAGCCAGCTAACCTTGATGATTTCCTACCCAACTTGATAGAGCAATTTTCCAGAGAAATTTGCAGCCGTGTGTTAGCTTGGTTGCCAGAGCGTGTCACCGATGTGATTATCACTGGTGGTGGTGGTGAGTTTTTCTGGGAAGATGTGCAACGTCTACTCAAAGAAGCCAAAATTAATGCTCACTTAGCTGCTCCTTCTAGACAAGCGAACGCCTTGGGGCAGTATATTTATGGAGAGGCCCAATTATCCTCCAGTCGCTCTTCTAGGGCTTAAAAAGAATGTTCCAATGGTCAAAAAAGGTAGTTAAATCGGTCACGTTCAATCCAGGAGTCGCTGATGAGAGTTTGTTAGCGGTTGTAGAAAGCTATCTTGAAAAACAACCAGACAAGACTTTTAGCGACCTCTGTAAAGAGGCCTTATGGCAATCTTTATGCGTACCGGAATCTGTAAAACCTGGTCTCAAGACGGCAGTAACAGAATCGGCTGAACAAAAAATCGATGAGTTGCAACGTCAAGTACGTGACCTTGAGGAACGTTTTTTTGCCAAAGAATCTCATCGTCTAGAAGCGCTGGAACGCCAAATTTTGCAACTAACACAACAAATGGCGCATCTAGCAATTATCGTCACAGAACGACCTGTGGTTTACCATCAACCTCAATCAGCACCAGCCGTAGATGTAGTCAATACTCCCTATGCTGTGAATTCTCAGGAAGAAGTTGACCCTTTAATCAGTCGTTTAAGTCAATATCTTGATGATTTTTAGTGACAAGCCATTGTTGTGAGTAATATTGAGCTAGTGTCCTTAATAGTATTTACTATTAAGGATTATTAATTTAATGGGCAAGAGTCAATAGTCATTGGTCAATAGTCATTGGTCAATAGTCATTAGGCAAGAGTTATTATTTCTTCATTTTGAATTTTGCGGAAAGTTCTGTAGGCGGGTTTCCCGCCGTAGGAAACTTTTCAAGACGAATTTTGAATTTTGAATTGGTATCAGCACTCACTACTCATCACTCACTACTCACTAAACTGTACATGATGTTAAAATCCTCAAGTGTAGGCTGAGGATACCCCAATGGCAGTTATAGCTAGCTCAATCAAGTTTGGTACAGATGGCTGGCGGGGCGTGATTGGTGATGAGTTCACCTTTGAACGCCTAGCTTTGGTCGCACCAGTGGCAGCACAGGTATTATATGATACGTATTTTTCAAGCGTGGGTAGCCGCACAATTATCGTGGGTTATGATCGCCGGTTTATGGCAGAAAATTTTGCCCGTGCTGTGGCTGATGCTGTGACTGCTATCGGATTTGATGTTTTGCTCAGTGAAAGCTATGCTCCTACTCCTGCTTTTAGTTGGGCTGCTAAACAACTCAATGCTTTGGGGGCGCTGGTGATTACAGCTAGTCATAATCCTGGCGCATATTTGGGCTTAAAAGTCAAGGGTTATTTTGGTGGTTCAGTATCGCCAGAAGTGACAAAAGATATTGAAGCACTGCTACTACAGGGAGTTCCACCCGCAACAACTCCTGGTAAATTGGAAAGTTTTGATCCTTGGCCTAGTTATACAGAAGGTTTAAAAAGTAAAGTTGATATTGGCAAAATTCAACAAGCGATCGCTTCTGGGAAAGTCACTGTATTTGCGGATGTGATGCACGGTGCAGCAGCAAGCGGTTTGGGGCGATTGCTAGGTGAAAACGTGAAAGAAATTAACAGCGATCGCGATCCTTTATTTGGTGGTGGTGCGCCGGAACCCTTGCCTAAATACTTGACAAAATTATTTGAGATGATCCGCAATCATCGAGAGCAAGATAAATCAGGTTTAGCGGTAGGATTTGTATTTGATGGTGATAGCGATCGCATTGCCGCAGTCGATGGAGAAGCTAATTTTTTAAGTTCGCAAATTTTAATCCCCATCTTAATTGACCACTTAAAGAGTAGACGCAACTTTACAGGGGAAATCGTCAAAACTGTTAGTGGTTCCGATTTGATTCCTAAAGTGGCTGCACTCCATAACTTATCAGTATTTGAAACAGCCGTAGGTTATAAATACATCGCTGACAGAATGTTAGCTGCACCAGTATTATTAGGTGGAGAAGAATCAGGGGGAATCGGTTACGGAAGCCACATACCCGAACGGGATGCCCTTTTAGCAGCATTGTACGTCTTAGAAGCCATTGTCGAATCTGGGCAAGATTTAGGAGATTATTATCGCCACTTACAACAGGAAACAGGCTTTACTTCCGCCTACGATCGCATCGACTTACCTCTAGCAAGTATGGATGTAAGAGCGCGTCTTCTGCAACAACTCCAAACCCAACCCCTCACCGAAATCGCAGGTAAAGCAGTTATTGACTGTAACACTATCGACGGCTACAAATACCGCCTAGCGGATAATAGCTGGTTAATGATTCGCTTCAGTGGTACGGAACCAGTCTTACGCCTCTACTGCGAAGCCTCCACCCTGGAAGAAGTGCATCAAACCCTAGCTTGGGCGAAACAGTGGGCCGAGTGAAGGAGTGAGGGAGTGAGGGAGTGCTGAGTGCTGAGTGGAAGTCGAATGACCAATGACTAATGACTAATGACTAATGACTAATGACTAATGACTAATGACTAAACTTCTTGTGGTAGCAACAGGTAATCAGGGTAAGTTGCGAGAGATGCAGGCTTATCTGGTGAATACTGGCTGGGAATTGAGACTGAAGCCGGCGGAATTGGAAATTGAAGAGACGGGGGAGACATTTGCGGCTAATGCTTGTCTGAAAGCTTCTCAGATTGCTCTAGCAACGGGAAATTGGGCGATCGCTGATGACTCTGGTTTACAAGTAGATGCCTTGAATGGTGCGCCAGGGGTGTATTCTGCGCGTTACAGTAATACTGACTCTGAACGAATTGCGCGATTACTGCGGGAATTGGGTAATGAAGTGAATCGACAAGCGCAGTTTGTGTGTGTAGTGGCGATCGCATCTCCTGATGGGGCGATCGTACTACAAGCAGAAGGTATTTGTCACGGCGAAATTCTGCATACACCTATTGGTGATGGTGGTTTTGGTTATGATCCGATTTTTTATGTCCCCGAAAAGCAATTAACTTTTGCCCAGATGACACCAGACTTGAAAAAGTCAGTTAGTCATCGTGGTAAAGCTTTTGCCGCTTTACTGCCCCAAATAGAAAAATTATCGATCTTTGATTGAGATTCAGATTCTCATACTACAGGCTAACACAGATGTAGGTTGGGTTGACATCAGGAAACCCAATACCTTGATCTAACGTGAGTTCGACGACTAGAAAAAACCCCTCTCCAAACCTCTCACGCCAGTTTGCTCAAGTCGGGAAACCCGCCCACGCAACTGGCTCCCCTACAAGGAGAGAGGCTTTAAAACCCTCATTTTTCGTTGATATATTATGATCTCTACTCCCCTCTCCGCGTCGGAGAGCAGGGTGGTTTCATACAAACAGAGAAAAAACAAAACTTTGTTTCAAAGCCTCTCCCCCCGTGGGGGAGAGGTTTGGAGAGGGGTCAAAACTTCTGCTACAAAGCGACAAATCAAGATGTATGTATTTTTCTTTTTTCGTATGAAACCACCCTGCCCTCTGTGCGTCGGAGAGGGGTTGGGGGAGAGGTCAAAAAAGATTTATCGCACTCACGTTGATCTATGTTGGGTTGCGCTGCGCTTAACCCAACCTACACTTCCTGAATTCTGACTTCTGAATTCTGACTTCTGACTCCTGAATTCTGTTTGATAATGTGGTTTTAACTACGCTATGAAGTTGAATTGGTGAGGTAGACTTGCTGTATGTCCTCAAGTTATTGAGTTGCATTTAATCTCAAAAAAGGGATAACTCATGAGCAGAGAAGTAGTCAAAGTTGTTTTATGGGAAGAAAACCAAAAAGATTTTGTGAAAAAGTTCTATGATCTCCAATTTATTCCCAGAGTAGGAGAGGAAATTTACCTAAAAAAGGAGAATTGGCGAGTAACCAGAATTGAGCATGATATAGAAGTTGATGAGATTAATATCTATATGGAATTAATCAAAAAGAAAAAGCAGGATAAACCATCCAATCCAGAAATAACCGATAAAAAATTATAAACAATGACCAATGACTAATGACTAATAATTGTTGTCACTTGTTGTAATTTTGTTTGATAGACTTTGACTAATCTATCAATACCTTTAAAACGATGATTCCCCATTTCGTGAAAATCAGAATGTTGCGATAGTAATTGATAAGTAGCTTCACTAATAACGCATTCGCTGGGGGGACAGACTCCTTCCATACGTGCTGCTAGATTAATCGTTCCTCCTAATGCTGTGTATTCTACCCTTTGGGAACTACCAACATCGCCCACAACTGCCTTACCACTATTAATGGCAATGCGTAATTGTAGGGGTTCTTGCCAGAAACCATTAGCATTGAGGCGTTCCATACGATTGAGCATACCTTTAGCCGCAGCTGTAGCGCGATCAGCGTGGTCTGCCTGGGGTTCGGGAGCGCCAAAAAAAGCCATAATACAATCACCGATATATTTATCTAAAGTGCCGCTATAAGCAAAAACTTCTTGCAGCATCTCTTCAAATAAATTATTTAACAATTGAGCGATCGCTGTTGGTGTTAATCTTTCCGAAATTGCTGTAAAGCCAACTAAATCGGCAAACAAAATACTAATTTCACTTTCTGCTGGGGGTAAACGTCCGTCTGGTGAACCACCAACGGCAATTAATTGTTGAACAACTGCGGGGGAATGGTATCGTTCTAAACGATGACGAATTACTTCTTCGGTTTTGAGTTTTTCAGCTAATAACCAACGTTGCACGCTAGAAGCCACAAGATTTGCTAAGGCGGAAAAAAAGCTGAGTTCTTCTTCACCTTCATTGGCCCAATGATAAGAAGATAAATGAGCATCAGCGTACAGCACACCTACAACTTTATTTTCATCCCATAATGGGACAGCCATAGCGCTACGAATGCCTTTGAGTAAAATGCTGTGTTCGCTAGAAAATCTCTCATCTTTGTGGGTATCAGCAGTTTGGATAACGACTTTTTCTGCAAATACTTTTTGACAGATAGTCCGACTAATCCAACTACCATCAGCTAGTAAATACTTCTGTTGCGTCATGCTTCTAGTACCAGCATTAACTAACTCTAAATGACCGCAACCACCAACATCAATTAGCAATGCCAATCGGTCAATACTACTGAGGTAGCGAAAAACCACCTGTTGCACCTGAGAAAAAATTTCCTCTATGGATGCTGCTGCACAGAGATTTTTAGCTATGTCTACTAGGTCTTTGAGACGAGCAATTGTTTTATCTTTATTACCAATGTTCCCATCATGGCTATCAGCATCTATCCATTGTTGTTGTAGTTGTTTGACATTACGAAAAATTGTTCTTTGTTCTCCATCTGCTGCCATTTCTACGTGTTTGTGCGGATATGATGGCACAGGAGCTTGTAACGACACTACCAAGTTCACATTTCCTAACCAAATGACATCTCCATGCTGTAACTGTTGAGTGTTGTTAACAGTATTTTGATTCACTTGCGTACCATTTTTACTACCCAGATCCTTAATGATCCATGTACTATCAGCTTTTTTTACAAGTTGAGCGTGTTTGCGAGAAACACCCCCAAAAGGTAGATATAAATCACATTCTGGCAACCGTCCAATTGTGAAGATATCTTGCTCCACAGTAACAGTTGTTTCCGTATCTCCTTGTTGTAGGCGTAAAGTCAGTTGAGTCATGGGTGTGATATGTCGATCCTGGGGATTGAGAACACAAAGTTATTTGAGATAAAGGATATTCACAAATTCTTTACCATTTCTTTATGGCACTGTTCATGGCATTACGACAACTGGATGTAATAAATATTACTTTTATTTTCAAGACATTGCACCGGAATCAGGAAGACGCGACAAATTATCGTCTTTACACACAGGGGATAAATCAGTTATCAGTTATCAGTTACCAGTTGTCAGTTGTCAGTTAACGCTGATATAGTGGGGGACTTAAACCCAATTATCTTGACTAATAACTGTTTACTGATAACTGTTAAGTTGCCTTCACACTCTCACACCGATGTTTCTGAGGAATCAAGAAAATAGGTTAGGCGGTAATTCCAGGGGTAGAGTTCCTAACAAGCCTTTGCGGTAATCTGTTAACAGTTGTCTAGCAGTTCTTTCCACATTGCCTTGATAACGATGTGCGGCTAAAGCGTGTAGATATGCTTCTCCGGTGTGGGGTATGGAGTCAAGTTCGTAACGTGAATATAAAGGTGATTTTGGTAGTATTTCACCAGCTTGTTCTAGGAGAAAATTCAGTAAATCTACTAATGCGGCAGCGACTAGTTGATTATCATAAGATGCTTCGCCAATATCATCACAAATTGCCAATTTTACAGCCGCATCTTGATTGCCAAACTTAGCCGGAATCACACCAGGCGCGTCTAATAATTCTAACTCGTCAGAAATTCTCACCCAACGTAGTTGTCGAGTTACCCCAGGACGCGCCGCACTTTCGACGACTCGCTTCCCGAGGAGACGGTTAATTAAGGCTGATTTGCCGACATTAGGAAAACCGATGACTACAGCACGAACAGCACGGGGTAACATTCCCCGATCGCGTCTTCTCTGATTCAATTCTACACCAGCTGCTTGAGCTGCTTTTGCTACGGCAACGACACCTTGACCGTGTTGAGCGTTGGTAAAATAGGGAGTCTCCCCACGGTTTTGGAAATATTTTTCCCAAAGCGATCGCACTTGTCCTGGTATCATATCTAACCGATTGATCACCAAAACTCGCGCTTTACTTCCCACCCATTCATCTATTTGCGGATGGTATGTGGCTAAAGGAATCCGCGCATCTCTAACCTCAAATACCACATCTACCCGTGATAGCTGTTCTTTGAGATTCTTTTCTGCCTTGGCTATATGACCGGGATACCATTGAATTAGGTTTAATTTATAGTTATTTGTTAAAGACATATGAGTGATGAGTGATGAGTGCTGTTAGCGGTAGCGGGGCGTTCAGCCCGTGCTGAGTTCAATTATTACTTGTTATCGCCTGATGTAAAATGATGCGGTTGTTATCGGGGTCGTAGGCGTAAATTTCCTTACCGTGAGAGGCGATCGCTATTTTTCCTGGTGGGGGAAAACCTATACTTGTTAAGTGAGCGATCGCCTCTTCTAGATTACTCACTTCTAAGCATAAACTAATTCGATTCTTGTCTGAGTGGGGAAATTCTGATTCATGTGTTTGTTGAGGTTGAAAAATCCCTAAACGCCAACTATTAAACTTAAATTCAGCATACACATTAGGGATAAAAGTTATTGGTTCTTGTCCTAATAAGTTAGTGTAAAACTCTACCAATTTCTCAATATTTAACGTAGCGATCGCCACAATTGTATCTGTATATTCAAAACCCATAATATCAACTACCAATTACATACTTTAACTCACTACACCATTTCCTCCACTCCTAGCAAACTCTCCTCAAAAACCTCCTCATTCCTCTGCGCTAACCTCCGCGTCCCTCTGCGTTCAAAAAAAGCCTATCCACCCATCCAAATGGCACATAGAGAAATAAAAAGCCTTTTTTTGTGTTATAAAACTCACAGCAAATTAACTTAACAACAGGCTACTCTATGGAGCCAGAAAAACTCAGCCGTTTTAAAGATTACGGTGAACTTATTTTACAAAAACTGGATTTTGTCCCCCAATCTCCCTCACAAAAAGAAGATTGGGTTCCTGCTAGCTTGGATGAGTGTCTGATACGTCTCCGAGAAGCTGCGGAAAAAACGGTAGAACTAGCTACTTCGCCTGTAAAAATTGGCGTGATGGGAGAATTTAGCAGTGGCAAAACTCTCCTTTTGGGTAGCCTCATCGGTTATGCAGATGCTTTACCCATCAGCGAAAATCCTACCACAGGGAACGTCACAGCTATTCATCTCGTTCCCCAAACAGGCTTTGCAACTACACAAGTTGATAATTTTACAGTTGAGTATCTGACTCGTGAGGGGGTGAATGAGTGTTTGCGGTTCATGCTGGGGGAAGCTAACCGTCGTACCTTAGCCGCCGGACTTCCCGCAATTCAACCTGCAAAACTCAACTCCGGGAAAGATATTCTCGACTGGTGTGAGGCGACTTGGAATAGCAGCAACAATTTAGAATTGCGTTATCTGTTGCGGGAATTGGTGTTATTTATCCGCGCCTATAGTGCGTATGGGGAAGCCTTGTGTGGTGGACGTTACCAAATTGACGCGACATCTGCCCGTGAGGGTTTACAATTAGCAGAACAGCCATTAGCTATTCAAACTCTTGGCTTTGAAGATTTACCGCCAGCGCATATCCGCTTACCGAGTCCACCACAAAATTTACCGATCAAGTTATTACAAAATAGCTTCCCATTAATTCGTCGTGTTGATATTACAGTCAAAATTTCGCGGGAAATTTGGGATATAACTGATGCTTCTGAGTTTATTATTTTAGACTTTCCTGGCTTGGGTGCGGCGAATTCTGGCGCGAGGGATACGTTTTTATCTTTGCGAGAATTGGCAGAAGTGCAGACGATTTTGGTGTTACTTAATGGTAAGTCGCCAGGGAGCGATCGCGCTAACAAAATTTTCACGATGATGCAGCAGCAGCGTCCCGGACAAGATTTGAAGGATTTGATTTTGGTGGGGGTGGGACGTTTTGATCAATTACCGTTAGAAAGTGAAGGGGGAGAAAGGGAACTCGACCAACTCATTGACGATAATCAAAACCCTAATGTCTCGGCCGATAAGGTTTTACAAAAACTGCGAGTTTTGCAAACCACCATCGATGGTGCAAGTGCATTCACTAGCCAAAAAGACCGGATTGTTTTATTGTCGCCGCTTTTGGGACTGGCAGAATTATCCAAACGTTCTAGCAGCGTCAAAGCGGGTTCGCCGGAGTTTTTAGCTAATTTAGACTATCCAGACTACTTGGAGAGGTCGAAGCGGTTGCAGCAAAAGTGGGGCAGGTTGAGCGATCGCCTGCTAGAATCAGATCCACGCAGTCATTTAAGCCGACAATTGGGTTACTTTGCTCAGGATGGGGGTATTGCCAAGCTACGGGAATTGATTCAAAGTCATGTGGCTACTCACGGACTGAAGCAATTGTATGCAGATACTCAACGAGCTGCGGAAAATTTACAGCAACAACAGGAAAATCTCAAAAATATTATTGCGGAAATTCATGCTCAAGGTATCCCCACTGGCGACAGTCAGGATTTAATTGATTTGCGAACGGCGCTAGAGAATTTAGATAAAACTTATCGCAACTTTCAAAAAGATTTAGGGAAAGAACCACTCAAAGATCGGCGGGGAATGGTTGTCAGTGATGTGGTGAAAGATGAACTAACTTTTAGAATTTTAAGTTGGCATCAATGGACTTTGTTATTTAACAAAGCTCAAAATGGCACAATCACTATTACCGAATCAAAAGGTGCGGCTGGTAAGTTATTTGACCGGGGGAATAAAACCAATACTACTATCCCCACACAAAGCGATGATTTTTATCCAGCCTTTGCTAAGACGGTGCAAGAGTTGGAAGAATTTGCCCGCGATCGCATTCGGCAAGCGGTGTTAGACTTACTGCATAAATTATCGCACCAAATTGTCTCAGAGCGCGATCGTCTACAAACAATTCTCAATCCAGAAATAGAACCAGAGATTGAAAACAAATTTGGTGCAGAAGCGGCTGATTTATTTTACAAATTACTTTTAGGATGCGATCCTAATCAATGGCAATCGGCAATTATTTCGGAGATTAATCAGCAAGATAAATCCCTGACACCAGAAGTAATGTTTCCTCTGGCGCGTCAGGATGAAAAACACAATATTGGCCAAATCTTTGATTGGTCACCAGAAAAAAGTCAATTTTCTCGTTCGACTAATCACCAAATGTTTGTTCTCCGTTTACGAGATGAACTGACTGCTAGCGCTAGCTTACATTTAGTCCAGTATGTCAGTGAAGTTAATCAACAAGTAAACGCTGAATTAGCAGGAATTTTGGATCAAATCATTCCCACCTTGCAAAATCTTTCTAAGAAAGATAGCTTACTGAGATTTATTGCTGCTGGTGATTCTCCATCCCAGGGGGCCGTTCCTACTTGGTTGCAAAATCTCTCAGAAATTGCCGATTTGGCAGTCAATTATCAGTAAGAAGTAATTAGTGAACCACTGCTAATGACTAATTACTTTTGACTGCATAGGGAACATATCAAATGCCTGTAAAAATTCAGCTTGCACCTCGCTTCCAAGTGCGGGTTAACGACAAGAAATATCTGGAACTGCCGACAATTCAATTAATTGGTTATGGTAACGATGTTCCGCATATTGCTCGCATCACCTGTACTGTTAAAGGCGCACCAAGCGAATTAGCTCTCAAAATAGAAAAAGCATACAGACAGTTTGCATCTGATACGCCAAAAATCTCCCAAATCGGTCAATTAGAACAGTATCCTTGTAAACTAGAGCAACCTTTAACACAAGCAATCAACTGTAATTTACAAGTAATTGTTGAGTATTTTGATTCTGATTATTCAGGAAATCCCCTGCTATCAGCACGTAAAAAAATAGCAGCTTATTGTCATCTGTGGTCACTACCTATGAATCCAACAACCCCAAAAGAACCAACCAATCATCCGCTACAAGTTCAGAGTTACAATGAGAAGAAATCAGATGAAAAACCAAGATTTCCGGGATGGTTTGCTTTAGATTTCGGTACATCCAATTCTACGGTGACACTTTTTGACCCGATTGAAGTACCAATTGCCGAAGTTTTACCGAGAGAACAGGAATTAAGATTGCGCGATCGCCTTTCGCAATGGTTGAATTCTCCCGGTGCGATCGCTTTACCAGAAGTGCAAGAAAGTGAATGGGAAAAGTTTATTGCTGATATTAGTAAGAGTTTAGAAATAGAACCTAGTCGCTTAAAAGAAGTTTTTGAAAATGATAATAAGGAACGTTTTTTAGAAGCAATTAGACAGATAGAATTGTGTCTAGGTAACAGTGATAAATTTCGCTATGCCGTCAGTAGAAAATTATATCAAATCTACCATGAAGTCTTTCGCGTCCCGACTTTAGAATCCCAAAATTTAATCCCCGTTGTCTTAGATATTGACCGCCGAGATACAGAAATTCCCAGTGAGTTGGAAGTGGCTAAATTGACGGATTTAGAACTACGCATGGGTAGGGAAGCAAGAGACAACAGAAAAAAAGCGATCGCTCAAGGAACCAGCAGTTCTCTTAAAGAAATTATCAGCAGATTTCACCATTCACCCAAGCGTTATTTTGGCCAAGAACGGAAATTTTCTGTAATTTTGGATGGTAGAGAAGAAACAATTAATGTAAATGAACTCGTCCAAGCCGCTTGGTCACATTTAATTGACTTAACCGAAGATTATCGTCAACGTGCTAGACGCAGATTCTCCGAAGGAGATTTTTTAACCGCCGTTGTCACTTATCCCACCGTCGCACCACCAGTTGTCCGCAAGGAAGTCAAAAAATTAGTGGAAGAGTTAGGTATTGATGACGTACAAACTGCTTATGACGAAGCAGTTTCCGTTGCTATTTTCTTCCTCTGGCGCGAGTTTGGCGGTAATCTTAACATTGGCATTGAGTCATTTAAAACCCGTTGTCGTCAAGAACAAAATAAATGGTCACAAAATGTTCTCGTCTTAGATATTGGTGGGGGAACAACAGACTTAGCGTTAATTGAACTCACCCTAGAAGATAAAACACCATCCTTTGGTAATCATGAAGATCGAGGTTTAGGTGGACGTTACTATAAACTCACACCCAAACTGTTAGGTTCATCGGGACATTTACAACTAGGCGGGGAATTAATTACCCTGCGAGTTTATCGGTTATTAAAAGTGGCGATCGCTGATACTTTACTCACAGCCATAACTATGGGTAATCTTGAAAGTGACAAACTCGAAGATTTAATCAGTTCAGAATTAAACGAACGCTTCATCGAACAAGGAAAATTCAAAACTGGTAGTCTTTTAAAATGTCTAGATAAAGAAAATCCTGAAGGTGATGCTGCCTATAAAGATGCTCTAGATACTGCCGAAAAAGTTATCCCTACCCGTTGGCAACAAGCACCCCAACGCCTACAAACCTTCTACACTCTCTGGGATTATGCCGAAGCAGCTAAACTCAAACTAGGACAAAAATCACTCACAGATAATTCTCCATTAACATTCACCCTGGCTGAACCACAAATTGCTGAACTGCTGACCCAAAGTGCCATCAAATTTCAAGTCAAAGAACTTGATAGTATTAGCGTTACTTTAGATAGTCAACAATTTGAACGTGCTGCTGCTACCGCAATTAAAGAAGCAATTGGGATTGCCAAAGGATTGATGGAAAGCCGCTTACGAACTGAAAGTAACAATATAGATTCCTGGAACACTCATAAAGTTGACTGGCTAATTCTCTCAGGTAAAACTTGTAACTTAGATTTAGTCCAAAACCACATTTATCAAGAATTTAGCAAGTCTCCCTACTTCGTTTGGAATCCTGAAAGAATTACCTTTGTTTTGGAATATACCAAACTTGCCACCTCCGCCGGTGCTTGTTACGCCGAGAAATTGCGGCGGCTGAGATTTGACCCCGAAGAATCAAAAGGGTTACTACGTAAAGGTGCTAACCAACTAGAAATAGATGTGAAAAATCTATTTTATTACCTGCCTTGCAACTTCAAACGCAAAACCCAAAGTAACGAATTGCTAACAGTATTCAAAGCTGGACAAGAACTTTATCAACTTGCACCTGCGGAAAATGTAGCGAAAGTGCGTACAGCTTGGCAAGGAATACAGTTAACTAATATTATCTATCGCCAAGATTACGAGGATGGAGATTTGCGCCTCTGGGGTAGCTTTGATGGCAAAAACCTGATGGAAAAATTAGGAATGGACGAGGGAGAGTTTCTCAAAAAGATTAAGGTTCAATTTGAGATTGACCAAACCCTGCAATTGAACGTCTTGTTATGTCAAGGAAACCCCCATTATTTAATCGATGTTGCCGGAATTGATGTCAGTTCCGCCATCTCCGCCTTGACCGACACATCTACCCTCTTTGCTGATGGTCAATTGAAGTGGAATATCGCCGTAGAAGGTGCAAATAAAGATTTACATGATGGTGATATTGCTGTCAATGTGATTGAGTCAGCCACCGTAGACCAACCAGATGCTTATCATGTGGTATTTGAAGCCGATAAAAACGATCATAAATCCTTACAAAAATTCCATTACTTGCGCGATGGTTCACCCCAACCCGGAACAGGCTTAATTAGCAACCCTTTACCCTCCTTCCCCCAAACCGGTCAGCACACCTTTTATATCTACCAAACCGATAACGACACTAACAGCAAAAAATGGATACGTATCGGCGCACTCCCCAGGCCAGATGTCAGTACAGATTACCCCTGTCAATATCACGTCACCCTTGACAACAAAGGCATTTTACGCATACACGCCGGCGATGTTCCCTACTGGACATCCACAAACAGAGAATGTCTCCAACAACCAGGATGCGTCTACCGCACTGAATTAGACTTGCAACCCAACGAAGTTGACAAAGAACGCGACCCCTTTTGTGGAATTCATTAAATTGTGAAGCAGGGGAGGCAGGGGAGGCAGGGGAAGCAGGGGAGGAAAAATCCCATGATTATATTTGCTTTCACCCATTGAAGATTTTATTTTCTGGAAGTCCCTAATTCTTTCTCCCCACTCCCTCACTCCCTCACTCCCTCACTCCCTCACTCCCTCACTCAGCACTCAGCACTCATCACTCAGCACTCATCACTCTCCACCCTCCTCTCATGCAGCACTTATATCATTTACTCACAATACAAAACTCTGAACTAGCAAGGTTACTGCGGTTTAGCCTGTATGGACTGGAAACTTCCCTGAAAAAAGCTCAGTCAGAATTTCCGCAAGACCCAGGTGCTAGAGTATGTGATGAAGTGCTGCAAGAACTGCAAAATTTACTCCAGCTAGAAGCAGCAGCAGTAGATATTACACAAACCGTGGAGGAATTGAAGTTAAATCATCTGCGATATGCTTTTGATGCTGACCCAGAACTAAATTTATATCTGGATAGTTCGCCATTACAAAGCCAAACGGATGCGGATTTATGGAACGAAATTCACCGTAAACTATTGCGAGTTCCCGAAGATTTGGCAACGATTTGGCGACAGCGTGCTTTAGATTTAGCACAAGAAATGGGTGCAGTTGCCGATAATGCTTATGTCTATCCACTACCTTTTATTCGGAACGAAATTATCTATCCTGGACTCAATGGTAGTATCAATGCTCAAGGATTATCTCTCTCTCAAACAGCATTTTTTCACACCAGTATTATTGATGACCAAGCTTCTGAGGAACTAAATTTGTTAGCTGGTTTCTTACTTCTATGGAGCAAATTTATAGAAATAGATCCCGATTTACATCATGCTTTAAAGAGTGTGTTTAGTTTTGATATTCTCTCTTTACATTCCAAACCAGACCAACGTAATCAATATATTGACGCTCTTATAGATAGATTTCAGCGCACAAAAAAAGCCGAAGAAAATGCCGATACTTTACTGACTCTCCGTAATTGGATTGATGTAGATGAAGCGATAAATTCTTTAGTATTTGTACCACCCGCCGAGCGTTATTCTTGGTGGGGAAAATTGCAACAAGAATCTCGTCGGGCTTTAAAAAAAGTGGCAGATAGAGCAATTAGTGCTGGTCATGATGTGCGGATTCGGCAATTAACAGGGATTTACGCTGATATTTGTGCTTTATCTAAAGATGACTTGCAACTCGACATGGGCGGTATTCCTGGGGAAGTATTGAGTTGCTTAAGAGTATATGCCCGAATTAATCAAGATGAAATACCAGGACGTGTTATTTTTCGTTCATCACGATAAAATAATTCGTAATTCGTAATACTCGCCAAAGGCGAGAAGCAAGCTACGTAATTCGTAATTATTAGAGCCTATTTATCAAGTAAATATTCAGGTAGTGGCGTGTCTAAACTAAAATGTTGTATTAAAACTGTAGGTTGGGGAGCCACTCACGTGGGCGGGTTCCCCACGCCAGTCCGCACAACGGGGGGAAACCCCGCAAGCGGCTGGCTTGACTTGAGTGAAGTGGCGTTTGAGGCTTTGGGAAACCCAACATCAGATCCATACTAGGTTTTTGAGATCCATGTTGGGTTACGCTGCGCTTAACCCAACCTACGCCTAATGCACTACTTTAGGCTTGCCACGCCACTACTGGCTACTTAATTTTCAGAAATCAAATATGAGATTATCTTAGAGTTGCCGGACTAGTGGCTGACCATCTTTGACTTCACCGACTAAAACTATATCTGCGCAGTTGACAAAAATACCATTCTCCAAAACGCCGGGAATGTTATTTAAGGTTTTTTCCAGGTTAACTGGGTCATCAATGGTAGCAAATCTGACATCTAAGACAAAGTTACCTTGGTCGGTGATGACTGGCCCGGCTTTTTTTACACCCATCCGCAGTTCAGGTTGACCACCGAGTTTTTTGATAGCGTTTGTGACGGGGGTAATTGCCATAGGAATCACTTCTACAGGTACAGCAAAAACTGCACCTAAGCGGTCTACCAATTTACCACTGTCCACTACAACAATAAATTGATTGGCGAGGTAATCTACGACTTTTTCGCGGGTATGTGCTGCACCACCACCTTTAATCAGGTTTTTGTGGGGGTCAACTTCATCAGCGCCATCAATGGCAATATCAATATGGTCAACAGCATCTAATGTGGTGAGAGGAACGCCGTATTGTTTGGCTAGTACTTCTGACTGAAATGAGGTGGGAATACCAACAATGTCTGTCAATTCACCAGATTTTAGGCGATCGCCTAAATACTGAATCGTGTAAGCTGTAGTGGAACCTGTACCTAAGCCAACTATTGAACCTGATTTGACTAAGGCGGCGGCGGCTTTGCCTACTTCTTGCTTCATCAATGTTATGGGGTCTGCTGTCATTCCCAAAGCTCCTGAAATATTGACGCACTATCACAGCAGAATATACTACAAATTGGTGATGGGTCATTGGTCAATAGTCAATAGTCAATAGTCAATAGTCAATAGTCAATAGTCATTAGTCATTAGTCATTAGTCTTATACTCAGCACTCCCTCACTCCCCAAATCAGTTATCAGTTATCAGTTACCAGTTAATAAACGTTCACTGTTCACTGTTTACTGTTCACTGTTCACTGTTTACACCCCTCACTCCCCTACTCATCACTCAGCACTCAGCACTCCCCATTACCGATATAGCCAAACTCGTAGTAGTGAGAGTAGTTGTTCTGTATCTACTGGTTTGGTGATGTAGTCGGATGCGCCGGCTTCGATACATTTTTCGCGATCGCCTGGCATGGCTTTAGCTGTGAGTGCAATTATAGGTAATGTGCGGAATTGTGGTTGTTGACGGATTTGTCGGGTAGTTTCGTAACCATTCATTTCTGGCATCATCACATCCATTAATATGGCATTAATATCAGGATGAGTTTGCAACATTTCTATGCCTGCTTTGCCATTTTCGGCAAATAAAACTTGCATTTGATAGCTTTCTAACAAGCTGGTAAGGGCAAAGATATTTCGCAGGTCGTCATCAACAATTAAAATTTTCTGGTGCGCTAGTATGGGATCGGTTTGGTGGAGTTGCTCTAGTATTTGCCGTTGCGGTTGGGGCAAATTTGCCTGTACTCGGTGTAAAAATAGAGCAGTTTCATCTAGTAATCTTTCTGGCGATCGCACATTTTTAATGATAATTGTCTCGGCTAATCCCCGCAATATAGTTTCTTCTTGGCGGCTGATTTCTTTGCCTGTATAAATAATAATTGGCAATTTCACTAGCCTTGGTTCTTGCTTGATTTGCTCAATTAATTCCACACCACTCATGTCAGGTAAGCCGAGATCCAAAACAATACAATCAAAATGTTGCGATCGCAATATCTCTAATGCGGCAGTTCCTGTACCGACTGCTGTACTTTGGACATCGCCATTCCCGATGAGTTCAATAATGCTTTGAGCTTGTAGAGGCTCATCTTCGATAATTAAAAGTCGTTTGACTTTGCGGTCAATAAAGCCTTTAATATTTGTGAGGGTTTGGTTAATGATTTCTGGTGATAGGGGTTTTTGTAAGTAAGCGATCGCTCCTAGTTGTAAGGCTCGTTTTTCTCGGTCATCAATAGAAATAATGTGGACGGGAATATGTCTAGTTTGGGGTTCGTGCTTGAGTCGGTCTAGTACTGTCCAACCATCCATATCTGGGAGATGAATATCTAGGGTAATGGCATCTGGTTGATGTTTTTGTGCTAAAGCTAAACCTTGTTTACTAGATGTAGCTACGATGACTTTAAAACCTTTTTGTCGTGCCATATCTTGTAAAATGCGGGCAAATTTCTCATCATCATCAATAATTAGTAAGGTACAATCCTCTGGTTGAATCCCTTCTCGATCATCAGTGATTGTCTGAGATGCCGCAATGAGTGGTAAACTTTCTGAGGGGATAGGCGATCGCTGGTATCGAGATAAACTCAATGGCTGACTTATGCTTGATTCATTTCCCGCATAAGTTGGCGGTAGGTAAAGTGTAAAAGTACTGCCTTTTTCTAGTTGGCTAACTAATGCCAGTCTACCGCCTAACATCTTAGCTAGTTCTCGGCTAATTGATAAACCTAAGCCTGTTCCACCATATCTGCGGCTAATTGTTCCATCTACTTGCTGAAAGGCTTCAAAAATAATTTGTTGTTTGTCATTGGGGATACCAATTCCTGTATCACTTACAGCAAAAGTAATCATCTGTTGAGGGGAATTAGCTTCAGCTACTGCAATTTTTAAACTTACCCCACCTTGTTCAGTAAACTTAAAAGCGTTAGCTAAGAGATTTTTTAAAATTTGCTGTAAGCGTTGGCGATCGCTCAATATAGTTGATGGTAAGTTATGTTCTAACTCAACATTAAAATTGAGTCCTTTATTTTGAGCAACTTCTCGGAAACTCTGTTCCAAATACTTACACAATTCAGCTAGATTGATTGGTTCTAATTCTATAGATAGATTTCCCGATTCGATTTTCGCTAGGTCAAGAATATCATTAATTAATTCTAAAAGTTCAGTTCCCGCCGAGTAGATTGTCTGGCTGTATTCTACCTGTTTGCTAGTTAAATTACCTGCCGGATTATCTGCCATTAGTTTGGCTAGAATTAACAGACTATTTAGTGGTGTTCGTAGTTCATGGGACATATTCGCCAGAAATTCTGATTTGTATTTAGAAGATAAGGATAATTGTGCTGCTTTTTCTTCTAAAGATTGTCGTGCTTGTTCAATCTCCTGATTTTTATGAGCAACTTCCTGATTTTGGGCTGCTAATAGTTCGGCTTTTTCTTCTAGTTCTTCATTGAGTTGTTGTAACTCTTCGTTTGATTGCTGTAATTCTTGTTGTTGTTGTGTTAAAAGCAATTGTGATTTTTCTAATTTTTGAGTTTGCTGTTCTAAAAGCTGATTACTATCTCTGAGTTCTGTTGCTAAAACTAGGGATTCATCTAACAGTTTTTGAGTTTTTGTATTGGCAGCAATATTATTTAAAAATACACCTAACATTTCACAAAATTGCTCAAGAAATGTCAGATGCAATTCATTAAATCGATACAAAGAAGCAACTTCTAATACGGCTGTCACTTCTGTTTCAAAGATGATTGGTAAGACAATTATGTTGATGGGTAAAGCTGATCCTAAACCAGAACTAATGCGGATGTAATCACTAGGAACTTCAGTTAATAAAATTCTTTGTTTTTCTAAAGCACATTGTCCGACTAATCCTTCACCCAATCTGAACCGATTTGCTAAATGTCGGCGCTCGTGATAAGCATAGCTACTTACCAGCTTCAATATACACTCATCATCAGTTTTATCCATGAGATAAAATACACTTTGCTGTGCTTCTACCAATGGTGTGAGTTTTGATAAAACTAAGCTAGATAAATTTTCAATCTGGCGTTGTCCTTGCAATATTTGCGTAAATTCAGCCAAATTAGACTTGAGCCAATTTTGCTCCTCATTTTTTTGGGTTGTGACTCGCAGGTTAACTACCATTTGGTTAAAAATACGAGTTAGCACACCAATTTCATCTAGGCGATCGCTTTTTGGTAAACTGACAGATAAATCCCCATCAGACATTTTCTCGGCGGCACGAGAAATATTTCTCAGTGGTGTAGAAATATGTCGAGATAACAAGAAACCAATGACAACAAGAGTAAACGCAACTATAGGAATACTATAAGTAATACTGCCAAGAGTACTGTTAGTAGCTGCTCGTGCGATCGCCGTTCGTTGTTCTAACAATCTCAATTCTTCAGCATTCATTTGCTGGTTGATATTCTCAATTTGCATCATCACTGCTCTACCACGATCTGTGAGGATAGATTGTTGAGCAGCCTCAAAACCTTGAGATTGACGCAAATCAATCACAGTTTGCATAATGGCAATTCTCTCATTAATCAGTAGCTGTAACTGATTGAGAAATCGCTGCTGTTTAGGATTATCTATAGTCAGACTTTGCAGTTCTTTAACTTTTATATTTACTGCTTGAGTAGCTACTTGATAAGGTTCTAAATAACGCTGTTCCCCAGTAATAATGTATCCCCGTTGTCCAGTTTCTGCTTTCGCCAATTGAGCATTGAGATTTTCTAATTGACTGAGTACTTGATATGTATGTTTTTCTTTATGAGAAGCGGCAATTAGTTCCTGAGTACTTTTGTGAGCTATCAAACTGATCGCACTCAAAATTACTAGACTTAAAGCAAAGCCAGCTCCTATTTTAGAGCCAATTTTTAAGCGGTTCAACATTATTATTTCTGGTGTTTTATTTACCCAATCTGGCTAAAATATATATTTACTACATGATGCTATTTTTATTTAAAAAGCATATTGATATTTATCAATAATTACGCATAGACACTAATTCTCCGACTTTTCTGTCCACAATCAACAGTCCAAAAAATTGATTTTAACTATTGATTTTTGACTACCTTTCAGAAGGTTTTCTTAGTAGGGTGCATAAGTCGTATGGATATAGCAATTCTATCTGATTTGTCAGCATCTTGAAGTCTCATATCCCCAACTTGTTAAAAATCTTGGGAAATATTTTTCCCTGAATAATTTAGCCTTGCTCTAGCAATTACTAACTTTATAATAAATTTTCCTAGAGCATCAGAAATAAAAACTATGAATATAAAGTACTAAATTACACTACATCTATATAAATATTTATATTTAATAGTGCCTAAAAATACAAAAAATATTATAACGAAACGGCACTTTTACACAAACCATGCGTCAAAGTTGACTGTATTAGACTATTTTGCAGATATTTTGGCAAATTCATACCTAAGTACAAAATTTTGAGGTAATTAATGCGTCACCACAATTTTTATGTGTTTGCTCTTAGTACTTTAGTAACTATTTTTTCTTATAATCTACTACAAATTACTGATGGAATAGCACAATCGACTCCCATTATAGCTCAAGCCCCTAATCCGACTTTGTTAGCAAAAGCTAGCTATCTCTCACCTTTAGAACAACAGGTAGTGGAAGAAATGAACAAAGTGCGGCAGAATCCTCAAGCCTATATCCCTATCATCGAAAATTATCGAAAACGCTTTCAGGGAAACCGAGTCAAACTTTCTGCTAATACTTATTTGATTACCCAAGAAGGTGTAAAACCGGTAGATGAAGCGATCGCTTTTCTCAAGCGCACTCGTCCTGTGGGAGCATTGAGAACATCCAAAGGAATGTCTTTAGGTGCTAGAGATCATGTCAAAGACCAAGGAGTAAAAGGTACAACAGGTCATAATGGTAGCGATGGTAGCAACCCCTTCACTCGCATCAATCGTTATGGTAAATGGCAAACCACAGCTGGGGAAAATATCAGCTACGGCCCCAATACCGCCCAAGATATTGTTATGCAATTGATTATTGACGACGGTGTACCCTCACGCGGTCATAGAACAACCATCTTTAACGGTGCTTTTAAAGTCGCTGGTGTCGCTTACGGTTCTCACAAAGTTTACAGAACTATTTGCGTAATTAACTATGCTGGCGGGTATATAGAGAAATAGGGGTGTAGAGGTGTAAGGGTGTAGGGGTGTAGGGAAGAATAATTTATTACTCTCCACTCAGCACGGGCTAAACGCCCCGCTTCCGCTAACAGCACTCAGCACTCAGCACTCATCACTCATCACTCCCCCACTCCGAAAAATGGTAGATGAATACACACTCTCACTGCTAGAACAACAAGTAGTAGAAGAGATGAACCAAGTACGTACCAACCCTCAAAGTTACTTACCGATTTTGGCAAGTTACCACCAACGCTTTCAGGGTAACAAAGTGAAATTGGCTGATTATGTTTATTTGCAAACTCAAGAAGGGGTAAAAGCTGTAGATGAGGCGATCGCTTTTCTCAAATCAGCTCGTTCTGTGGGAAGATTGAGTATATCTCTCGGTATGTCTTTGGCAGCACGAGATCACGTTAAAGACCAAGGAATATCAGGTGCTACAGGTCATGATGGCAGTGATGGTAGTGATCCCTTTACCCGACTGAACCGTTACGGCAACTGGTTACTTACAGCTGGGGAAAACATTAGCTACGGTTCCAGTACTGCCCAAGATATCATCATGCAGTTAATCATTGATGATGGAGTCAAAAATCGCGGTCATCGCACCAACATTTTTAACCCCGCTTTTAAAGTCACAGGAGTAGCATTCGGTATTCACAAGACATACAGACAAATATGTGTGATCACCTACGCTGGCGATTATACAGATAATTGAGTCCGCTAGGGTACATTAGTAAACGGTCTAATCAGAATTTGATTATACATATCCGCATTTTCTGCTAATGCTTGACGTAAATCATATTCTATTTGCAAATTCAACCAAAACTGAGCGCTGTTACCAAAATAGCGGGATAGACGCAAGGCCGTATCTGCCGTAATTGTGCGTTTTCCAGATAAGATTTCACTAATCCGTGTCTGAGATACACCTATATCTTTACTCAATCGATAGGGAGTAATATTTAATGGCTCTAAAAATTCTAGTTGCAGAATTTCGCCTGGATGAATGTTTGATAAACGGTTATCGTCCATAATCATTTTTCAACTAATGGTAATCTACTATTTCCACCTCATCTACATTATTTTCATCTGTCCAGAAAAAGCAAATTCGCCACTTATCATTAATCCGAATACTATATTGTCCTTGTCTGTTTCCAACTAGCTTTTCTAACCGATTACCAGGTGGAGTGCGAAGATCGTTAATTGATACTGCCGCATTCAACATTAGCAGCTTTCTTAAAGCAACTTTTTGAATTTCTTGAGGGTAAGAAGGAGACGTAAAACCATCAAAAATGAGTTTTGTTTCTTCAGTTTTGAAACCTATAATCACAAGTTAATACTATCGTACCACGTTACTATCGTAAAACGTAAGTATTATACATGAATTTTTGTACTAGTATTGAACTCTACTTTAAGAAACTAGTGTTATTGAAAAATCAAATATAAGTTTTATATCTAAAATTACGAATTACGAATTACTTACTTCTATGGCTGCGAATCTTCACGTTCACATTCAAGGGCAAGGATTCCCCATTTTAGGACTACATGGTCATCCTGGGAGTGGTCAGAGTTTGTCTGTCTTTACTAATCACCTATCAAAACGCTACAAAACTATCGCCCCAGATTTGCGAGGATACGGCAAAAGTCGTTTTCATGGCAATTTTACTATGCAAGCACATTTGACTGACCTAGAAGCCTTATTAGACCGCTTGCAGATCGAAAAATGTTTAGTGTTGGGATGGTCGCTTGGTGGCATTTTGGCAATGGAACTGGCCTTGCGCTTACCACAGCGTATCACTGGATTGATTTTGGTGGCGACAGCAGCTAGACCTCGTGGGAATCATCCTCCAATTACTTGGCAGGATAATTTTTACACTGGTGTTGCTGGACTTGTGAATTGTATCAGACCAAGTTGGCGCTGGAACATAGAAACTTTTGGGAAGCGATCGCTGTTTCGTTACCTCATCCAACAACACACACCCACAGCCTACAAATACATCGCCACAGCAGCTGTACCAGCTTATTTACAAACCTCTGCTGCTGCTACTCGCGCCCTCTACACAGCCTTGCGTCTAGGATATAATCGACTTTCAGACCTAGAGCAGATTGACTGCCCTAGTTTGGTGCTAGCTGGCGCTCAAGATCGACACATTACATCCGAGTCAAGCTTAGAAACTGCTCAACATCTTCAAAATAGTCAGTGGCAATGCTACCCCAATACTGCTCACCTTTTCCCCTGGGAAATACCCCAGCAAGTACTCAGTGACATTGACTGTTGGTTAGCAAAGCACCCACAGGTAATTAGCAGTCAATAGTCCAAAGTCTACGGTCAAAAGCCACAAGTCCCAAATAATTACTTGTACAGACGTTGCACGCAACGTCTCTAATGACTAATGACTAATGACCATTGACCAATGCCTAACTTATACCAATTCTCTAAAATTCGGCAACAAATTCAAACTCGGAAACCCTTATAAAATCTGGTTTTTCTAATTTTGAATTTTGCGGAAAGTTCTGTATGCGGGTTTCCCGCCGTAGGAACGCCACTTGCTATAAGCCGGGAAACCCGTCCAACGCAGTGGCTCAACTTTTCAAGACGAATTTTGAATTGGTATTACATCTGACCGCTAAAGGCAGGCTTTACTTTGCGGTCAAGACGTTCCCCCAGGTCATCAGCAATCGTCAAATCATTTGGCTTACAGCGCTTTACGTTCACCTGAATACCTTGTGCGCCTTCTGTTTCTAAATCTTCTATGTAGCCTTTGATGGCTAACTTAGCTTCATCAGCATTGAGAAAGGGGCCAAAATAGTAAGTGCAACGGGGGTTTTGGGTGATAATTTCCACCCACCAAGCCAAACCTAGTGCGTTGAAAGAATTAATAGCAGCTTCCTTCAGATTATTCCAAATTGTATTCATGGGTATTGTGCCAATTTATCAAAGTGGTACTGAATGTTGAACAATAGATATTGCCGTTTTTGGTTGTTACACTTCTTTATACTCTTTTACTGGTAATTTTCAAAGAGGTTTTTGTAACTTATCTAGGTACAAAGTGTTAAGCGATCGCTGACGGAAAATCTCGTAAAGTGCCATTCCTGCGGCAACTGAGGCATTCAAACTAGGGGTCTTACCCATCAGGGGAATTGATACCAAAACATCACATGAGCGCTGAGTTAACATACTCAGCCCTTCTCCTTCTGAGCCTATCACCAAAACAATCGGCCCCCGAAAACTGACTGTGTGGAGAGGTTCGCTAGCACCAGCCGCCGTCCCATAAATCCAAAATCCCGCTTCTTTTAATTCTTCTAACGCACGACCGAGATTAACAACTCTAGCTACAGGAAAATTTTCTAAAGCACCTGCGGCCACTTTGACCACTGTGGAGGTGATCCCCGATGCTCTTCTTTGGGGAATGACTAATCCTTGAGCGCCGATAGCTTCGGCTGTGCGAATAATTGCTCCTAAGTTGTGGGGATCAGTAATGCCATCAGCAACGACAATGACGGGGTCAGTACATGATTTGGCTTGGGTGATTAAATCATGTAATTCCATATAATCATAAGGCGCAATCTGTGCTGCAATGCCTTGGTGATTAGCTTGGTCGGTGATTTGATCTAAACGCTTAGGTTCTACCTCGTCAATGACTGTGCCATTTTCCTTAGCTTGGAGTATTAAGTGATGAAAGCGGGGATCATAGCGTAGACGAGAGGTAATCCAGATGCGGTTCAAACCACGCTGATTTTCTAACGCACTCAACACAGGATGACGACCGTAGATAATGTCATTATCTTCTACTGGTTTAGCGAATTGTAGTTTAGATGCGGGTGATGATTGAGAAAAATTGCGGCGTGGACGGGGGCTACTAGAGCTAAAATCACCATCATTCTGTCGAGAACTGCCAAGACCACTAGAGCTAGAATTGTGATCATCCTTTCTAGACCTGCGAATAGGGCTAGACCCAGAATTACTGTCATCTTTTCGAGAACTGCGAATCGGGCTAGACCCAGAATCACTATTATCCTTTCTAGACTTGCGAATAGGGCTAGACCCAGAATTGCTATCATCCTTTCGGGAACTGCGAATCGGACTAGCCACAACTCGCTTACCCTTAATTTTTATAGGTTGGGGGCGACTGGGTTCACTAGCAGTCTTGATTTTTTTAGGTTTATTAGGCATAAAAGTTTTTTTAGGGCGCATGGGTAGATAGTCCGAGTCCTGGATATGCTGAACCTCATCGTAGTAATTCTCCAATCATTGAGATGAAATTGCTAAATTATTTCTCTTTCTCTAGATGGATTTTTGCTAAAAGTTCGGTTAAACGAGGAAAATCGGTGAGATAAAGGTAGCCTATTAAAGTTTCGAGACTTGTTGCTTGTTGGTATATTTCGGGATCAACTCTTCTTGGTCTTCCTGTGGCAGCATTACGGCCTCGGCGGACAATTTCTAATTCACTTGCCTTGAGGTAAGGAGTCAGCGATCGCAAATGTAGCGCCTGTGTTTCTGCTCTTACTTGTCCAACTACTAAACGATGATAAGCTTCTAATCGCTGTATTGGTAGTAGATAAGATATTCTAACATAGAGTTCATAAATTGCATCCCCTAAATATGCCAAAGCCGCCGGGGAAATTTGCTGTACCTGTGAGTGGGAAATATTTTGTGTTAACAGCGTAGTATTTACCAGTAAAGCTTCTGTCCAAGATAAATCTATATCTGATTCTTCAGTCATTAGTCATTAGTCATTAGTCAATGGTCATTAGTCATTGGTCAGTACTCTCCAACTTCCGACTTACACTCAGCACTCAGCACTCAGCACTCAGCACTCCCTCACTCCCTCACTCTCTCACTCCCTCACTCCCTCACTCAGCACTCTCTCACTCCCAATTTTCGGTGGCTGATTGACCTCTCCCGCATAGAGAGAGGCTTTCTGCCAACCTTTCTATAAATTAAGCTATTGCGAAAACAAATCGAATAGCTTAATTACTCTATTTGGTCAAGCACCCTTGATATTTTCTACAGCTGCGTCAACTGTGGATTGCAGCGCCAGAAACTTCTCTAAGCGAACCAGCTTGACCGTTTGAGTTACTCGTGCATTGGTGACGATTTGCAAGGTTCCACTGGCGGTTTGAGCCTGCTTGGCTAGCTGCACTAGTGCGCCCAAGCCAGAGCTATCCACAAAATCAATTTGCGAAAGATCCAGAATAATATGCTTTGGGCCTTCCTCAATTTTACTGCCGAGTACCTTGCGAAATGTCGGCTCAGAAAAGGCATCTAACAGACCTGTGAGGCGGAATAGCTGATAGTTATCGCGGGCTTCACGAGTACCTCTCAGGCTTACGGTTAGATTCAGTGGTTCAGCAATAATTCCCTCCTCGACGTTAAAGTGAACGCTCAAGTATAAATGGTTTTTGGACGTGTTGTCTACAATCTGTTGGGGTAGGGGGAACCCAATTCAAAATTCAAAATTCGTCTTGAAAAGTTGAGCCACTGCGTTGGACGGGTTTCCCGGCTTATAGCAAGTGGCGTTCCTACGGCGGGAAACCCGCCTACAGAACTTTCCGCAAAATTCAAAATTAAGAATTTACTAAGGCTTGGATAGGGAAACTGAGATTTAGATAAATTTCCTTGTCCCCTTCCCGACTCCTCAGTCCCTACTGCTTGGCTGTTCGCATTTGTTGAACAAACTGGGCAAACAGATAATCAGCATCGTGGGGGCCTGGGCTGGCTTCTGGGTGATACTGCACTGAAAATACAGGCAGTGATTTGTGCCGTAAGCCGGCAACAGTGCGATCGTTGAGGTTGAGGTGGCTAATTTCCACAACTGCTTCAGGTATGGACTCTGGGTTGATCGCAAAACTGTGATTTTGGCTGGTAATTTCTACCCTTTGTTGTAAACCCGCAGGCTGATTTAACCCACGATGCCCGAATTTTAGCTTAAAGGTGTCTGCTCCCAAGGCATGACCCAAAATTTGGTGTCCCATACAAATACCAAAGATGGGTTTTTGGCTTTGGAGTAGTGCTTTAGCTGTGGTGATACCTTCAGTAACAGCCGCCGGATCGCCAGGCCCATTGGAGAGGAAGATACCATCTGGATTGTATTTAAGAATTTCTGCTGGTGGTGTATTGGCAGGTACAACAATTACTCGACAGCCATAACTAGCTAAACGACGCAGGATATTCCGCTTGACACCAAAGTCTAAGGCTACAACTGTCAATGATTCCTGACTATTTATTTGTGTTTCTGAGTTGAACTCCCACACGGCAACTGTCGGATCAGACCATTCGTAAACTGTAGAGGTGGTAACTTCCTGCACTAGATTTAACCCTGCCATATTAGGAGCCGCCTGTACCTGCTCTAGTAATTCCGCTTCATCTAAAATTTCTGTGGAGATACCGCCATTCATAGCTCCATATATCCGAATTTTGCGGGTCAGGGCGCGGGTATCAATGCCAAATATCCCAGGGATTTGGTGCTGTTTGAGGTAGTCGGGTAAGGGTTGGGTTGATCGCCAATTACTTGGTTTATGACAAATATTTCTGGCGATCGCACCCCGCACTTGGGGACGCGCTGATTCTTCGTCTTCGGGATTAACGCCTGTATTCCCCAATTCGGGATAGGTAAACAAGACGATTTGACCGCAGTAACTGGGATCAGTCAATACTTCCTGATATCCAGTCATGCCGGTATTGAACACGACTTCACCAATGGTGGTTCCCGTCGCACCAAAAGACCAACCACGATAAGCGGTTCCGTCCGCTAAGACAAGTAGAGCAGGTGTTGTGTCAGACAGGGGCATAAGAGGGAGAAGGGGAGGGGGGGAGGGGGAGAGGGGGGGAAAGAATCATGATTTTTCTCTTGTCCCCTTGTTCTCTCATCCCTACTGCGACTGCTAATTATCCCATGAGTTTGTAAATTATGTATTCGCCAGGAAATTAATTAAAACTTAAAATCAAAGTAGAGGAATTTAGTCTAAAAGGGGAATCAGTGGCAAAAGTAGATGTGCAGTCCCTGGGACGGATAAAATCGAGATTAATTATGCTTCAGCCCTCTGTATCTTTTACAGCCCTGATTTTTCTTGCTGGTGCTATGACTGTGTCGAGTTTTGGTTGTAGCGACACTCAACAGAAAACTTCCATTCTGCGTAATCAACAGTCTGTGGTGACGGAAAATCCCGTAGTACCGTTGCCGGAAGAAATAGCAGCAGCGCCAACTGTACCACCGGCGGTAGATTTGCCCCCATCACAAATGGAGCCGAGTGCTTTTGAATTGGGGCTAGATAAGGCGGCTGGGGCTGTGAGTATTAGTCAGTCTGCTCAATCACCGGATGATTGGTATTTGGTAGCAAGTCAATTTAATGATGCGATCGCCTTAATGCAAAAAGTTGAAAAGCCAAGTCCGGAGTTTGCGATCGCTCGCAGTAAAATCGCTGAATACCAGCGTCAAGTTAAGTATGCTGTCCGTCAAGCCAATGCTGTTGCTCGTTCATCACCACAGACTAGTTATCCCCAGGTAGCTGTAGCTACACCTAAATCATTAAATACGCCCAAGTTCCCCATTGCTGTACCACCACCAAGGACTACACAACCACCACCAGATGAAGTTGATGTACCTTTATCAGCAGCCATTACTCCCGAATCTAAGGTATTTGTTGCCCCTATTAAACGGCGAGTTGGTGGTACACCAATTGTGACTGTCACTTTTAACGGTCAACAGCAATTTGACATGATTGTGGATACAGGGGCTAGTGGGACTGTGATTACTCAACAGATGGCGAGTGCTTTGGGAGTTGTCACTGTTGGTAAAGCCAAGGCTAACACAGCTAGTTCTAGGGCGGTGGAATTTCCGATTGGTTATGTAGAATCGATGGCTGTAGGAGGAGTGATTGTGAATAGAGTACCAGTAGCGATCGCTGGCACGGAACTAGAAACTGGACTTTTAGGACATGACTTTTTTGGCAATTACGATGTCACAATTAAGCGAAATGTGGTAGAGTTTCGTCCTCAATCACGCTCCGAAATTAACTCTGTAGAAATTCAACCAATTGCTCCAACTTTGCCCAAGCTGTACCACTTTGTAAAATCTCTTTAGCCACACTCACACCTTGAGCATGATCTAGCAACGGTACAACACCTGCTACCTGTAGCGCTAAGGAAGCATTTAAGGCTACAGCGTCTTGTTGTGCTTGAGTTCCTTTACCTTGTAAAACTGCCTTTAAAATCACCGCATTTTCTTGTACATCCCCGCCCCGCAGTGCTTGAATAGGTGCAGGTGTCACACCAACCTCTTGGGGATTTATCGTAGTTAACTTCACCTCACCAGCAGATAACACCGCCAAATCAGTTAAATCACCCAAGCCAGCCTCATCCAGTCTTTCTCGCCCATGCAAAACAATCGCTTTTTGCTTACCTAAATTGTCCAAAGCTTGAGCAACAGTCGTCAAAAGTTTAGGTGTAAATAACCCTACCACCTGTCCAGTAGGACGCAAGGGATTTACCAAAGGCCCCAGTAAATTAAATACCGTACGTATTCTTAAAGTCCGCCGCAAAGTAGCCACCGCCTTGAGTGCAGGATGCCAACCAGGTGCAAACAAAAATGTGATCCCGACTTCTTGCAGTGCGGCTTGTACCTTTTCGCTAGTAGCACTCAAGTTGACTCCCAATGCTTCCAATACATCAGCACTACCTGTTAAACTCGATGCCGAACGATTACCATGCTTGGCGACAGGTACACCATAAGCAGCTGCCACAAATGCGACGGCTGTAGAAATATTAAAAGTAGAAGACCCATCTCCACCAGTCCCACAAGTATCGATGATGGGGATTGGGGATTGGGGATCGGTGATTGGGTATTGATTATGTTGCCCAGTCCCCAATTTAGATTGCGCTTGCAGAACTTCTGCCATACCAGTCAACTCGTCGGCAGAGACACCTTTAAAGTTGAGTGCTGTTAAGATTGCTCCTGATAACTCTGGAGGAACAGCCTCACTTAACCAACCTTGCATTAGTTCAGCAGCCTGTGTGCGGCTTAAGGATTCGCCATCTATTAACTGTTGCAGTAGCAAATACCAGCTAGTTGAAGATTCTTGTGTAGAGATTGGGGCAGTTGTCATAACTCAAGTGTGTGTACGTTGAGAGGCATGGCAGTTATCCTACCGAAAAATTGTCCCGCATCAAAGTTAAGGTAAAACATCAAGCTGCAACGGGGAATTTGAGTTATCCAAACTATTTTGGTAAGGATTCAGGAGTCAGAATACAGGATTCAGAATAGTTCAAATTCTCATATTTTGATGAGTAAGCTAAGATTCCTTAACCCTGATTAATTCTGACTTCTGACTCCTGGGTGCTGAATTCTTACCTATTTTGGTTTATTTGTTGCTGTTGATTATATTGAATTTCATAGTTAGTAATGAATAACTCTTTGCCTTTTGCCGCCCGTTTTTGTTTATAGTTATTCATGCCATACTGTAATTCCCATTCGTAGATATGCGCCCATTTAAAATTTTCTCTGATTTGTACTGAATCGTCATAAGTAATTAACCATTGATGGGGACATTTTTGTAAAATGTCCGCAAATTGTTGATGGTTGAAAGAGGTATGTAAATCACCATCTCTACCATATAGTCTGGATTTGGTTGCACTGAAATATGGAGGATCTAAAAATAAGAATATCTTTGTTTCTGGTATATTTAAAAGTTGACTGTAGTCCAAATTGGTAATTTTTATATCTGGGGTTAAAATACTTTCTAATTTTTCTAGTCTTTCTATTGATGAATAAGTAAATCGTTGAGAAAATGCCTCTTGAGAAAAACCCCCAGACTCAACAGTACCAGAAAAAGTAATTCTGTTAAGTACAAAAAATCGGACTGCTCTTTCCAAATCAGAGAGACTATTAACATCAATCCTGGTCAATTCTAAAAATAATCTTTTACCATCTTGGTATTTATCTTTAATTTGTCGTACTTCTTGAACTAACTGAGCTATATCAGACTGAGCAAACTGCCAAAATAAAAATAATTCCCGATTTAAATCATTAATCCAAATTTTCAGATGAGGGAACTTTTGTTTGAGATAAATAAATACTGAACCACCTCCCACAAATGGTTCTCTAAATTCTGAGAAATTTTCTGGTAAATATTCAATGATTTGCTTGATGGCTTTTGATTTACCACCAGGATATCTAAGAGGACTTTTCAACATATGGGAAAGTGGATGTGACTACTAACCACTGATTAAAATGCTGACACTCCCCACGTATTGTATTGAGCCTAGCAGCGAACCATATAGCAGTTTATCATACCCTTCGCAACAATTACGGTTGTGATTTGATGATGCAGTCATGAGATTATCATACAATGGGTGAACTAACCAATATGGAACCAACAATAGAACAGTTAAAAGCGTTTTACAGTAGATGTGTGAGAGCCAGTAATATGTTTCAACCTATCAACGTGGTGCGATTGAACGAAAGAACAAAACGCATATACGTTTTAATTGGAGACACAATACAAATAGAGATATATCCTAAGCTCGACTTTATCCATTTTTTGGCAAGGCTCAAGCTGACCCTGAAAGCTTTATGAGACGGGAGTTTTACTTTTTTGTTTGCACTGAGAATTAGTAAGATGGAAAAAGTTTTTGCCAAAAAGCTAGGGTTTTGCCGTATTAAGAAAACCAAGTTCTTAATTTTGGATAAAGTCGAGCTAAGAGGGTGTTTGAAAAGTTTTAGTAGGTATAAAAATGTCATTCTGACTGGAACGGAGCATCAGTCAGAATCTAGGTTTTGTGGCACATACCGAGATGTTTCATTCCGCTACGCTGCATTCAACATGACAAAAAAACAGACTTTTCAAACGTCCTCTAACGGTGAGGTGACATTTCCATGACTAAAGCGAATTATCAAGCCATGTCAGATGCAGAATTAAGAGATTGGGTCAGATATCATCCACAGGACACCGAAGCATTTCATACTCTAATGGACAGGTTAGACCTGCGACCAAAGGTTATCACTCGCACTGATGAAGAATTTGCAACTGAGTTACAACGGCGTATTAGCCAAGCTAGTTAAAAGGTCTCCCCGTCCAGGAAGTTCTTCTTCTACAACTCAGTACAAATCGAGGAACTTCTTATCTATTACCTATCGCCCATTGCCCATTGCCTAACTACACAAATTATTAGACTGCGCCAAGCTAGGCTAACAGAAATCAAATCGATTCCTATATACTTTAACTTGCCCCAAAAACGAGGTTATAGGGATGTCCCGTTCTACACCGTATCAGCCTTTATTGTTAAGACTACTACACGGTATCAGTGGTATTCTGGCAATTGCTGCCATTTTTAGCGGATTCCTAGTTTACAACACTTTCGATGGCAGATTTGGTAAAATACCTATCCCTCGGATTGGGCAAATTATCGACATTCACGGCACATTTGCTGTATTTTTCTTTTTGATTTTCCCAGCATTTGCTCTCTATAGTTTTCATGCTGGCAATAAACGCCTGCTACAGTCAAATTCTTTACAGAATTTAACTCAGGTTGGTAGACCGATTTGGTGGGTGAGTTGGCAAAGAATCGCCAATACACTCATGCTCATTGCTGCTGTATTAGCTGTATTATCTGGCAGAATGATGCAAGAACAATGGCTACCCACGGGAGAGTTAAACCACAGTTGGTACTTGCTGCATTTGAGTGCTTGGGTTGTGATGGTTTTTTGTTTAGCAATTCATGTTTTGATGTCGAGTAAAGTGGGTGGTGTACCGTTATTACTCTCGATGATTACATTCAATATTCGCTCAGAAGATAGTCCTACTCATTGGCTAAATCGCTTGCGTCATTGGTTGAGTAATTTATCAAATAATTTTGGTGTAGGCATTAATCAACTGCGGCAAGATAATATATTTTTAAAAATTATTGAAGTCATTGTTGTGCTGGGAATTGTCACAGCCCTGATTCTACCTCTGCTGTTGTCTAGTGGTGAGTAAGTAGCCATTAATTAGGATTTTTCGTCGTAGGGCTTGGTGTGATCTCTACTGATGGGGGTTGAGTAGCTGTTTTTAATTCTTCTTGCAGCATTCTTTGATAAATCTTCGGTAGAGAACTACTCACAGAATTTGTTTCTATGCCATATCCTAAACTTGTCCAGGTGGGTGAGAGTCGGCGTAAAACATCATTGATTTTACCTTGGCGTAGGAGTTGGGAAATATCCACATTCCAAACTCGTTCATCATTTAACCAACGATAAACTACTAAGTCTTGATATTCTGGTTCAAAACTATAGGCAGACCAAAACATCATTTGATTGGGTTTTGGATGATAACGCGGGGCAATTTGAAACCAAGTGGTGTTGATAATTTGATATCTACCAGCAGCTGTAGAACAATTACCTGTATTTGGCCCTGTGACAATGGTGACGCATATCTCCGGATGTTTGCTCAGGTCTTTTACTTGTTGTCCACCATACAACAAAGAGTAGGGGCGGTTACCGTTGGCTTCACTGGCGGAGATAGTCCGCATTAAAGCCCGAATGTAAGGATCACCGCCTTTCATGACTAATGGTGGTAAATTATTTTTAAAGAAGGGATCAGAAGGCGATCGCAATTCTCCAAATATGTACCATTGAAATAAGTACACAAAGCCCAGAAGTGCGGCTATAGGGAGAATAAGTTTCTCAATGCCTTTGAGTTCAAAACTTTTCAGATTCTCACTCCTTACAAATTCGCTCTTTTAAATTAACAACAATCCTTGACACACCCATTTCGGAAATATCGTAGAGACGTTGTACACAATGCCTCTATTAACGTAAGAATTCAGCACCCAAGACGAAGAAACTATTCTGACTCCTGTATTCTGACTCCTGAATCCTTAGCAATTAACATTGTTGAAATAACTCTATAAAGGTTTTTGATGTAGCTTCAGGTTTAGCAACTATTTCGACTATTTTATTCCGTGCTGCTGGTTCAAATAGAGCTGCTACGCACACCTGGGCAACTTTTTGCCGAGGGATACTCCCCTCAAATAATGTGTCCACACCTTGCATAACGATCGCATCTGAGTTATCGTCATTCTTTAACCCACCAGGACGGACAATGGTGTAAGTTAAACCGCTTTTTTGCAAGTACTCCTCCGCCTGCTTTTTCCATAGCAATATTAGCCAAAACAAGTTCAATGGATGGAAAAACTGGGAAAGACACAAAGAAGTTACTAAGACAAAATTTTCAATTCCTTTGGCTTTTGCCACATCGACTAAGTTTTTAGTGCCTTCAAAATCTATTTTGTATGGCCCTGTCGGATCTAAACTAGGCTTGGCTCCAGTTGCACATAGTACTACAGTACTATCACCCAAGGCAGCATTTAAGCTATCTTTGTCTAACACATCACCGATAACTAACTCCGCATCAGGGGGCAAAATAGCTCTAGCTTTCTGCTCATCCCTTACTAAAGCCCGTACAGGGATGTTCCGCGCTATCAACTCTTGAACAATGCGGCGACCTGTTTCACCCGTTGCCCCGGCCACAAATGCTTTCATTTTAAACGCTATCCTAAAAAACTAGTATGTGATTGACTCTAGCAATTTGAGATTTTAGACTGGGAATTTCAGATAAAAAATTCTGACTGGTTCAAAATCGGCAATCTCAAATCGATTGACCCAGTTTTATATTGTAGTGATTTCGTGAAGTTCATGACAGATTCATGAGGTTTCGGTCAAAATGGGATTCTAGTGCTAAACGACCCAAGCCACCTGGGAATCATTAATGTAGACAAACGCCAAAATAGAGGGGAACAGATTGATGCTTTCAACAAACGGCGAATATCAATCTTTGAATATTCCAGAAAAATCTGTGCCTGCTGTGTCAAATTTCTCAGAAATCGCAGATACAGATACAAGATTAGCCGCAGGAACACCATGCAAGTTTTCTGGTCGTTATAGCGATTCGATGGAAATGTATGCCCCTGCCCACACTGTTGCTGAGTATCTTAATGCTCACTCTTCTTGGTTTACGCGCTGTGCTGAACCGATGAAAGTGCAATCTTTAAGTGAAAATGGTTACGCTCTGATTATTGGTCGTTTTGGCTCGTTTGGTTATGAAGTAGAACCAAAAATTGGTTTGGAATTACTCCCACCACAGGAGGGAGTATATCGCATTCGCACCATCCCCATTCCCGATTATCAAGCACCTGGTTATGATGTGGATTATCAGGCTGCACTCCAGTTAAAAGAAGATGCTGGGGATCAGCCTCTCACAAAGGTCGAGTGGGATTTAGATTTAGTTGTGAATCTCCAATTCCCTCGATTTATTCAGCGTTTACCTAAATCTTTAATTCAGTCTACAGGCGATCGCCTATTAAACCAAATCGTCCGCCAAGTTTCCCGCCGCCTCACGCGCAAAGTCCAAGAAGACTTCCATCAATCTTTTGGATTGACTTTTCCCAACAATCTGAAGAAAAAGTAAGTCAATGGTCAAGAGTCAATAGTCAATAGTCAAGAGTGATCATCATCGACCAATGACCAATGACCAATGACCAATAACTAAGCCTTAGTCAAAATTCTTTGCACAATTTCCACACCGGTAATTGCTTGCCAAGTAAACAATCCTAAAATCACAAAGTTAATTAAAATATGACTTACACGCGCCCAGTTTGCTCCCTTCTGCATATAGGGAGATAGGGCAGCAGAAAAGGCAATTAGACCTGTCATACCTAATCCCGCTAGTAGGTGTGGCCCTACAAATAACTTGCCGTTATTGATGTATGTAACAGCCATACCACCAATTGCCCCTACCACTATCAAAGCAAGAAGAATTGATCCTACTTGATGGTGTTTAATATTATACCTACCTTTAATCAGTTCTTTCTTTTCTTCGCCTTGAGAATTCCTGGTGCGTTGTACTTGTAGCCCTAGATACGCAGCATATAGTGACAGCGCCAGCAGTACCCACATAATCAGTGGATGAAAGAAATTTAACCAGTACTTAACAGAGGGAGATAGTTCCAGAGCCATAGTGTTCTCGCCCAATTATAAAATCTTAATAAAAATTAGCACAACTCTTGTGGTAATTCGTAATTCGTAGTTCGTAATTCGTAATTAATTCTTGGGGAGTAATGAGTGCTGAGTGCTGAGTAATGAGTCACCGTTCGCGCTTCGCGTCTCCCCTTGGGAGAAGTTTGCCCGGAGGGAAACCCTCCTTGCAACTTCTCGCTGAGTAATGAATGGTGAGTGGTGAGCAGGGAAAGAGTATGATAATCAAGAATCCAGAACTGTTGACCAATGACCAATGACTAATAACTAATGACTGAAAACAATGATGTTTTGCTATTGAAGGCTGCTAAGGGTGGCGATATTAAGCGGTTGGGTGCGTTACTGGCTGCTGGTGTTGGGGTGGATGTATGCGATCGCGATGGGACTACGGCGTTAATGTTTGCTGCTAGTATTGGTTACACGGAAATTGTGCGATCGCTTTTAGATGCAGGGGCAAATATCAATCTAACCAGAAAACGTTATGGTTTGACGGCGTTGATGTTAGCGGCTAGTGCCAATCAGATTGATATTGTCAAGCTGTTAATCTCTAGGGGTACTGATGTTCATGCCATTAATGAAGATGGTAGTACGGCTTTGATGGCGGCGGCACAGAAAGGTCATGTGGAAGTAGTGAAGACTCTGTTGGCTGCTGGTGCTGAGGTCAATTTTACTGATAAAGATGATGATACAGCTTTGAAGCTGGCAATTAAGCAGGGACACGCTGCCGTAGTAGAATTGATTTTACAAAGTGGTGTAGATGTTAATGGTGAAGATGAGCAAGGGGAAACACCCTTAACGATTGCTACAGATTTTAGTCATGGGGATGTCATACAAGTCTTGCTGGCGGCTGGGGCTAATGTTAACCAACAGAATGAAGACGGTAACACAGCGTTGTTAGCAGCTGCGGCAGTGGGAAATAGTGCGATCGCTAAAATTTTACTAGACCACGGTGCTGAGGTAAATCACCAAGACCAAGATGGTGAAACTGCCCTACATTTTGCCACGGTGGAAGGTTACAAGGATTTGGTGCAGATTTTACTGCATCATGGTGCAAATGCCCAAATTAAAAACCATCTGGGCGATACACCCTTAATGGTGGCTGCATTACAAGGACATAGCCAGATAGTTGAAGTACTGCTACATCATGGTGCTAATTTGCATGGAGATAATTTAGGTGAGACACCTTTAACATTAGCGACAATTCAAGGTCACACCGAAACAGTTAAGGTATTGTTAGACTACGGTGCTGATGCCAATATTCCAGGCAATGATGGCAAAACACCTTTAATTAAAGCTACCGAACGCAACTATCCAGGAGTAATTCAGTTATTGTTAGCTAAGGGGGCAAATGTTAATTACCAAGACTCTGCTGGGGCTACGGCGCTGATGTGGGCTGTCTCAGCAGGTTATGGTAAAGCGGCGCAAATCCTGTTGCAAGCCGGCGCAGATCCAAATCTTAAAAATCGTGGTGGTTATACGGCGTTAATGATTGCTGAGTTTAATGGTTTTAGAAGTATTGCCCAGATGTTAACGCAGGCTGGAGCGAGTGAGTAAATTGCTCACTTTTTTAGGGAAATTTGACATAAATTTCTTTTTCTCTAAATTTACTCAAAAAACATCTTGACAAGCAATAAAAATCCGGGTATTTAATTAAATACTAGGAAAGTATAATACTCAAATTCAGGAATGAAAAACTAAAAAAATCAAACTTACTTGTAGCTAATTAACATAGCTACATTCAAGGTACGAAGAAATTGAAACACCGAAGTAGACCAGGTAAAGCGTTTGTATTTCCAAGATATTCAAGGAACCCAAACTCAAGAAGTAAAGTTACTCTTTAACTTTTACCTCGTCCTCCCCCGGCGTTTCCTACTGTGCTAGATATGCTCAATATATAGTTTTTCATTTCTGATAACAGTATTATAGTTAGCAAATTTCCAGTATCTTAGTAGACGCGCCAAAAGTACAATTTGTTAACTAGATAATTGCTAAAAATTTAAAAGTTTAAAACTATACTTAGCCTAAATATAGTAATCCGATTTGATTTCTGAATCACTCGTAGAGGTAAGGGACTGGGGACTGGGGACTGGGGACTGGGGACTGGGAAGAAAGAATAAAGGTGTACTGAGTTTTGTATGCGTAAGCGCAGGCTACGCCAACAAAAATCAAATATGAGTCCTATATACTAAAATCTATTAGTGGATAAAAAAACTGCTCAACAGCCGGATTTATGGATAGGAGTTGGTTGTCAGTTAGGTATTTCTCATCAATTGCTGGTAGCTGCAATCCCAGAAATTTTCTCTGTACATCAACTTGATCAAGAAGCGATCGCCGGTATTGCTACTATTGATACAAAAGCTTCAGAACTTGGTTTACTGGAATTTTGCCGTCTGTATAGCCTTCCTTTAAAAACCTTTCCTGCCGCAATTTTGGCTGACGTTTGTGTACCCAACCCCAGCAAAGTGATTGCCGAAAAAGTTGGGACTTCCAGTGTAGCCGAGGCGGCGGCTATGCTAGCGGCGGCTGATTTATCCTTTTCCTCAAACATATTCCCACAAGAATTGAGAGTAAAGCTTTTGGTTCCGAAAACAGTTTTTCGCTTACCTGGACAACTGGGAGTAGTGACAATTGCTGTAGCCCAAACATCAAGTATTAGTACTATTAGTAGGTTGGGTGGAGGCTTTGCGTAACCCAACATGATCTCAGGAACCCAATGTCTATCTTGGTGTTGAATAAAGCTACCCCACACTCAACCTACAAAAAAAATCACACATCTAAATTACAGGTAAAAATGAAAATTGGCAGCAGAATACTAACTTGGAAACTATTTTCTGATTATTCTACTGCTCTCAAAATGTAATTAATGATGCTAGAAACAATAGATAGGACAATTGATCCCAAAAAAGCAGCGAGAAAGCCTTTAATTTGAAACCCAGTACTAGGTGTAAGAACACTCGCCAACCAGAGAGTTAAAGCATTGAGGACAAATGTAAATAAACCAAAAGTGAGTAAGGTGACAGGAAATGCCAAAATACTTAAAATCGGTCTGACAAAGGCATTGACTAAGCCAATTACCACAGCAGCCAGTAAAGCGACGACAAAACTAGTGACGACAAACCCCGGCACAATTTTAGCAGTAATCAGCAAAGCCACCGCAGTACCAAGCCAAGTTAATAAAAAGTGTTTCATTAGTGTTTCAAGAACTTAGAAATAAGTTGAATAGAATTTAACCAAAAAAATTATTTAGGGGAGTGGTGTGTAATGAGTTTAGCAGTAATGAGTACCTATAGACATGAGATAAGTTGCGTCTTCACAAGAGTGCTGAATTTGATACCCTAGAGGCATTTTTACTCACCACTCACTACTCATAACTCAGCGAGAAGTTGCAAGGAGTGTTTCCCTCCGGGCAAACTTCTCCCAAGGGGAGACGCGAAGCGCGAACGGTGACTCACTACTCAGCACTCATTTCAGACTAACGCCGTTGGGGCGATCGCCGCAATAGGGCCTCCCACGTCGCACCACCAGCAACACCATCAGGTTCTAAACCGTAACGTTTTTGGGCTGCTTTCAAAGCTTCCTCCGTCAAAACTCCAAAATAACCATCTACACCACCCTTCAAAAAACCAAGCTGACTCAATCTTTGTTGTAACTTGCTAACTTCCGCATTTTTCATTCCTACACGTAAAATCGGCCAGCCTTCTGAAGTGTACTGTATGCCGGCAATTTGTTGAGATGGGGGAGTGGGGCGGAACTGAGATGTGGAAGATGGTTTTGGGGTAGTTGTTTGTGGTTTGGGTGTTGTTGGTTTGGTATTGGCAGGTCTGGTATTGACAACTTGATTTTGTACAGGTTTAGGGTTAGCAGGTCTGGGTTCTGGTCTAGTGTTGGCAACGGGAGTAGTCGGTCTGGGGTTGGCAGTTGGACTAGCTACTGGTTGGGTGGGAACTGGGAAATCAGTTGTGGAATTAACGACTGTATTAGGAGTGGGGTTGGGCAAAGAAGCGGGTAAAGAGGCAGTTGGTGCGACTATTGCTTCATTGGGAAACAGTCTTTGCCAAGTAACAGCATCAACAACACCATCAGGACTCAAGCCAGCTGCTTGTTTAAAGCGAGAAACGGAATTGGCTGTATTATCGTTGTAAACTCCATCAATTGCCCCAGAATAAAAACCCAAAAGCTTGAGCGCTGCTTGAAGTTCTGAGACACGTTCACCTTGACTACCAACTCTCAGGGTAGGGCGGCTGATGATCACTTGTTGAGCAATCAATTGTGGTGTGGGAACTGCAACTACAGCCGATGAGCCAACAAACATAGTTGTAGAGGATAGCATAAGTAGCCAATAAAACTTGCTGGTGCGGAAATAGCCAAATGCCTTTTGTGGTTTTAAGTAACTGATACTTGCTCTCAAGCAGCCTTTCATGGAAATTGCTCCCAGAATCTTCTGATGCTAATATTAGCGCTGCTTGAGATAATTGAGTAGTAGATGAGATTAATCACATCTTTTCTACTCCGTCTACTAGTATCTTCATGATTTGTGTAAAAGAGTTAGTTATTACCTGCAAAAAATATCAAAATTATTGCTGACAACTGAACATCTGAATAGGAATCTCCATTTGGAATTCTGTTCCCTCATCTAATGCAGAGATACAACTGAGTTTTCCTTGATGCTTTTCCACAACAATCTCATAACTAATGGATAATCCTAAACCAGTTCCTTGACCAACAGGCTTAGTAGTGAAGAAGGGGTCAAAAATGTGCTTTTGAATTTCTGTATTTATACCTGGCCCATTATCTTTAATACTAATTAAAACTTTCTTGTTGTCTACAACTAAAGTTTTGATTTGAATACTTGGTATCTTAGTAGTAGATTGCCAGTGTTCTATATTCTCCTTTAAGGCATAAATTGCATTATTGAGAATATTCATAAAAACCTGATTTAACTGGTTGACATAACAACTAACCTTGGGTAGTTGACCATAGTTTTTAACTATCTGAATATCAGGTAATTTATTGCCTAGTGCCAACTGATGATTCAGAATCATTAATGTATTATCTATCCCTTCATGAATATCTACAGACTTTATTTTTGCTTCATCTAATCGTGAAAAGTTCCGTAAGCCCAACACAATATCTGTAATGCGCTCACTACCTGCTCTCATAGATGTCATTAACTTAGGTAAGTCTTCGTATAAGTAATCTAAATCGATCGCTTTTATTTTGGCTGCTATGGTGGGATTTAATTGGGGATATTGCTCTTGATAAACCGCAATTAAATCTAGCAAATCATGGATGTAATTATTGGCATAACCGAGATTACCAGCAATAAATCCAATGGGATTATTAATTTCATGGGCTACCCCTGCTACCAATTGTCCTAAACTTGACATTTTTTCACTGTGAACCAGTTGAGCTTGGGTTTTTTGTAAGTCGAGTAAAGCATTTTTTAATTCAGATGTTCGTTCTTCAACTTTTATTTCTAACTCATTGTTTGCCTTTTGCAATGCTGCTGCGGCTCTAGCTGTTTCTGTGGCAATACTAGCAATATGAGTGGCTGTTTTGAGAATATCTAGATGATGTTGAGTAGGATGACATGGCAATTTATGAGATATAGCAAATGTTCCTAAAACTTCACCTGTTTGTGAAGTAAAAGGTGATGACCAACAAGCTCTAATGTTATAACTCAAAGCAAAATCTCGAAAATCAGCCCATAAAGGATCATTGGCAATATCATTAACAAATACGGAATCTCCTCTATAAGCAGCAGTACCGCAAGAACCGGCACATTCACCAATCATCAAACCATCAACGCCAGCAGCAAATTCTTCTGGTAATGTGGGTGCTGCTCCTCCCCGTAGTCTTTTTTTATCTTGGTCTACAACTAAAATTGAGCAATAAGCTCCAGGTAATTGTTGCTCTAGCAAAATACAAAGGTGATTAAAGATTTCATTTAGGTTCATTCCAAAGGCAACTTGTTCTAACACTTGACTTTGAGTGTAGACTAATGCGTCTGAACGCTTACGTTCAATCGCTGTTGCTAAGACGTGCGTTACAGATTGTAAAAAATGAATATCGTCGGCAGAAAAATTTCTCGGCTCGGTAGCATATACTTCTAGAAAACCTAAAGGTTTGCTCACCCCAGGAATTAGCACACTCAAGCCAGCAACACTGTCTGGGGGAGAGGATATGTCAAAATCATCTATTTGACCAGAGAATGTGTTGAGATTAATAATTGGCTGTTGTACTTGTTGATTAGTTATCTCATTCATCTCAGGCTCATCTGCATCTAAAGGCTTTTCCCCAATGCTAGCTACTTTACGGAAAGAATTATTATCTGAAAGAACTTGCCAAATTCTACTGCATTTAATATTGAGAATCTGAGCTACTAAAATAACTGTATTTTGGAACAAAGATGATAGTTCAATTCCTGAAAGTGCTTGTTGTCCTAGAGCATTCACAGCAGGTTGATAGCTGAAATTCATCGATAAATTAGCAGATGAATGGAAATTATTCTCTGGTTTATTTGATATCTTTAAGTTTGATGCCATAAAAAAGCTGATTAAAATGTTTTAGAGAAATGTGTATTTAAATAATTCCCTAAAAAAACCGTTAGTTCAATATCATACATAAAAATTTAAGAGAATTTAAGATTTATCAATTTAAGATAAAGTAGTGTTTTTATTTTTCTACTAAAAAGCTCTTATCTCTTTTTTCTTTTCAATCAACTTCACAATGATAGACATTTTATCAAAATTAGATAAAGTAGATTTTATTGCTTCTGATTTCTCCCTCATTGCTCCCATAGTACTGATCTAATTGTTAAATAGTGGAAATCAGCTGATAGCAAACCTCAAATTATAGGGTGCATTATAGCAACGCTTAACGCACCGTGTTTCTCGGTGCGTTACGGCTCATTTTTACTCTCTCAAACCCCTGAATCCTTGCACAGCCGTAACACAACGGCAATAAAGCGGGAGGAACATCCACGCCGCTTTTTGCCTCCCCTACCTAGACTCTAAGACTAAAGTAAATTCGTCTTCAATAACGGGCTGAAAAAATTTGGGCTACCGTCAGATTTAAATCTAAGAATGTTGGCGACTCTATACGGTCGTCTCCCCTAAACAGTTTACTACGATATTCACCCTCATCACTTAAAGAGTAAATTGTGATTGTTGGCTGTTTGGGATCACCTATCAACTCCTTACTACCCAAAGCAGTATAATCCACAATCCAATATTCTGGGATACCCATTTCTTCGTAGTCAGCAAGCTTTTTATGATAATCATCTCTCCAGTTAGTACTCACGACCTCAATTACTAACGGAATTGAATCTGGTTGACTAAGGATTGATTGTTTCTCCCATAATGGTTCATTATCCAAGTTAGAAAAATTTATTAACAAAACATCTGGATAGTACCCTGACATTTTCTTTTCTGGCTTCACTGTAGCGGTTTTAGGTATACCGTAATTAAGTTTAAGGCGAAGACACTCATACCCTAAAATCATTGTTAAAAAAGCTACGATTTCCTCATGTTTTCCAAATGGGGGTGGCATTTGAATAATATATCCATCGTGTAATTCATAACGGATATTTTCGGGTTGTGTTGCTAAAAAATCTAAAAATTCAGCGAATGTAAATAATTTTTGTAGAGATTGTGTCATGATTTTTAGGATTTTTTGTAGCTGTTAATCGCTTCTTCTTGACCAACTAAAGACAAGTACGGTTCCTGTAAGTATTGATGTGCTGCTGTCAGGGTATCTTGGGAACTTACCGCCGCAATCAATTCTTGAAATGCGGTGTCAAAATCAATGCCTAAACCTAAGATTTCGTACCAACCATATATTTGAGCAATTTGCCCGTTGGTTTGTTTACCTAAAGCATATTGTCCGAGGATTTTGTTCTTGGCGGCTTGTAGGCTACTTTCTGATATTTCCGTGTTAGATAATAATTCTACTTCTGTACTTAATCCTTCTAAGGCAATGGTGGTATTTTCTGGGGCTGTACCCATGTAAACTACAAATGAGGCTGGATAGAGTTTTGTGGGGTAAAAGGCTGAGACTTCATAAGCTAAACCCCGTTTTTCTCGTAGTTCCACAAATAAACGACTAGATAAGCCATTGCCTAAATAGGTAGACAGAAGTTTTAGTGCAGGATAATCAGGAGAACTCACCGATGCGCCCAAGTAACCCAACATGACGATAGATTGCTGGGTTTGTACAGGTTTTAACTTGTGTTGGGGATTGGCTGTGATTGTGGGTAAATTAATTGCTGGTGTGGCTATATCTGGTATTTGCCAATCACCGAATACTTGTTCTACTAAGGCGATCGCTTCTTGTAATGTCAGTCTACCAGCAATACTAATAACTAGGCTGTCTGGACGAAAATAAGTTTGGTGATATTCTACCAAGTCTGTTCTGGTCAAACTACTCATGGTCGTTTCATCCCCCAGAACTGACATGGCGTAAGGATGGTTTTGGTACATCGCCTGGCGCATTTGTTCTAAGGCGAGGGTGAAAGGCTGTTCTTTTTGAGAGCGAATATCTTGCAGTGCTAAACGCCGTTCTAGTTCGATTTGGGTTTCGGGGAAGGTGGGCGATCGCAAAATTTTCCCTGCCAATGCTAAAATTTCGGGAAAGTCGGCTGTAACGGTCTTCAATGACAATAAAAAGTAGTCGGTAGAAGTATCTGTACTCAAACTCGCGCCTACAGATTCGACTTGTTCGGCAATTTCCCAACTGGAAAGTCCTGCACATCCCTTTGTCATCACTGCTGCTAGCAAATGGGATAACCCTGCTTGTTCTCGATTTTCGTAGCAACTACCAGCACGGACAAAAATTCGTGCCGCAATAATATCGGCTGCTGGGTTTTCTGCTACCAGCAAGACAATGCCATTGTGGAAAACAGTGCGGTGGATGGGGGAATGAGACACAGGAGGTTTCACAGTTGGAGTTATTAGTTATTGGTCATTAGTCAATGGTCAATGGTCAATGGTCATGAATTATTTCTTTTGACTTTTGACTTTTGATTATTGACTACAGAGGTTTGAGGATAGTTACAGCATAATTTTCTAATGAAAGATGCTGTTTAGCTAATTGTTGCAGTTCTGGGATCTCAAATGATTGAATTTGGTGGGGATAGGTTGTGGCTAACTCTGCTTGGGCGATCGTGTTGTAATATCCATAAAGTCCTGTCAGCTGATTGGGTGTTTCTGTGGAAAAGGCATATTCATTACATAAGAGTCTGCGTGTACGAGTAAGTTCCTGTTCACTCAACCCTATGGTTTGGATGTCATGCAGATGACTTAAAATCGAGTTTTCAACTGTTTCTAGGTGTTCTGGCTCTAACCAAGCGGTAATTGTAAATAAACTTGATGCACATTGCAGAGAGAAGTTAGTACAAATTCCTTGGACAAGTTGTAATTCTTCTCGCAAATCTCGGACTAGGCGCGAAGTTCTTCCTTCTGCTAACAATACTGATAACAAATCTAAACCATAAGCTGTACGCAGTTGCTCTACTCCTGGCACAACCCAGGCTAGCAGTAGTCGGGCTTGCTCTATCCGTGGTATGTCTAATTCTTGACGATGAATTCCTGTGATGACTGGTTTAGCGACTGGTGAGATTTGTGGACACTCAACAGGTTCGGCAAAATTAGCAAAGGAACGATGCACTAATTCCCAGGCTGGCTGTTGGGCAATACCACCAGCGATTACCACTGTCATGTTTTCCGGTTGGTAGTGTGCGCGATGAAAACAACGCATTGCTTGTGGTGAGTGCTGCATCAGTTCTGCCTCAGTCCCCAAAATTGAACGTCCATAGGGATGATTTGGGTAAACGCTTTGCAGCAAAGATTGAAAGCCTATCCAATCGGGATCATCATAGCAAGCGCGGATTTCTTCTAGCACTACATCCCGTTCGCGGCTAAATTCATCTTCGGGAATTGCTGCGTTGATCAGTAGATCACTCAAGCAAGGTAAGGTATCTTCTAGGTAAGGTGCAGCTGTTGTCAGAGAATAATTGGCATAATCGTAGCTGGTAGCAGCATGACTGACTCCACCCCTGTTTTCGATTTGAGAATCGAACATTCCTGGGGGTAAGGTGGCTGTACCTTTAAAAATCATGTGTTCTAAAAAGTGTGCCATGCCAAACCACGGTTCTGGCTCACACATAGCCCCAGCGCGCACCCAAACATCAGCCACAACTACGGGAGTAGTGGGAATCTCTTGATGAATAAAGGTTAAACCATTGTCTAGTCGGAAAACTGAGGCTGGAAACACAGAGTCTGTTAATTGTTGTTGTGACAATGTTTTGTATCTTTAACCACAATTTAACTTTATTTTTGTAATATTAACTCTGAATGACACCCAATTTGGAATCAAGTGATACAAAAGTCGATACAGAGTGGATTTTTCTTTGGGTCTTGGTTTTGAAGAGGTGATTGTATTTACCAAACAGGGAATAGGGAATAGGTGACAGGTGACAGGTGACAGGTGACAGGTGACAGGTGACAGGTAACAGAAATTTTGTTTTTCTGTCTGCTATTGAGATAATAGGACTTACGACTGAACCAAAAAACTCTTCTGAGGGTAGTCAACAGTCCAAAAACCTTGATTTTGAACGCCAGTCTACACAACAGGGAACCTCCAGCAAGCAGCTGGCTCCTAATGACTATTGACTAATGACCATTGACCATTGACCATTGACCATTGACCATTGACCATTGACCATTGACCATTGACCATTGACCATTGACCATTGACCATTGACCATTGACCATTGACCATTGACCATTGACCATTGACCATTGACCATTGACCATTGACCATTGACCATTGACCATTGACCATTGACCATTGACCATTGACCAAAAATTAAAGCTCCCAGGTTTTAACTAAACCTTGGGAGCTAAAAATTTTGAGTTCACCACAACGCCGTTTTACCTAAGTTTATGACCTGGTTAAACCAGGGGGGAACCGATTTTCGTCGTTTAAAGTTTCCGGGTACACGCCCGGTTTACTGCCACGAGAGATGTTAGCTCCCTTTTTCTTAAAGACATAGATCAAAAAACTTGATGGCAGTCACCAACGTCGTAGTGCAACTCACTCATTATAGCTTTCAAATAGATGTTGTGTAGGGCATGAGAAATTTCTCTGGGGAATTTAGCCAGAATACCAGATATTTTCTATGGTGTTGGCAATTTCACACGCCGCAGTTTGGTTATGTTGGTTTAACAAAACAGTGACGTGTCCTAGTTTTCGCCCTGGACGAGATGCTGTTTTCCCATACCAATGAACGTGGGCTTGGGGAATGGTGGCTATTTGTTGGCGCTGATTTTGGTAATCACTTTGAGAATCTTCATACCCCAGCAGGTTGACCATGACAGCACTGGCGCATTGTAAAGCGGGATTGCCTAAAGGTAGGCCACAAACGGCTCTGAGGTGCTGTTCAAATTGCGAAGTTTCACAAGCATCTAGAGAAAAATGCCCAGAATTGTGGGTACGGGGGGCAATTTCATTGACTAAGACTTTACCTGCGGCTGTGAGAAATAATTCGATGCCAAATACTCCGACTACTTCCAGGCTATTTAATAGTTTATGAGCGATCGCCTCTGACACATCCATTTGCTCAGGGGTAATATCGGCAGGTGCAATGACTCGCCGACATACCTGTTTTTCTTGTTGAGTTTCTACCACTGGATAGATGACAACTTCCCCATCTACGGAACGGGCAGCAATTACCGCTAGTTCTCGTTGAAAGGGGATAAATTCTTCGATTAAAAATGCTGTATTTCTGGGCTGATTTATTTCTATGATTTGCTCCAAGCTGGCTGCATCATCAATGATGTATGTACCTTGTCCGTCATAACCGTGGCGACGAGATTTGAGGACTAGGGGAAAACCTAAATGTGCAATGATGGAGGGAATATTTTCTGGTTGTTCGAGAGCAAAAAATTGGGGAACGGGTAAACCTAAATCGCGTAAATAGCAACGCTGGTGATATTTATCTAAAAGAGGTGCTAAAGCTGTTAACCTGGGACGGAAACAAACACCTTGATTGGCTAAGACTGCTAGAGCCTCTAAATTGACAAACTCGTTTTCAAAAGTAATGATGTCGCTTTTTTGGGCTAAAATTTCTGTACCATGAACATCATCAACATCGGCTAAAACAATATCTTGGGCAATGGATACAGCCGGATCAAGATGACTGGGAGTTTGCACTATTAATTCTACACCTAGCTGCTTGGCTGCATCTCCCATCATCCAAGCTAGCTGTCCGCCACCAATTATACCTACACGCTTCATCGACATCCCAAGGAATCACGAGTTTCTCTGCCGGTTTGTGAATTGACTCCGCTAGCTTTCGTACAAAGTTCTTTGATTTGTGCCTTATCTAAAATTGCGTCAGTAAAGTCTGCACCTTCTATGTTCACATCATTAAATATGGCGCGGAGTAAAAGAGCTTCTTTAAAAACGGCATTACTTAAATCAGCTCCTGTTAAGTTTACCTGATCGACCATAGCATTAGTTAAATCTGCTCCGTGGAGATTTGCTTGTGTCATCACCGAAGCACTCAAGACTGCACCACGTAAGTCAGCACCGACAAAGTTTGTCATTTCTAGGTTAGCGTTAGAAAACTCCGCCGCTTGTAAACTTTCTCCCGCAAAGTTATGCCTCGATAATTCAGCGTTGCTAAATGATAAAGGATGAGTCCAATCTGCTAGCGCTGGATAGGGTAGGCAAAATAAGGCGATCGCTAACGCTATGATTAATCCTTGTTGCCACAAAGTCATGATATGACGACTTGGTTGTTTTTTCATTGCCACTGGCAGTTTTTCCCATTCACTGCTTAACATTTTGTCATAAAAATCCAGTGATCAGCTCATTTATCAGGTTGAGATCCCCAATTTTTCCCATGATTGCTGGAGTAGGTATGTAAAGTATTAAGTCAATAACCTTTAGTAATTAATCAGCCTTTGTTTACAATTCTTGATTTTTATCGATGGTTTTGGTGATATGAATATGAGCAATCACTAATCGGCATATTTACAATTGTTAACCTGAAGTTGTTGATAGTAAAGTTTATTGTCTTTTATGTTCATTGGAGAATGTAGACTGTTAGTCTGTTAATCAAGGTGAGCATTAAGTGCGAAATTGATGTTTCTGGTGCTTAATCTCTATATGAGGAGTATTAATCTTAATTCCATAATGTAGCTACTAGCTAACTATACATTTTCTCAAGATTTATCTTCCCCAAATAAACAAATTCTCCAAGACCAATCAGTAACTGTAATTATGACTCACTACTCTATTGAATGGATCGAAGCCTGGTGCGAAGAAAACGGCTGGACAGAATTATTTGAAGAACGTCGGAATCATTATTGGGCTTTTCCTCCGGGATGTGTGATGCCTGAACCAATTCCAGTTCATGTTCTCAGAGTGATTAAATCAGAAAAAGGCCTAACTTTTGAAGAAAAAATCTGGTCATTCTCAGCAGTGATTAGCACTGTCTTAGCAGTAATTTCTACCTTAGTTCTCAGATGTCCTATGCCTTTAGTATTTGCTTTTGCTGTGAATGCAGTTACAGTGGCTCAACTTGAACCTGAAGATGCGTAAATTAAAAATCCAGGACTTTATATCATTAAACAACTGCTCTTGACTTTACCTTCAGCAAGAGCAGTTTTTAGTATTAGTAGTGTCGTGGCAAGCTTTAAATGTGGTGATAGATTTTTATTTTTGTAGGGTGCGTTAATGAAGTAACGCACCGTCTTAATCTCATTGGCGGTGCGTTGCACTACCCTGCGGGTTCTCCGAAGGAGTACGCAACAACACTATTTTAGCCTTGCCACGCCACTATTAAAGACTTCTCAAACAGCCTCTCAGGCTCAAAGAGTGCATCAAATTCTTTTACTATCACCCAATCTATTCATCAAGCTATGGCATAGAGACTTTATGTTCAAAAATAATTGATAGTAATTGACAATAAAGCGGAGATCACATATTGTATTTATTGTGATTTATTTGCAATACTATTGCGAAAAATACAATTATCTAGTTCAATCACCCAAAACCCTACCATACATCTATTGACTTTTAAGCAAAAAATAAGCTTGTTGACTATCAGCCAGAAGTAGCCAGCACTAACTAAATGCCTGATGCTAGTTTTTAGAAACTTGAGCATGAGTGTTGGTGATTGATAATAGTGTGCTTTACTTAATGCAAAAGATTTCTATTTAAAGATAGGAAGGATCAACTCATACTGAATTCCCATAACCGACAATTTTGTAGTAACTGTTTATTAACAGTTCAAATTCTATGATGGAATTAGATTTCACAAATTTACTAGATTTACCAGGAGTAGAAGTAGATTCTTGGCATTATTCCCCGGATGCAATAACCTTTAATTTGAAAATTTTAGCCAAGGGAATTTATTGTTCATATTTCCATGATTACACGGAAGAACTACATCAAGTACGACCCATTTTAGTCAGAGACTTATCAGCTTTTGGTAAACCTGTTTACTTGAAGTTACCTCGCCGACAATTTTATTGTCGAATCTGTCAACGTTATATTACAGAGCAGTTAAATTTTATTGATTATAGAAGAAAGTACACACAAAGATATGAAGTGAATATTTACTCTCAAGTTCACAGTTCTAGCATTGAACAAATCAGCAAACAAGAGAATTTAAATATTGAACAGGTCAAGAATATTGTTAATTATGTTGAGCAAAAACAACAAGCCAAACTTGACGTAGATAAATTCAAGTTGTTATCAGTTAATTCTTGTCATAAAAATTAGCAAATATAGGGGAGTCTGCCTTGATTTCTGAAAATTACGTAGGGTGTGTTGTCACGCAGTGCAACGCACCAAATTCAGGGTTGCGGTGCGTTAGACTGAAGTCTTGAAGAAGAATTCAGAAGTCAGAAATTACGCACCCTACAAATACTTAATTTTATTCAAAAATCAAATCAGATTTGATTCCTATATACAGGATTTTCACTAATAAAATAATAAGAAAAAGTTATCACCATATTACTAAGAAATAGAATATTTCTAAATGAAAAATATTCATTTTGCCTGCAAAAATATGTATTCTCAAATACATCAGCATTAAAGAACTATTAATTCTTCTATCTAGTGGGATATTTCCTGGTGTGACAGTAGATAGTTAGAAGAAAAAGTCCGCATATCAGCTAGATTGAATCAATAGTTTTTTCAGATCAAGGAGAGGTTTTTATGGTGCTAGACTCACAGATTGAAGCAAGTTCCCATGAGTTTCCTAAGCAGCTAGATATTGCTAAGGTTGCTGTTTATGGATTAAGCATTTTATCAGCAGGAATGTTTATGTTCTTGCCCTTTTTTAATCTCTTACATCCTAGTCCTTGGCAGCGATGGCTTGGAACAATTCATGGCTTTGGTGCATTGTTAGCCACAGTTGTCGCTGTGTACACGGGGCATTTAGCTTTTCCTTTATTGAGAGGAGTTAGTAAAATTTTGCCCCAGATGCGTACCCTGACATTTTGGTCAACTATTATCACTTTTTTAGGGATAGCTACAGGTAATTTGGCATATATGCGTTACCGTGCTGGCATGGAATTTGGAGGTGCAAGGGCATGGCTAAAGGAAAATTCACCATTAGGACAATATGTTCTCATGGAGTATCACGAATTTAGTGTTTTGTTTACTTTGCCTTTAGGAGTAGCTTGTACTTGGATTTTATGGAAGTACGGTGATGCAATTTTAGAGAAGCAAAACCGTCCAGTTTTAACAGCTACTTGTGTAGCTTTAATGGCAATGATGTTTTTTGCAATGGGTGGATTAGTCACAGGTTTAGGTGTGGCCAAAATCCACGCTTTGTAAGCAAATATTTGAGGATAGTGTAATGGTGAGACAAATTTCTGAACCTATTTATAGTCGATTTTGGAATTATTTGAAGAGGTTTCCGCGAACTTTAGCGGAGGGTTCACAAAATCCACCTCATAGTTCTGGGTTAGCGGCAGCAGCATTAATTAGTGCGGGGATTGGCTGTTTCACAATGATGGTAATTCATCACTTATCAGACACATCTAAAGCTAGAGAAAAAATGATTTGGGAGTTGGGGAAATGGATACCAGGAAGTGATAACCCTAGCAAGTTATGGGGCAATATTGGCAGTTATACAGGTAAGGAAACAATGTTGTTGCTGGGTTGGCTAATTAGTTGGGCGATTTTATCTATGCTTTGGCACAACAAACAGATTAAATCGAGAACCATCTTTTTTTGGATGTCTGTGTTAATTATTGCGGCTACGGCAATGAGTTGGCATCCCTTATTTCCCTATCTGCCGTTGAGTTAACTAGAAAGAGTGGAGAACGAGAATTATGGAATTAGAAAAGAGATACATATCAAGCAAACAACTGCATAAATATGTCTGGATGTTGGTGGGAGTTTTTGCACTCATGGCTATGACATTCCCGACAGCGATGATGCGCGTTAGTCAAAAAGAAAAATTTCACGGTTATCATGTGAAATCTTTGCCAATTGACGGTAAGTTTGCTGTGTCTGAAAAGTAAAGACTCCCTGTCGTCTTAAGGTTTTAGACAAACACGGAGTCTAGTTGGTTTTTTGTGTTTTTGTGTTTTGATTCCCAGGTTAATACCTGGGAATTGCCAAAACTAGGCTATTGCCTAATCTAAATTATAAATCTCAGAGTTTTCTAAGTTACTCAGTAAGTTCAAAAATATCGTTAAATTTAACTGGAAGTTGTGGGAATTAGTTGATAAATTCTATCATTTATGATAAATCATCATAATATCTATTGCAAAAATATATCAAGTTTCCTGCTTGGCAATAGCTGAAAAATTAGCAATTTTTAGCTTTTAATTCCCTTTAGGCGCAAAAATGATGAAATCTCGTTACATCTGTTTGGCTGTGGCTGCTTGTGTCATTGTTTCTCTCAGTTCCTGCACTGGTGGAACACCAACAGCAGAAAATTCGCCACCAGCTACTGTCAACTCTACAACTCAGACAACCGAGGCTGTGAATCATAGTAGTCATGGTAGTAAAGCCAAAATTAATATCAATGATGCTATCTTGTCGGAGTTGGATAAGTTTGAAGCCAAATTAGGTGTACCAGCTTTATCAAACAAAATTCAAGCTAATCGCCCTTACGGTAGCCCAGAAGATTTAGTCACTAAGAAGGTAATCACTCAAGAGCAGTTTGACCAGATTAAAGACATGGTAACTGTGCAAGAGGTGGTGTTAACGGGTGAGGCTAAGGACGTTGACTATATGACCAAAATGGGGTTAATGAAAGGTCATATGTTAGTTGCAAAAGAACTGCTTGATCAAAATCAGCCAAAACAAGCCGAACCCCATATAGGACACCCGGTAGAAGAGATTTATGTGGATGTCGAAGAACAACTTAATGAACGTAAAGTTAAGGAATTTAAGACTACTTTGGTGAGTTTGCAAGATTTGGTCAAATCTCAGCCCAAAGATGCGAAAGTCAAGACTAATTTTACTGCTTCCGTGCAGGCAATTGATGGTGCGATCGCTGCCTTACCAGAAGCCCAACGTACCAAACCGGGATTTATCTTGCAAGTGGTTAACGGCTTGTTGGATGCAGCTAACTCCGAGTATGGAGCAGCGATCGCTAATGGTAAAATAGCTGCGGCAATTGAATATCAGGACTCTCGTGGTTTTGTCGTCTACACCAACGAATTGTATCAAGGGATTGCGGCACAGGTAGCCCAAGCGAATCCAGAAGCCCACAAAGCTATTGAAACTAGTCTAGCTGAACTCATCAAAGTCTGGCCAGCCGCTATCCCACCAGCAAAACCTGTGAAAACACCTGATGAAGTCACCAAGTTAGTCAAAACTATTGAGCTAAACTCGCAAAAGGTGATTGATCAATCCAGCACACAAGCACAAAAATAGATTAATAACTCGGTGGGAGTGATAAACTAACAAGTTTAAAATGAATGAGCAATGAGGCTATTGTTAAAAGTTAAAAGTGAACATTATCTTAGCTTTTAACACCTGTAATCTCTTACTCATGACGACGCTCCATTTCTCAATTGTAATTAACAACTAATGCAAGAGCTTGACCACAAAAAAACGATAGACATTCTCAACGCCATCATGGAGTTTGAACTCGCCGGGGTAGTGCGCTACACACATTATTCCCTGATGGTGACTGGCCCTAACCGTATTCCCATTGTGGCTTTTTTCAAAGCCCAAGCCAGTGAATCTCTACTCCATGCTCAACAAGTAGGAGAAATCCTGACAGGTTTAGATGGACATCCTACCCTAAGAATCACACCAATGGAGGAAACTTATAAGCATTCTGTCAAGGATATTTTGGCAGAAAGCTTGTCTCATGAAAAGAAAGCATTGGAAATGTATAAAACTTTGTTAGATACTGTAACCAATGCCAGTATTTATCTTGAAGAATTCGCTCGGAGCATGATTGGACAAGAAGAACTACACAATCTTGAACTGAAAAAAATGCTGCGCGATTTCAGTTAATAGTCAATAGTCAATAGTCAATAGTCAGAGCTTTAATTCTAGACTGTTGATAATACCTTCGCTAAATATACAAAGTTGGGTTAAGGCAAGAACCCAAGCTACCAAAAAATGGCGAAGGTATTGGTTGACTAATGACCAATAACCAATGACTAATGACTAATGACCAATGACCAATGACCAATGACTAAAAACCATGAACTTTAGTACTGCTCTACCTACTTTTGTTATTACACTCCGAGAAGGAGTAGAAGCTGCTTTAGTGGTGGGAATTGTGTTGGCTTTATTAAAAAAAGCTAAACAATCCCGCCTCAACTCTTGGGTATATGCTGGTGTCGGCGTGGGAATTATCGTCAGCGCTTTGATTGGCGTGCTGTTTAGTTGGATAATTAAAGTTGTGGGTGCAGCCAATCCCCAGTACACAACCACAGTAGAGCCGATGCTAGAAGGCATATTTAGTGTACTAGCGATCGCTATGCTCAGTTGGATGTTAATTTGGATGACTCAGCAAGCCAAATTCATGAAAGCGCAAGTAGAAGGCGCTGTTACTGAAGCATTATCACAAAATGTTCGTGCTGGTTGGGGTGTTTTTAGTTTAGTTTTGGTGGCTGTTCTGCGTGAAGGCTTTGAGACGGTTTTATTCATCGCCGCCAATTTCCAACAGGGATTTGTCCCCACCATAGGCGCGCTTGGAGGGTTGGCAACTGCCGTGGCGATCGGTGTACTCTTATTTAAGTTGGGAGTAAAAATTAATATCCGCCAATTCTTTCAAGTCATGGGGGTTTTCTTAGTACTCATCGTTGCGGGTTTAGTTGTTTCTACTTTGACACATTTTGATGATGCGATCGCTAATTTAGCTCTGAGTAGTCGTGCTTCTGAAAGTCTTTGTTTCTATTACGAACGTTTCACAAAAATTCACTCTTGCATCTTGGGTCCGCTAGTCTGGAATACTCAGAAAATATTGCCAGATGAACAGTTTCCTGGTATTGTTCTCAAATCTTTATTTGGCTATAGAGAACATCTCTATCTCATCCAAGCATTAGGATATCTGATATTTTTACTCACCGTTGGTGGTTTATATTTCCGCAGTTTAAATAGTGGGGCCATGAAATCTAGTAAAAATTTATCAGTTGCTAAACGATGAATTAGTACTGCGAAAGATTAGATAAAATCATCAAATTTTTGAGGCAAAAAACTTAATCCTGGAAATCATTATTAATCCATTCACGTCCTGCTTTTTCAGCTGCTTGGGCGGTAAAATATATTTTGCTTTGTCCAAAGACACTACCACCCAAACTCAGCAACCGAAATTGCCAGCAGTCAGATTCTGTGTAGAAAACCAATAAAGTCAACCCTCGGATACCAACGAGTAGGTGAATTTTAATTTGGTTGTCTGTCATCACTCAATCTGCCATGCCTCGTGAGCAATTTGGCTACTTATTATGACAAACATAGACGCATTATGGCGACTGTACCAGCGATGGTAGATATTTTACATTCCTATTTGATGAGCGAGAATAGAATACCATGATCGACTCATGGCTATCCGCACAGACGGAGATTGGAAAGGGTGGCTAAAATTTTTCCGGCGAGGAATTTATTCTCCGTGAAAAATGACCGTTGACTCTCCTAGCAACTGAGATTTGATCTCGTTTGCATCTAAATCACGACCGATGAAGACTAAGCGGGTTTGTCTTGCTTCTGCTGGTTGCCAAAGGCGATCATAAAATTGATCAAATCGGGTTCCTACACCTTGCATAACTAGACGCATCGGTTTATTTGGTACAGAAACAAAGCCTTTAATTCTGTAAATTTCTTGTTGGTTGGCGATCGCTTGCAACTTTTGTTGTAATTGTTCTGGGTCGAAGGCCTGGTCTAAAATCAGATGGGTAGAAATAATATCTTCATCGTGATCGTGGTCTTCTTCTGTGTCGTGATGGCTGGGACGACTATCTAAATTATCTTCAACGGCAGCTTGTAATCCTAATAATATAGATGGATCGAGTTGACCGCGATCGCTCTCGACAATTTTCACCACTCTGGGCAATTCTTGCTTGACTAATTCTTCAACTTGTGATTTCGTTTTCTCGTCTATCAAATCAGTTTTACTCAACACCACCAAATCGGCACAAGCTAGTTGATCTTCAAACAATTCTTGTAATGGTGTTTCATGTTCTAGACTATCATCAGCTTGGCGTTGGGAAGCGATCGCCTCTAAATCACTGGCAAATGTCCCCGATGCAACAGCCGCACAATCTACCACTGTCACCACTGCATCTACTGTGGCAGCATTGCGAATTTCTTGCCAACGAAAAGCCTTGACCAATGGTTTGGGTAAAGCTAAACCAGAAGTTTCAATGACAATACAGTCAATGCGATCGCGCCGTTTGAGTAGCTGTTGCATCGTCGGGTAAAACTCCTCTTGGACGGTACAGCATAAACAGCCGTTAGTCAGTTCAAAAATATTACTCCCCTCAGTTTCATCCTCTGGGCAAACTTGGCAGGATTTCAACAACTCGCCATCAATACCCAGTTCGCCAAATTCGTTGACTAACACAGCAATGCGACGACCTTGGTTGTTTTGCAAGAGATGGCGAATTAGGCTAGTTTTACCACTACCTAAAAAGCCGGTAATTACTGTAACAGGAATCTTGGTTGCCATTATTTGATCAGTATTTAATACAGCAGCGATAAATTAAGCCTCTTTGCATTTTGCCTGATCTCTCGGTAGATTGAAAGCTAACTTTTCCCCGTTAATTACTTGGACACAATTAATTACACGTGAGTTCGACGACTGGAAAAACCCCTCTCCAAACCTCTCACGCCAGTTTGCTCAAGTCGGGAAACCCGCCCACGCAACTGGCTCCCCTGCAAGGAGAGAGGCTTTAAAAGCTTAATTTTTCGTTGATACGTGATGCTCTTTGCTCCCCTCTCCGCGTCGGAGAGGGGCTGGGGGTGAGGTCAAAATCTTGTGCATCGAACTCACGTTAATTACACAGATTCTCTACCTATTGCCTATTGCCTATTGCCTATTGCCTGTTCCCTTGACAGACAAAGCAAGGTAAAATATGACAGTTGTATTCTGCCGCGAACGTTGATTGAGCGTTATACTTTGCCCGAAATGGGCAACCTGTGGACTGAGGCTTATAAGTTCAAAACCTGGCTCCAGGTAGAAATTGCAGTTTGTGAAGCCCAAGCGGAACTGGGTTATATTCCCTCTGATGCTGTTGAGGAAATTAAAGCTAAAGCAGATTTTGATCCGCAGCGAGTCTTAGAGATAGAAGCGGAAGTCCGCCACGATGTCATTGCCTTTTTGACCAATGTCAATGAGTATGTAGGTGATGCTGGACGTTATATTCACCTGGGCTTGACTAGTTCGGATGTCCTTGATACAGCGTTGGCACTACAATTAGTTGCTAGTTTGGATGTCTTGGCGCAACGCCTGGAAGATTTGATTCAGGTAATTCGCCAGAAGGCACGAGAACACCGTTATACAGTAATGATTGGGCGATCGCACGGTATTCACGCCGAACCAATCACTTTTGGCTTTAAACTGGCTGGTTGGTTGGCAGAAGTACTAAGACACCAACAACGGCTGCAAATTCTCCGGGAAACTATTGCTGTCGGCAAGATTTCTGGGGCTGTGGGAACCTATGCTAATATTGAACCCCGCGTTGAAGCGATCGCTTGTGCAAAACTCGGACTTAAACCCGATACAGCTTCTACACAAGTGATTTCCCGCGATATCCATGCTGATTTTGTCCAACAATTAGCCCTCATCGCCGCTTCTATTGAACGCTTTGCTGTGGAAATTCGCAATCTCCAAAAAACAGACGTTCTGGAAGTTGAGGAATTTTTCTCTAAGGGGCAAAAAGGCTCTAGTGCCATGCCTCACAAGCGTAACCCCATCCGTTCCGAACGGCTGACAGGTATGGCGCGACTAATTAGAAGTCACGCTGGTGCGGCCTTAGAAGATGTGGCTTTGTGGCATGAACGAGATATTTCTCACAGTTCTGTGGAACGGGTGGTTTTACCAGATGCTTGTATTTTGACGCATTTTATGCTAAAGGAAGTCACGGATTTGGTGAAAAACCTGTTAGTCTATCCCGAAAATATGGCGCGAAACCTCAACTGTTATGGTGGGGTTGTGTTTAGTCAGAAAGTGCTACTAGCCTTGATAGACAAAGGATTGAACCGCGAAGAAGCTTATGCGATCGTTCAACAAAATGCCCATGCGGCGTGGAACAAACCAGAAGGTAACTTCCATGACTTGATTAGTCAAGATGCCCGTGTGACTCAAAAGCTATCACCAGCAGAACTTGCCGTGTGTTTTGACCCTCAACAGCATCTCAAACATTTAGAGCAAATTTATCACCGTTTAGACATTTAATCTTTGTGTCAATTCCTGTAGAGACGTTGCATTGCAACGTCTCTACACAATCATTTCCTCATTACGCTGCTTTTTGCCAAGATAATATGCCAACTGTCCTTCAATTAGATACGATTGATGCTAGATAATGGGAAAGCTTTGACATTCACTAGCCAATCTAGCCCGGAAGAACAGATTAACAATTATGCGAACTCACTATTGCGGCGAACTCCGAAAAGAGAATATTGGAGAAACTGTTACCTTATATGGATGGGTAGACCGTCGCCGCGATCATGGGGGCGTGATATTCTTAGATTTGCGCGATCGCTCTGGCACTGTCCAAATTGTCAGCGATCCTCAACGCACCCCAAATTCTTACGAGCAAGCTAATGCTCTGCGTAATGAATACGTCGTCGAAATTACTGGTAGGGTAACACAACGTCCAGAAGAATCTCTGAATACGCGCATCCCCACAGGCGAGATAGAAATCTATGCCGATAAAATTGCTTTGCTGAACGGTGTCCGCAAACAGTTACCGTTCCAAGTGTCCAGTGCCGATACGGAGTCAGTGCGGGAAGACTTGCGGCTAAAATATCGTTACCTGGACTTGCGACGCGATCGCATGGCGCGTAATATGCAGCTACGTCATCAAGTCGTCAAATCAATGCGGCGCTACTTGGAGGATGTAGAAGGTTTTATGGAAATTGAAACCCCCATCCTGACTCGTTCTACCCCAGAAGGCGCACGGGACTATGTTTTACCCAGTCGCGTCAACCCTGGTGAGTGGTTTGCCTTACCCCAATCTCCCCAGTTATTTAAACAGATACTCATGGTATCGGGGATGGATAGATACTACCAAATTGCTCGCTGCTTTCGTGACGAAGATTTACGCGCTGACAGACAACCAGAATTTACGCAGTTGGACATGGAAATGAGTTTCATGTCTCAAGAAGAAATTATCGAACTGAACGAAAAGTTAGTTTGTCATATCTTCAAAACTGTGAAGGGAATTGAGTTACATCGTCCATTCCCCCGTCTTACCTATGCCGAAGGGATGGAACGGTATGGTAGCGATAAACCAGATACTCGTTATGGGTTGGAATTGGTTAACGTTTCCGACGTGATGAAAGACTCTGGTTTTAAAGTCTTTCGGGAGGCTGTAGCTAATGGGGGGATTGTGAAAATTCTGCCCATTCCCAACGGTAATGAACAAATTTCTAATGTTCGCATCAAGCCAGGTGGTGATTTATTTAAAGAAGCTAGCGAAGCTGGTGCGAAAGGTTTAGCTTTCATCCGGGTGCGAGAGGATGGAGAAATTGACACCATCGGAGCGATTAAAGATAACTTGACAGATGCCCAAAAGCAAGAAATCTTGCAGCGCACAGATGCCAAACCAGGACATTTGTTATTGTTTGGGGCTGGTGATGCGGTGACTGTGAATAAAACTTTAGATAGATTACGACAGGCGATCGCTAAAGAGTTTGGTTTAATTGATCCAGATAAAATTAACTTACTCTGGATTGTGGATTTCCCCATGTTTGAGTGGAATGCTGACGAAAAGCGGCTAGAAGCACTCCACCATCCCTTCACCGCACCACACCCAGATGATTTGCATGACTTAAAAACTGCCCGCGCCCAAGCCTACGACTTAGTATTCAACGGCTTTGAAGTTGGTGGTGGTAGTCTGCGGATTTATCAACGGGACATTCAAGAACAGGTGTTTGAAAACATCGGTTTATCTCCGGAAGAAGCACAAAATAAATTTGGCTTTTTACTAGAAGCGTTTGAATATGGTACACCGCCTCATGGTGGCATTGCCTACGGTGTAGATCGTTTGGTAATGTTACTAGCTGAGGAAGAATCTATTCGAGATGTCATCGCTTTTCCGAAGACACAACAAGCACGTTGTCTATTAACAGATGCACCTTCTAGTGTAGATGTCAAGCAGTTGAAAGAATTACAGGTGACTTCGACTTACAAACCCAAGCCATCTTAACAAAGTCGCAATGGACTAACGTCCTGCTACGCTGTTTTCATGCCCAAAGGGCTATACGCCAATGAGGGTGTTGTCACGGGAATCTTACCCTGCCACAACACTCATCACTTTTAGGTGAAAATCCCACCCCTTATGGGCGGCTTGGTTCTTTCTGTTCCCCATTTCCTGTAACCTGTAACCTGTAACCTATTCCCTAGATTATGGAAGCAAGCTTTTTGAGTGCGGTTGTTTTACCTATAGCCTTGGCTATCATTATGCTAGGAATGGGTTTATCTCTTGTACCAGAAGATTTCCAACGTGTCAAAAAGTATCCCAAAGCTGTCTCAATTGGCTTGATCAGTCAGTTAGTTTTTTTACCTATGATTGGTTTTGTCATTGCTAAAGTTGTACCTATGCAACCTGCGATCGCTATGGGGTTAATGATCGTCGCACTGTGTCCAGGTGGGGTATCTTCAAATATAATTACATTCCTTGCTAAAGGTGATGTTGCACTCTCAGTCACGCTAACAGCTTTTAGCAGTGTGATTACAGTATTTACTATTCCGGTGTTGGGAAACCTAGCATACCAGCACTTCATTGGACAAACTGCGGCGATCGCTCTACCCATTGGTGCTACAATAGTGCAAATTTTTCTGATGACGCTTCTGCCTATAGGGTTAGGAATGGGGGTGCGGCAGATATTTCCAGAAATGGCCCGTCGTCTGGAAAAAGTGACTAGCAGCCTAGCAGTTGCTTTACTAGCAGCAATTATTCTCGTGCTGATTATTCGTGAGTGGAACCGTATCCCTGGCTTTATTCTCCAAGTTGGAGTTGGCGTGGTGCTGTTGAATACTATCTCAATGTTGGTGGGGTTTTATGTGAGCAAGTTATTTAACCTCAATTCTCCCCAGCAAATCTGCATTGCGATTGAGGTGGGGATTCAAAATGGCACACTAGCGATCGCAATTACCGCCGGATTACTCAACAATCCTGAGATGGCAATACCAGCCGCAATTTACAGTTTATTTATGAATGTGACAGGATTGATTGCTATTAGCTACGGGAGAAAGTTGGCTGCTACCAAATCGCTTCAGCAACCTTTAGAGAGTAAGGTTTAGCATGAGGAGAAAGCTTATTCAGAGGACTTTTGCCATCAATTTCTTAGAGGACGTTGGAAAAGTCTGTTTCTTTGTCATGTTGAATGCAGCGTAGCGGAATGAAACATCTCGGTATGTGCCACAAAACCTAGATTCTTCCTTGCGCTCCGCTCCAGTCAGAATGACATTTTTATACCTACTGAAACTTTTCCAACACCCTCTTAGAGGATCATAGGACTTATACCAATTTCCTTTAAATGTGAATGGTAGAGACGTTGCAATGCAACGTCTCTACATAATTTATGCGATTGACTTGAATAGCACTCCCTAGCTCAATTTAGTGCTGGTTCTGCTAACACCTTCTCAGTTTTCTGCTTGAGGACAGTTGGTAATTCACTGGTTAACGGCTCACCTTCAACTATTTGCGAACGGAAACCATCAGGCCCAACTGGAACATCGCCAGTGATGGTGGTGCGATAGAGTACGCGCTCAACTTCTATATGATCTAAATCCTGGGGAGCTAAATGTGAGGTGGCGCGGTTATCCCAGAATGCGATATCACCATTGTGCCAACGGAAACGGGTAGTATAGGCTGGCTTAGTGATTTGGTTGAAGAACAACTCTAGCAGCAGCTCGCTTTCTTGTGGTGACACATCCAGAATGTGAGATGTGAAACCAGGATTGACAAACAATGCACGTTCACCTGTTTCTGGATGAACCCGCACGACTGGGTGAATTGACACCAGTGGGTTAGCAGCAATTCGTTGAGCGAGTTTGCTATTACTGGGAATTCGTAAACGAGCATTGAACCGATGTTCTGCTTTTAATTCATCTGCTAGTTTCCGTAGAGGTTCTGATAGACCCTCATAGGCTGCAACTAGATTAGTCCACTGTGTATCACCACCAATGCTGGGGACATTCACCGCCCGCAAAATAGACCCCGCCGGTGGGTTAACAACTGCTGTCACATCAGTATGCCAACGGCTTTCGTAGCTGGAACGGCGCAAACCATTACGGCGTTCGTAGCGACTGCGGTCAATTGGTAGTATTTGTGCAAAGCCTTCGATTGGCTCATCTTCGTGGGGATGTGCATAGGTTACTTCACCAAAACGAGATGTGAACGCAATCTGGGCAGCATGGTCAATATTCTGACCACGAAAGAAAATGACTTTCCACTTTAACCATGCTTGACGAATTTCCGCAACTGCTTCATCGTGCAGAGGACGTGACAAGTCTATGCCACTGATCTCTGCACCGATGAAACCAGCTACGGGTTTGACTTCAATATGCTTGTTGCTCATATAAATCTCCAGGATTTTACTCCATATATGCTGTGTTGGCACTCGTTCACTTCCTGGGTGTGGCAGTTAAATACCAGCAATATCTCGGAGGAAGCGATCAAGCCATAAGTATTATACGGTAAATTGATAGGATTACCGTATTTTGTTTTGTAAATATCCCTAAATAAACCAAAAATAACCTCGATTTGTGCAAAAAATCGAGGTTCGGAGGCTTTTAATATGGGCAAATTGCCTTTAAATTTAGTCAGGAATTGGCTGTGAGGAAATTTAGGGGTGTAAGGTGAGAAGGTATCATAAGTAATAGAGCATAATTGAGAGAGTGGGGCAATGAAATCAGGATTTATTCAACCTCTAAGCTGTATAACACTGAGTATCATCACAACGATGAGTGTATTGCCTCCAGCCACAGCCCAGGAACAGTCGCCAGAAAAACTCGCCTGTCAGGAAACTTTAAGCAACACCGAAAAACAACCGCGACAAAAACAATTACAAAAACAGGCACAATTTGCAGATCCGCAACAAGAGCGATCGCAATTAATCCAACAAGCCAATGAGCTATACTTTCAAGGTAACTTCCCCGGTGCAGAAGCTAGCCTGTGTAGATTCCTGAAAAAATTTCCTGAAGATGCCTTTGGTCATTTTCAATTAGGCAATGTATTTTTCCGCAATAAGAAAACAGCAGCAGCCATCAGCGCCTATCGAGAAGCCATCCGCTTTAAGTCACAGTATGCCCTAGCCTATAATGCGATCGGTATGGTATATGCTAGTCAAAGTAGCTGGGATAATGCCATTACAGAATATAGAAAAGCTCTAGAAATCAACCCCAATTACGCCGATGCACTCACAAATTTAGCACTAGCTTTATTGCAGACTAACAAAAAAGACGAAGCACTAGTTTCTTTGGAAAAAGCTTTAAATATATTTAAACAACAGAATAGAAATGAAAAAGCTAGCCAAGTAGAGCAAATGTTGCAAAGGATCAAAACTTCAGATAATCCTGCTGTTTCATGACGAAGTTGCCCGAAATTTTTGTAGAGACGTTGCACTACAACATCTCTACAAAGATTTTTACCAGATGTCTATTTGTGATGAATTCTGATTGGAGAAAATCTCTGCAAAAATAAAGGACAAGAATAAATCTTGTCCTCAATTATAAAAATAGCAAATGGTGTGCCAAATATGTCAGATGCGCCTGATGAGATAAAGTTTTCTGGTCGTATTTTTATAAAAATGTAAGCGACCAATGCCGAGAACTTGATTGATCGGCAGTTTGCTTTCCACAAAGAAAAGCTCTTACATCAAATAAATATACCTGATTAGCGAGGTGATTACGATCAGGCAGTAAAACAATTGTGACAACTATCCTTCCCTCTGCACTGGCAAAGGTGCTGGACTGACTGTTAATTGTTTAGTTTCCCCATTGCGTTCGATTTGGATTGGTAAAGGACTGCCAATCTTGCTGTTTTCCACAAGTCTTTGGACTTCTTCAACTTTTGTTACAGGTTGATTATTAATGCTTTGAATGACATCACCGGGTCTGAGTCCGGCTGTAGCAGCAGGGGAGTTAGGGATAATACTCACTAACAAAACACCCCTATCTGATTTTATATTGATGCGATCGCCAAATCTGTCCTGAATTCTTTCTTTAATTTCTGGGGTAAATGTCACCATCTGCACGCCCAAATAAGGATGGTCTACCCTACCAGTAGAGATTAATTCCTGGGCAATTTTCTGGACAGTATTTACAGGAATAGCAAATCCCAAGCCTTGCGCGCCGCGAAGAATCGCTGTATTCATGCCAATAACTTGACCACGAGCATTTAACAAGGGGCCGCCAGAGTTACCGGGATTAATTGCCGCATCTGTTTGCAGATAGTCAACGCGCTTATCACTAGCACCTATATCACTGCTAGAACGACCTGTGGCGCTGATAATTCCCGAAGTGACTGTGTTATTTAACCCCAGGGGATTCCCAATGGCAATGACTGGTTCACCTGGTTGTAAGGACTCGGAGTTACCTAAAGATAGGGTAGGTAAGTTATTAGCATTAATTTTAATTACAGCTACATCTGTAACTGGGTCTTCACCCAGGACTTTACCATCAAAACTTCTCCCATCTTTGAGCGTCACCGTCACCGTATCAGCACCGTCTACTACGTGAGCATTAGTCAAAATTTGCCCAGAAGCATTAATAATAAATCCTGAGCCACTACCCCGTTCTACGCGCTGTCTGGGTTGTAATGGTGTGCCATCGCCAAAAAAGCGGCGGAAAAAGGGGTCATTAAATTCTTCTGGTACGCGCGCAGTTATGGTTCTCGCTGAGTCAATCCTGACTACTGCGCCCCCAGCACTTTGTACCACTTTAACCACAAAGTTGGGATCGCCAGAGGAGGAAATAATCGCTGGTGGTGCGATCGCCGGCACGGTATCATTAGCTGTTTGAGGCTGGGTTTCATTTTGTGACTGTACAGTTCTGGCAGGTAGAAGAGAGCAACCGCCCACAGACACCACCGCTAAACCACTCAGTAACATCAAAATCACACTGTTGACTTCCTGCTTGCTATTTCTGTGTTGATTGTTATACTCTGTTGTCTTCATGTGTCTTTGCTTCTCCGTGTTGGTCTGTGAGTGCTAGGATATTGCCTACGGGTTTGTCCCAAAATGATTACAACTCAAAAACTAGTTATAGGTCTAGAGTTTGTGAATGCTAAATTAGTGCTTGCTCATATCTTCTATTGTGACGATTAGCAGCAAAGGTGGTAGGTAAATGACGGAAATTTCTATTGACAGTTTATGGAGTCAAGTACTGGAACGTTTACAACTAGAACTGTCTCGTCCCACCTTTGAAACTTGGATTAAAACTGCTAGTGCGGAACGCTTAGAAAATAATTGTTTGGTCATAATTACGCCTAATCCCTTTGCCCGTAACTGGTTACAGAAGTACTACATCAATACCATTGCCAATGTCGTACAAGATATTTTGGGATATCCGGTGGAAATTTACATCACTATCGCTAAAGATGAAGAATTAGGTGAAGTCAGCGATCGCTCAGTCTGGGAATCATCAACCCCAAATCATACCTCGGAAACTGTTAATCCTAAAAGACAAATCAATACAGAACTTAACTCGAAGTATGTATTTTCCCGGTTTGTGGTGGGAGCAAATAACCGCATGGCTCATGCAGCTTCTCTGGCTGTGGCTGAATCTCCTGGACGAGAGTTTAATCCGTTATTTTTATGTGGTGGTGTAGGTTTAGGCAAAACTCATCTCATGCAGGCAATTGGGCATTATCGTTGGGAAATTTGCCCAGATTCTAAGATATTTTACGTTTCTACCGAGCAGTTCACTAACGATTTAATTACAGCTATTCGCAATGACAGTATGCAGAGTTTCCGAGAACATTATCGAGCTGCTGATGTGCTGTTGGTTGATGATATTCAGTTTATTGAAGGCAAAGAATATACTCAAGAAGAATTTTTTCATACTTTCAATACTTTACATGAAGCAGGTAAACAAGTCGTCATCGCTTCTGATCGTCCACCCAACCAAATTCCTAGCCTACAAGAAAGGTTGTGTTCTCGGTTTTCTATGGGGTTGATTGCTGATATTCAAGCCCCAGATTTGGAAACAAGAATGGCCATTTTGCAAAAGAAATCTTTGTATGAAAATATACGCTTACCTCGTGATGTAATTGAGTATATTGCTTCTAACTATACTTCCAACATTCGAGAACTAGAGGGAGCTTTAACCAGAGCTTTGGCTTATATTTCCATCTGGGGTTTACAGATGACCGTAGCAAATATTGCCCCTGTTTTAGAGACACCAACGGAAAAAATTGCTGCGACACCAGAAGCAATTTTAACGGTGATTGCTGAGAATTTTGATATTTCCATTGAAGACCTAAAAAGTAATTCTCGACGGCGGGAAATTAGCTGGGCGCGGCAAATTGGGATGTATCTGATGCGGCAACATACTGATTTAAGTTTCCCCCGCATTGGTGAAGAGTTTGGTGGCAAAGACCACACCACAGTGTTATACAGTTGTGACAAGATTGCTCAACTCCAAGAGAGCGATCGCCATCTATCAGAAACTCTACGTCAGCTTGGCGATCGGATCAAAATGACTAGCCGTTCTCAAAAATCATCTTCATAACAAATAGTAGTTTTCCACAACTTGCTCTCACTGGGGCATTTGAGAGTATTAAGTAATGTATAAAAATAGATTAAATATCAATACTATCTGTGGAAAAGTCGTGATTAATTGTGGAAAACTTGATAATTATCGGGGAAAACTTAACCTAAGTATAATTACCCTGTGGAAAACTTCTCGACTTTTTCCACAAGTTTTCCACAATTTTCAACTACTGCCATTGAGTCAAAAACAAATATATCTACAACATTTTCAGAGACGCTAAAATAGCCCAGTTAGATAAAATTTTCTTCCCACTCCCCACTCTCCACTCCCCTATGAAATTAGTTTGCGCCCAAAGTGACCTCAGTACCAATCTTTCCCTCGTCAATCGTGCTGTACCATCACGCCCGACTCATCCAGTGCTGGCTAACGTGCTGTTGCAAGCCGATGCGGAAACTAACCAAGTCAGTCTAACAGCCTTTGATCTCAGCTTGGGTATCCGTACCAGCTTTAATGCTGACGTGTGGCAAGGGGGAGCGATCGCACTGCCGGCTAAACTACTAGTAGACATCACCTCACGCCTACCAGAGGGAGAAATCACCCTAGATGATGAATCAAACCCAGCCACAGGGGAAGGTATCAATGTCACACTCACACCAAAAACGGGACAATATCAAATCAGAGCAATGGAAGCTGGAGAGTTCCCCGAATTACCTCTCATTGAAAGTACCGAAGCCATTCATCTCACAGCCACAGCCTTAATTGAAGGCTTACGGGGTTCATTATTTGCCACTAGTGCAGACGAAACTAAGCAAGTACTCACAGGAGTTCATCTGACAGTCAAACCAGACTCCTTGGAATTCGCTGCTACTGATGGACATCGCCTCGCGGTAGTCGAAACAGCCAACGAACGCCCTTTGGAAGATAATCAAGAACAACTAGAAGTCACAGTACCAGCTAGAGCGTTACGAGAACTCGAACGAATGCTAGTTCACAACGCTTCCTCTGATGAACCCGTAGCCCTATATTTAGATCAAGGTCAAGTTGTCTTTGCTTGGCAAAACCAACGCCTAACTAGCCGCACCCTAGAAGGTCAATATCCAGCCTATCGGCAACTTATCCCTCGGCAATTTGAACGACAAGTCACCATTGAACGCAAACAATTTCTCAGCACTTTAGAGCGCATCGCCGTCTTAGCTGACCAGAAAAATAATATCGTCAAACTAACTATAGATAGTAATGCTCAAGAACTCACCTTATCTTGTGAAGCGCAAGAAATGGGTAGTGGTAGAGAGTCAATGAGCGCGGAAATTTCTGGAGAAGATATAGAAATTGCTTTCAATGTTAAGTATTTAATGGAAGGATTAAAAGCTCTACCATCAACAGAAATTCAAATGCACCTCAATCAAACCCTAACTCCCGTGATTTTTACACCACTGGGAGGTTTGAAGATGACTTATTTAGCTATGCCGGTACAGTTGAGAAGCTAAGATAATTCGTAATTCGTAATGACGCAACGCGGAAGCAAGCTACGTAATACTCGCTTTCATGAGACAAGCAAGTGAAACAGTAAACCCGAATTTCTCACAAAATTTGTAAAACCGCAGTCCAGAGGCTGTAGGGGCGGGTTAACGAGATATTCGTGAATGATTGAAGCTCTTTTGTGAACCCGCCCCTACCGTTTTGTGAGAAATCCAGGTAATACCATTTCACTTTAATAATGATACAAATACGTGAGTCCGTCAGTCCGTCAGGGATTGTAAATCCCTGTCTCATAGCTAAAGTCCTCTCAAGAGGACTGAATATCAGAGTCCATTTTAATGGACTTAAGCTATGAGACCACCGTTTTAACGGTGGGCGGACAATACCCAACGAGTAAGCTATATGTATCAGGATTTTTGTGAATTGGTATAAGACGTTGCATTGCAAGGTCTCTACATAATTTATGTCTATCATAATTAATGTGAAATGGTATCAGCCAAATATTTCTCAGCCAATATTCTGATCTTATGTTGGGTTGGACTTCGCTCCACCCAACCTACATCTAATAACTAATGACTAATGACTAATGACTATTGACCAATGACTAATGACTATTGACTAATGACCAATGACTATTGACTAATGACTATTGACTATTGACTATTCCCCATTTGCTGAACTGGAATTTCAATCCAAAACTCTGTACCTGAGCCTAGTTGTGAATCACATTTAAAAACACCACCATGTTTTTCGACAACAATTCGGTAACTAATTGATAACCCTAAACCTGTACCTTTGCCTACTGGTTTAGTTGTGAAAAATGGATCACATATTCTTACCCTGACTGCCTCCGGTATGCCTGGGCCATTATCAGCAATGCGGATGACTATACTTTTAATATTATCTTGAATTTGACCAATACTGGTAATAATAGAAATTTTCCCAATATTAGTTTTTGGTTGTAATTCTCTGTAATCTTCTAAGGCATCAAGTGCGTTACTTAAAACGTTCATGAATACTTGATTCATCTGTCCGGCGTAGCACTCTACTAAAGGCAGTTCACCATATTCTTTGATCAGATGAATAGCCGGACTCTCTGGTTTTGCTTTTAAGCGATGCTGCAAAATTAGCAAGGTGCTATCAATACCCTCGTGAATATTTACAGCTTTCTTCTCAGCTTCATCTAAACGCGAGAAATTCCTTAAAGACATGACAATTTGCCGGATGCGTTCTACTCCGATTTCCATAGAAGATAGAGTTTTTGGTAAATCTTCCGATAAAAACTCTAAATCCATTTTGTCTGCCTGTGCGAGAATTTCTTGGCTGGGGTGGGGACACTCTTGCTGATAGAGTTCTAGCATTGTGAGCAAATCCTGAGCGTATTCACTAACATGGCTAAGGTTGCCATAGATAAAGTTTACTGGATTGTTAATTTCATGAGCTACACCTGCTACTAATTGACCCAATGAAGACATTTTTTCTGTCTGAATAAGTTGGGTTTGAGTTTGTTGTAAATGATGGAGTGCTTGAGTTAATTCTTCTGCTTGTTGTTTTGTTTGGCTGAGTAGTTCTGCTTGTTGTAGTGCTACTCCTAGTTGAGCTGCAATTTGCGTGAGAAAATTAACTTCTGAGGTTTTCCATTCACGCGGGCCAGTGTGTTGATATGTTGCTAATAAACCCCAAAGTTTTTGTCCAAAAAAGATGGGAGCCAGGACAAAAGCCCGAATTTGATATTCTTCTAAATTTTCAAGATGGCACTTAGCAAAGCCCATTTTATAGATATCATCTACGGTGAACGTCTCGTTGTAGCGATAACGTCCTCCTTCTGTGTCTTGTAAATAAGTGTCATTCCAAACTATGTTAATCCCTATTTTTGATTCATTTGACCAGTGAGGATTGGTAGCTTCAAAATCACCGACAAATTCGCCACCCCAATCTTTGTTGAAGCGATACACAGAAACTCTATCTACTTTAATTAATTGACAAACTTCTTTAGTGGTTGTTTGAAAAATAGTATTAGTTTCCAACGACTCTCGAATCTTGGTAATTACACCAAATACAGCCTGTTGTTGTTCAGTAGTATGTTGTAATTCCCAAGTGCGCCTTTTGACTTGTTTTTCTAAATTTTCGTTGAAGGCTTGTACTTGTTGATATAGTTCGTACTGTTGAATGGCTGAGGCAAAATGTTTACCAATTTCTTTAGCTAGTTCAATTTCTGTGATTTTCCATTCTTGGGCTTGTGCTGTTTTTGAGTCACGCCAGATATCAAAGGAAATACGGGGGTAGAGTTGTCTTTGATCTCGATCAAATTGACCAGCCCAAAGGGTTTCTGTATCTATCTCATTGCGAAAAATAGTTAAATACCCTAGTAACTGCTGACGGTATTCTAGGGGAATCATCAAAATACTACGAATTTTAGTTGGTTGAAAGGCGGCTTGCAAGGTTCGCAATACTGGAGTTTGATATATGTCAGATATGGCTAAGACATCACCTTGATGAGATTTGTAGTTTTCCTGCCAAATACTATATTGCTCAATCAGTGGATAGATACTTTGTTCTGGAATAATGGGTTGCTGTCCACAGGTATAAAGTTGAATACAATCATTTCCGGGGATTAAGCATTCTATGAAGCTTTCAGACCCAGCATTTTGTGAGTTAAAAGCTTGGTGTTTGATGCACAGCCTACCACCAACACCGTTCAAAGCCGCAACAGTTGCTTCTAAAGCTGGTTGTAAGATAATGGTGGGTAAAGAGTGTAGCAGAGTACTGATGTGATTAATAACTGTTTCTCGTTCGGCTTTGGCACGGGCTTGTGTGAGAAGATGACTTTGAGCGATCGCTACTGATAGTTGATCCACAACCATCTGTATGGCTTCTAACTCGTTCTCAGCAATATTCAGGGTTTCTGAGTGATGAGATACTAATAAACCCCAGAGTGCGTCTTGATGAAAAATCGGCGCAACAACTGAAGATTTGACTCCCATTGCTGTTAAATATTCAATGTGACAAGGATCTACAGAACGGTAACAGATTTGTTCGGAGATAAATTCCCCGGTTTCTGAGTTCCGCAGGGTACTTTGGCCAATCTGTCCTGCTTCTACATTTACTACTGAACGTACTTTCGCTTGGATAAACAGTTCTCGTGCTGGGGGGGGAATGTCATCGGCTGGAAAATTTAGCCCCAACAGAGATGGTAAACGATTTTCATAAATGGCCTCAGCAATGACCTGACCGTTGCCATCTGCATGAAATTTATAAATCATTACTCGGTCAGTTCCCAGCAAAGAACGTACTTCTGCTGTTGTCGCGGCAATGATATCTGCCAACTCTAAAGACTGACGGATACGAGTTGTAATACGACGCAATACACTTTCTTGATTCAAACTAACCTGCAAATCTGGTTGGGCGATCGGTGACATTGCTTTTTTAAATTAAGTTCAGGAAAATTACGCTATTCTTAGCAAATATAAAAACATTTTGAATTTTAATTATTCAAATTGTCCACAGTAAAACTACGGGCAAAAAAATCTCGGAAAATTGACTATATTTTTATATAAATTTTTGTTTGAAAAAAGTATGTTTTTAAAAAAGTTGAAAAGTCAAAGTAATTTTTGTCAATATTCAGATTGAGCCTACAGATAAAAAATCACAATAAAAAAGACATGATGTTATTCATGTCTTTTTTATGTCAATCTTAAAACAAATTTTGTCGCTGAATTTGCCTTCACCTACGAGCCATTTTAGACTTTTATATTGTCTGCAAAGCGAATTTTTAGATAGTCGTCTTCCATCTTTGCACCGGCGGGTTGTAAAGCTGCTAAAGCTTGTGGTAGGACGAGATTCCGGCGATGATTGCCAATAGTAATATTTAGTTCATCTCCAGTTTTACTCAGGTTAATTTGATTTTTGGGAATCCCTGGTAGATATAATTCCAGGCTATATTGATTCTGTTCTTGAACTACTCGGACAGTTGTTTCTTTGTAATATACCTGGGTTGGATCTTCGTCTTTGTAGAGGGTTTCTTTGAGACGTTCTAATGCTGCTAAACCACACATTTCTTCGGAAAATAGTGGTACTTCTTTAACTGGTAGTGGATGAAAATTTTCGTGGATTTCTTGACGATATTCTTCCTGATTTTGTTTCCAACGTTGGAAGAATGGATCTTCAACTTCTGCGGGGATAATACGGTTAGCCACAACTAAATCCGTTGCCACGTTATACAAGCTTAAATAAGCATGAGCGCGTAGAGATTCTTTAATGACCATTTTCTCTGGATTGGTAACAAGACGCACAGAAGTTTGCGTATTATCTGTGAGTACTTTTTCCAACGCTTCTATCTGCTCATAAAACTCGTAAGGTGCGTCCATCACTTCCTTATCTGGTAAGGAAAATCCCGCGATGGGTTTAAAAATCGGCTCTACTAACGGCCGCAGCGCTACGGAGATGTTTTGAAATGGTTTGTAAAAACGTCGCATATACCAACCACCGACTTCTGGTAAACTCAACAGTCGCAATGCTGTACCAGTGGGTGCAGAGTCGATAATTAATACATCAAACTCGCCTTCATCATAATGACGCTTCATTCTGACCAAGCCAAAAATTTCATCCATACCTGGTAGGATGGCTAATTCTTCCGCTTGGACTCCTTCTAAACCCCTGGCTTGTAAAACTTGGGTAATGTAGCGCTTCACTGCACCCCAGTTTCCTTCTAACTCTTGTAGTGCATCTAGTTCTGCACCCCACAAGTTTGGTCGAATCTGTCGGGGTGCGTGTCCCAGTTCCATGTCAAAACTGTCTGCTAAGGAATGAGCAGGGTCTGTACTCAAAACCAGTGTACGATAGCCCAGTTCTGCACAACGGAGTCCAGTTGCAGCCGCAACTGAGGTTTTACCCACACCGCCTTTCCCTGTCATCAATATTACTCGCATGAATAATCCTACCCTGCCTGAGAATTGTTTACATTTATTTACGCTATTTCTATTATCAATGGTTTAACGAGAATAAATGCGGCTTGGGCAGGTTTGAGACAATTAAATATGATCATTTAGGTATCTATACTTATTGCTCTTTTGGGGACTGCAAGACTTGATCTAGCTTATTTTCGATGGCTGAGAGTTTTTTGAGAATTGTTGGGCGATCGCCATCAACAGAAACGAGTAAATTAAATATACCTTCTTGGATTTTTGTCAAGCGCTCAACCGATTTTTGTAGCTGTATCATCCCTTCCCGGAGTTCTTGACGTTCGTGTCGTGCTTCTGACATCTCATCTAACATGGCTTGTGCGGTTCTGGCGTTGGTTTCGATGAGTTGCTGGAGTTGTTCATCAGTCATGGCGATCGCTCTGGAAGATTAAGTATATTATTTCTCCTAATTTGCCATAATATTACTGTTTATTTACCAAAAATTAAGTGCTGCTTAACTACATCTAAACGGGAACAGTACCAGTAATCAATGTGAGAAACAATCAAGCCATCAGCATTTAAACCAAGTTCACTCCAGCCGGAAATTGAGATGCGGGGTTTCCACGGTACAGGAGTATTCCAACTTAGTGTCCATTCAGTTTTAATTTTGTCTCCTAAATGTTGAATATCATGTAAATCCATTTTGATATTTAAAAACCAAGTTTGCATAAACTTGATCATTTGTTGATAGCGTTTAATCCCACGAAACTGATTGAGTGGGTCTTGAAAATAGACATCTTGGGCGTAAATGCTGTAGGTTTGATCAATGGGAAATCTTTGATAGTCTTGTTTGAGTATGTCAATGATATTCATGGTGTTGCATTACTATACTAGCTGCTGACTTCGTTCCATAGGCGTTCTAATTGCCGTTGCCAAGCTGCTAAAACTTCTTCTCTAGCTTGTGCTGTTTGGTTAAGTTCTCCTAACATTCCTTCGGCATAAAACCGTTCTAGGTTTTGCATGGTGGCTTCTAGGGATTGTCCTTGTTGCTTTGCGGCTTGGATGATTTGCCGGACACGGGTTTCGATTAATCGATTGAAGACTTCATTTAAGCCAACTTCGTGCAAAGATACAAGTCTAGCGATCGCTCCTCTTAAATCATCACTTGTTAAACTAATGCTACTGTGTTGATAGACTGCCCAAATCACCTCGTCATACAAAGCGTAGCGGACTTCTTGAGTATCATCAAAATTGGCTTCAAGAAACTGTGTTAAAAATGATTGAGCTTCTTGTAATGGCACAATTGGCAGTAAAACCCTGAGCCAGTTGTGATCTTCTGACAGTAGTACTAGCAGTCTAAATGTGAGTTTGTCTATTTGCCACGATCCAGGCGCGATCGCTTGTACGTCTGCTGTGCCAAATAATTCTGCCAGAATTTCGGCAATTTCTTCAGGCTTCATAGTCTTTTTTCAGCTTTTGCTCTAGCGTACCGCTTATCAGTTATCAGTTATCAGTTATCAGTTATCAGTTAATAAACGTTCACTGTTTACTATTGACTACCCTTATACCATTTCACTTTAATAATGATACAAATACGTGAGTCCGTCAGTCCGTCAGGGATTGTAAATCCCTGTCTCATAGCTAAAGTCCTCTCAAGAGGACTGAATATCAGAGTCCATTTTAATGGACTTAAGCTATGAGACCACCGTTTTAACGGTGGGCGGACAATACCCAACGAGTAAGCTATATGTATCAGGATTTTTGTGAATTGGTATTAGAAGGGTTTTTGCCTGCATTTCTCACAAAACGGTACGGGCGGGTTCATGAGTATTGGTGTTAACTTAACGTGAAAGCTGCTTGGTGACAACGTTTTTCCCTCACCCCCAACCCCTCTCCCACATTTGGGAGAGAGGAATTCTTGTCCCCCTTCTCCCAAACATGGGAGAAGGGGTGAGGGGATGAGGGCGAAATCATCTGGGTTCAAGTTTTAGAAATTTCGTGAGAAATTCGGGTTTGGTTGAGTGCGTAAGTTCTATCTATCTTTCTACTACTTCCCGCACTAAAGTTGCTAACTTATCAGCGCTATCGGGAACTGCGATCGCTTTGGTATTTTCCCTCATTTTGGCTAATTCGTGGGGGGAATTTAACAAATGCAAAACTTGGGTTTGCAATGACTCGGCTGTTAGTTCTGATTGCTTAAAGGTTAAGGCTGCATTGGCTTTGGTGAATACATCGGCGTTGTAGGATTGATGATCTTCCGCCGCAAAGGGGTAAGGAATCAAAATTGCTGGTGTGCCACAGACGGCTAGTTCTGTTAAACTGCCAGCACCAGAACGGCTAATGGCTAAACTAGCTCGTTTTAACAACGCTGCCATGTTGTCGTAGAAGGGTAATTCTATATACTGGGGATGCTTGAGGCTATCGACATCGGCATCACTAGTGCCTGTCAGATGGACTACATAAGCGCCAGCCGCAAACCAAGCTGGTGCAGCCTGACGGACTAATTTATTTACAGCCACCGCGCCTTGGCTACCACCAAAGACGACAATTAACGGTACACTGTCAGGGATGGGTAAATCTAGTTGCAGATGATCACCCGCATTTAAGAATTGCGATCGCACAGGTGTACCCACATAGACATTTGTCGCCTTGGGTAAATACTTCACCGCTACATCAAATCCCAAAGCCACCACCGTACACCAGGGGCCGAAAAAGCGGGTGACTTTACCTGGTAAAGCATTAGATTCGTGAAAAACTACAGGTAAACCCAAAGAACGGGCTGCAATTACTGCTGGGCCAGCAATATATCCGCCAGTCGTGAAAACTCCTTGAAAATTACCTTGCTTCAAGAGTCGCCGGACTTGGAGAACAGAAGTTATAAGTTTAGTTAATGTTACTAAAGATGAAATACCGAACCCTTGCTGAAACCCTTCGACTGCAATAGTATTCAAGGTGTATTGTTTCGGGACGAGCTGAGTTTCTAAGCGATTAGGGACACCCAGCCATGCAATCTCATAATCTGGTAGTTTATCAGCCAATGCGATCGCCGGAAACAAGTGTCCACCAGTCCCACTGGCAGCTATAAGTAATTTTATTGGTGCGTTTGCCATTCAAACTCTACCGTTTAGCGCCTAGCTTAACTAAGATAAAACAATTTCCTTACCTTCTCTACTCCCATCAGTAAATTCTTCGCCATGACTAACATGATTTTTTTATTACTGAAACGCCAAAGCAGATTTTCCCATGCTATTTTGCTGACTTTGTGTGTACTATCATGCAGTTTAGTTAACGGTTGGCAACGCACACAAGCGGCGGAAGTAGCTCAAAATAACACTTCCCCAAATGCCCCAACTGAATTAAAAAACCTGTTGACGCAAATTGACGCTGCTGCCAGCAAGAACGATGTTA